>JAAWOG010000011.1 GCA_022799355.1 Lachnospiraceae bacterium | reverse complement strand
CAGTATGAAAGCAGAAAAATACTTAGAGCAGATAATAAAACTTTAAAAACAACGAAAATAGAAATTGGGGCAATGAAAACATTCATGCGTATGTCCTGAGACACGGGCGTTAGTGCTTGCAAACGCCGTGCGCCTGTGTTATCATGTACCTGTTGATATGAAAACTGAAATCAGACTCAGGAAAGGAGGGGTTGCCATGCGGAAAATTGAAAAGATCGAAAACAAAATAACGGAACAAAAAATCAAAGGCACGACGCCCCTTACGGACTGAAAACAGGTTTGCGGACGATGCACCTTTGAGGTGCTTTTTTTGTGCCTTATTTTAGGGAGAAAAAAGAAAATGAAAACAGTAAAAGGTATTTGGGCTGAGGCGAAAATATACACGGATGATGTGGAGGACTATGCCCTGGCACAGGTGAAAATGATATGTGACAATGAGGCGGCAAAGGGCAGCAGGATCTGTCTGATGCCGGATATCCATCCCGGCAAAGTCGGTCCCATAGGGCTTTCCATGACAGTGACAGATAGGGTGATACCGCAGCTTCTGGGAGTAGATCTGGGATGCGGCATGACCTGCGTAAAACTGAACACAGACCGCGCGGAATTTCAGAAACTGGACAGAGTGATCCGGGAGAATGTACCTTCCGGGTTTGCGGTGCGTAAGGAAGCGCACTGCATGGCAAAAGAATTTTCTTATGAGGGTATTCACTGTATCAGGCATATTGACAGAAGCAGAGCGGAGAAAAGCCTTGGTACGCTGGGCGGCGGAAATCATTTTATAGAACTTGACAGAGGAGAGGATGGCGGTATGTATCTTGTGGTACATACGGGAAGCCGGCATCTCGGGGAGGAAGTGGCGGAGTATTACACAAAGCTGGCTCACAGGCGTCTTTCGGAACAGGGATTGGAAGTACCTTATTATATGAGTTACCTGGAACAGGAAGGGAAGGAGGCATATCTTGAGGATGTGCGGATATTGCAGCGCTATGCGGAGTGGAATCGTCAGATCATTGTCAGGGAGATTCTGAAGGGAATGAAATGGAAGGCGAAGGAGCAGTTTTCTGCGGCGCATAATTATTTGGATGAAACCGGAATGCTCCGCAAAGGATGTGTCTCAGCTCAAAAGGGAGAGCATGTGATTATTCCTGCCAACATGAAAGAGGGGATACTTCTCGGCGTCGGAAGGGGCAGCCGTGAGTGGAACTGTTCGGCGCCCCATGGCTCCGGCAGGAGATTAAAACGTGAAGAGGTAAAAAAACAATATACGGTATCGGCATTTAAAAAGGAAATGAAGGGCATTTTCAGCACCTGCGTCGGAGCGGAAACACTGGATGAGGCGCCCTTTGCCTACCGGTCCATAAGTGAGATCGCGGAGCAGATCAAAGATACCGTGGAAATAACGGAGAGGCTGGTTCCGGTCTATAATTATAAGGCGGGAAGCAGAAGATAAGAGATAAGTATATACAAGTTTGTGCCTACGCTCAAACTTGCAGGTTGAGTAAGAATGGAGGATCAGTATGATAATGCAGATCAGCGCAGGACAGGGACCTGCGGAGTGCCAGATGGCGGTCGCGAAGCTGTTTGCGGCGTTGCAGAAAGAGTATGGGGAACTGGAAATTCTGTCAGATACCGCAGGTGCGGAGAAAGGATGTTTTGATTCCATACGATTCCGGACGCAGCAGGATCTGAGCGGACTGGAAGGAACCGTATTGTGGATCAGCAAAAGTCCGTTCCGGAAAAACTGCAAAAGAAAAAACTGGTATGTGGATGTGAGCATGATACCGGAGATAGAGGAAATTGCGGAGAAGCAGGAATATCGTATAGAAAAATTTCACTGCGGCGGAAAGGGAGGGCAGCATGTAAACAAGGTGGAAACCGGTGTGCGGATCATACATATTCCGACAGGGATTGTGGCGAAGTCCACCGAGGAGAGGAGCCAGTTTCAAAATAAGCAGAGAGCGATGGAGAAACTCAGAAAGAAACTGGAAGATATGAGAAAAGAGCAAAAGGAAAAGCAGGCTGGCAGCGCGTGGCGGGAACATAACCGCATTATCAGGGGGAATCCGGTGCGTGTTTATGAAGGAGAGGGATTTGTTTTGAGGAGATAATTGAATATGAAAGCGCGGACGCTGTGATGGAAATAAAATTTCCGCTGCCATGTCCGCGGCGGATTCTATTTTCCCATCACACATTTTTACGGAGTTTGCAGCAAGTGCAAACTCCTATGCTGAACTGTTACGGCGGATTTACAGAGAAAGGATTTTATACTTGACTTACAAACCAACGGTATGATAATATAAACATACCGTTGGTATGTTATGCGGAAAATGACATTGGGATGCGTTCCCGTAGTTTTTTGATGATATACCGACAGCAGAACGAACAATCCGCAGGGAGAGGCAGATATGGCAAGAAATAAACATCCGGAAGAGACGGTCAACCTGATACTGGAAGCGGCTACCCGCCTGTTTATGGAAAAGGGGTATGAGCATACGTCCATTCAGGATATTATCAATCATCTGGGGGGGCTCAGCAAGGGGGCGATCTATCATCATTTTAAGTCCAAAGACGATATTCTGGTCGCCGTAACGAATAAAACGACCGAAGAGTCCAATAAGATGCTGGCGGATATTCGCGACCGCACGGATCTTACCGGGAAGGAAAAGCTGAGAACAATTTTCAAGGAATCCGTGAACAGGACGGATATGGATGATCTGTTTATCGTTGCGCCGGATTTAGGCAATAATCCAAGGCTGCTTTTCAGTATTTTTCGCGATACGGTGGAGAATGTTGCGCCGGAGTATATTCTGCCGATCATTGAGCAGGGAATTTCAGACGGTTCCATTCGGACGGAGTATCCGGCGGAGCTGGCGGAATTGGTTGTGCTCGTAGCGAATATCTGGACTAACCCGATGATATTTCACAGTACAATAGAGGAATATTATCGGAGGCTTATGGTATTTCGGCAGATGATGCGGGGAATCGGGCTGGATATTGTGGATGATGAACTGGTGGAGAGGATGAGGAATCTGGCATCGCTTTATCAGGAGACGAAAAACAAATAATGGCAGTGGTAGAGTCTGCCCTGAAACAGGGGCAGATATTTTCTAAAAGTAATACATACCGTCATGCGGTATGAAGATAAATCTGTACATGAAAGCTAATAAGGAGACTTAGAAAATGAAACAAAAATTATTTACAAGAGATTTTACACTGGTTGTAATCGGGCAGATCATATCCCTGTTCGGCAATGCGGCAATCCGATTTGCGCTGCCTTTGTATCTGCTCAACCGGACGGGTTCTTCCGCACTCTTCGGAACGGTTACGGCATGTGCGTTTCTGCCGACGATTTTGTTATCGCCTGTGGGCGGCATGATTGCGGACAGGGTAAATAAAAGGAACATTATGGTTGTGCTGGATTTTTTTACGGCGGGGATTATCGCCATATTTTCATTGTTGATGGAAGGCTTAAACATTGTGGTGCTCATCACGGTAACGCTGATGATCCTGTACGGTATTGCGGGAGCGTATCAGCCCTCTGTTCAGGCAAGCATTCCTGCGCTTGTCAGCAGGGAGAATTTTCTGGCGGCAAACTCGGTGGTTAACATAATTAACTCCTTTTCCGCACTGTTGGGACCTGTTCTCGGCGGTATCCTCTACAGCATGTACGGATTGAAGCCCGTACTGTGGGTTAGCACGGCATGCTTTTTTATGTCGGCAGTAATGGAACTGTTTATTCGGATTCCATTTACAAAGCGGGAGATGGAGGACGGTATATGGAAAACCGTGAAAACGGATTTTGCGCAGAGCATCCGGTTTATTCGGAAAGAAAAGCCGATTATCGGAAAGGCTCTGCTGGCTGTCTGCGGGATCAATCTGTTTCTTTCCGCCATGCTGACCGTAGGGCTGCCTTATCTGGTGACGGAAGTTTTACCTCTTGAATCCGCATTGGCGAACAGGCTCTGCGGTTATGCGGAAGGGGCTCTGGCAGCGGGGGGACTGGCAGGTGGTATCTGCGCCGGGGCGCTGGCAAAAAAGATTACGTTGCAGAAGATGGGATATCTTGTGATAGCCGGTACAGCTTTTGTATTTCCGATGGGAGCGGCAATGATCGTATTTACTTCCGGCATAATCAACTATCTGATTATTATGGTGTGCTGTTTTTTCATTATGGTCTGTGTGACGATCTTTGCGGTACAGATTATGGCATTTGTACAGGCGGAAACACCGGGAGAGCTGATCGGGAAAGTGATAGCAGTCATTCTTTCCGTCTCCATGTGTGCGCAGCCGCTGGGGAATGCGATGTATGGTGTTTTGTTTGAGCTGTGCAGGGGATTTGAGTTTGCTGTGATTTTGTTTGCGGGAGTTGTGTCGCTGGGGATTGCGGTTGGAATGAAAAACCTATTTAAAACAGGTATGCCTGATGCATTGTCGGGAAAATAGATATTATGTAAACCATATGGAAAAAAAAAGAGAAGAAAATAGAGTTATAACAGATAATAGCAGGTATTTTATAAAGAAATAAAACAAATAAATAGGAAATTGTTTGGATTTTGAAAAATAAGTCCGAGGATGCGGTAAAAAATAATGCAATTAAGAGAAATAAGATGATATTTTCGGATAATTATCGAATGAGTTTACATAATGTCTAAAATATTTGACGGGGTAGGAATTTTCTGATATTTGCCGTATGATAATGATATGATGCATGGTATCATGCGGAGGATGTAAAGAGGGCGGAAGAAAAGGGGAAAGAGGATAAATCACCAAATATATGGGAAAGTGGATAGATGGCGTGAAATGAAAAATTTTACGATCCTGATTTGGGTGCCCGCCGAAGCGGGCGAATGGAAGTTGGCGGAAAAAAGAAAGAAAGCGGAGAGGCGGAAGAGAAAGAAAGCGGAATGCATGATCATTTGAGAAGAAGCGGAAAGGCAGCGGATGAAAATGGGTGCAGGTTGTGTCCCAGAAACTGCGGTGTAAAAAGAGATACCGGAGAAACCGGGATCTGCGGACAGACAGATAGGATAAAGGCAGCGCGGGCGGCACTGCATTACTGGGAGGAACCCTGTATCTCGGGGGAAGCGGGATCGGGGACGGTATTTTTTTCCGGCTGTGCTTTGCACTGTGTGTTTTGTCAGAATAAGAATATTGCGAATGGAACCGCAGGGAAGTATATAACAATAGCGAGGCTTTCGGAGATTTTTCAGGAACTGCAGGCGAAGGGGGCGAATAATATCAATCTTGTGACGCCGGGGCATTTTGTGCCGCAGATCCGGGAAGCGCTGATTAGGGCGAAAGAACAGGGGCTTTCTCTGCCGGTGGTCTATAATACGGGAAGTTATGAATATGTGGATGCGCTTCGGCAGATGGAGGGGCTGGTGGATATCTATCTGCCGGATTTTAAATATATGGATGCGGGGCTGGGAATGCGTTACTCTCACGCGGAGGATTACGGTAAGGTGGCAAAGATGGCGGTGGCTGAAATGGTGCGCCAGACCGGAGCGGCAGTGTTTGAAAACGGGGACGAAAACGGACTGATAAAGAGAGGGACGATTGTGCGGCATCTGGTACTGCCCGGATGCGTGGAGGATTCCAAAGCGGTGATACGGTATTTATATGAGACGTATGGAAACACCGTTTATATCAGTATTATGAACCAGTTTACACCGATGCCGGGGCTTTTTGCATACCCGGAACTGAATCGCAGAGTGACGGAGGCGGAGTATGAAGAGGTGGTGGACTATGCGATTTCCATCGGCGTGGAATGCGGGTTTATTCAGGAGGGAGAGACCGCAAAAGAAAGTTTTATTCCGGCATTTGACGGGGAGGGGATTTGAAAAAGCATTATTGGTATTTTATAATGGTAAATGCTGAAAGAAAGTAGTATAATCAATTGAAAATGGAACTGCCGCAGGAATGTGGCATGGTATTTATGAAGATTCCACCGGAGAGATTCCATGTTCAAAAGAAAAATTGTAAAAACGGATTATGATAAAGAGAACTTAAAACCGGTCATCCGTGCCAGTATCTGCAACGGTGAACAGGTGGCAGGCTTTAAAAATATACATACAGGCAGATTTTCAGAAGTTATGTTAATCAGAAATAACGGGGACCTGAAAGAATTTCTGGAGAAATATGATATTTCGGAAGAGGAAATGACGAAGGAATATTGAAAAGGAAATGTTTCAGGCCGTACTGCCATGTGAAAACAGAAAGATAAAATCATGAATAAAACAGAAGTATTAAAAACGTATTTCGGCTATGGCTCCTTCAGAAAGGGGCAGGAGGATATCATGGATGCGCTCCTTGCCGGGGTGGATGTAGTAGCCGTCATGCCCACGGGCGCTGGAAAATCCCTGTGCTATCAGGTGCCGGCGCTGATGTTTCCCGGTATCACACTTGTCATATCACCCCTGATTTCTCTGATGCAGGATCAGGTAAAGTCTTTAAATGAAGCCGGCGTTCATGCGGCATATATCAATTCATCCCTGACAGAAGTACAGATTTCCAAAGCCCTTACGCTGGCGGAGAAGGGCGCTTATAAGATTATCTATGTGGCGCCGGAGAGGCTTAAGAGCGCCGGTTTTATGCGGTTTGCGTCGCAGGTGGAGATCTCCATGGTGACTGTGGATGAGGCGCATTGTATTTCACAGTGGGGACAGGATTTCAGGCCGAGTTATCTGAACATTGTAAATTTCATCGAAAGCCTTTCGACAAGGCCTGTTGTCAGCGCTTTTACGGCAACGGCGACAAAGGAAGTAAAGGATGATATGGAATGTATTTTGAAACTGGAGAATCCGAAAGTTGTCGTTACGGGGTTTGACCGGGAAAATCTGTATTACAGTGTAGAGCATGTTGCCGGAAAGCGCAAGGATGCGTTTGTGACGGATTACGTGCAAAGGAATCCGAATGAGAGCGGTATCATTTACTGTGCTACAAGGAAGAATGTGGATGCACTGTATGAGACGCTGTTTAAACAGGGGGTATCCGTTGCAAAATATCATGCGGGAATGGACAATGAGGCGCGTAAGAAAAACCAGGATGATTTTATCTATGACCGGACGCCGGTGATTGTGGCTACCAATGCTTTCGGGATGGGGATCGATAAGTCCAATGTCAGATTTGTAATCCATTATAATATGCCGCAGAGTATGGAAAACTATTATCAGGAAGCCGGGCGCGCCGGAAGAGATGGAGAAAATGCAAAGTGTATATTGTTGTTTTCCGCGCAGGATATCATGATCGGGAAATTTCTTCTGGAAAAGAAAGAGTTTGAGGGAACGGATGAGGAGGATGTGGAATTTATAAAACAAAGAGATTTATACCGGCTCCGCGTTATGGAGGAGTACTGTAAAGGTACGTCCTGCCTCAGAAATTATATTTTGAAATACTTCGGGGAGAAGGTGGCGATGCCCTGTGATAACTGCGGAAACTGCCATCACTGGTACGAAGAAGTCGACATGACGGAGGATGCGAAGCAGGTGATCAACTGCCTTGCGGAGACAAGGGGCAGATACGGCATTGCAATTGTTGCTGGCACACTGCTTGGCGCAAACAGGGCAAGGCTCAGGGAGACAGGTGCGGATTCGTTCAGATCCTACGGGGCGTTAGCGCACAGGACGGAGGCGGATGTCCGCCTGCTGATAGAGCAGATGATCCGGGAAGGCTATGTGGTCCGGACGGAGGAAGAGTACAGCGTTCTTCGCATAGGGGATATCAGCGGGCTGAAAAGGAAAGACGCCTATGTCGGGATCAGGAAAGCGGAGGAAAAGAAGGCGCCGGCTCCGGCAAAGAAGAAGGCGAGGAGCACGGACGGGCTTACCGGTGCGGGGTATAAGCTGTTTGAAAGGCTCAGGCAGCTGCGCCTTACCATCGCCAGGGAAGAAGGTATGCCGCCGTATATTGTGTTCAGCGACAGGACGCTTATCGATATGTGTGCGAAGCTGCCCGGAACGGAAGGGGAGATGCTGGGGGTGTCCGGTGTCGGTGAAAATAAGTTCCGAAAGTACGGTAAGAGATTTATGGAGGAGATCGCGGCGTTCCTTGAGGAAAATCCGGGGACGGTGGCTCATATTGCGGAAGAGGACGATCTGTAACGGTAGAAAGAGCCGGGGTGAACGGGAAAGAGGAGCGATGTAATGAAAAACGGTATTTGCTATATAGTGGGAGCCGGCGAAAACTATGGGCTGGAGTTTGAAAGAGGGATGGATGATTTAGTCATAGCGGCGGATGCGGGGCTGAACTATCTGGAGGAGAAGAAAATTGTCCCTGACTTGATCGTAGGAGATTTTGATACGCTACAGTATGTTCCCAGGGGGAAAAACGTGCTGAAGCTGCCTGCGGAAAAAGACGATACGGATATGTCCATAGCAATAAAAGAAGGAATCCGGGCAGGATATGGCAAATTTCATATTTACTGTGGGACGGGCGGGCGCATCGATCATACGATCGCGAATCTGCAGATGCTCTCTTACCTGTCGGAACATGGAAAACAGGGACTTTTGTTTGATAAGGATTGCGTATTAACGGCGATTACGGACAGGGAGATTTTTTTTGAAAAGATAGACAGCGGATATATATCCATATTTTCCTGCTCGGACCGGTCTGTCGGAGTGTATCTGCGGCGTCTGAAATATGAACTGCATGACGCGACGCTGACAAACAGTTTTCCTCTGGGGGTGAGCAATGAATTTAACGGAATGGAAAGCAGTATTGCCGTGAAAAAGGGTACACTGCTCATCAGTTTTCCCCGGGGGGCGGAGAGGAAAATAAGGTGGTCGGTTGAGGAGGGATTGTGCAACTCATGAGAATAAGGCCATATATAGAAGATAGTGATTATGCATACCTGTCAAAATGGACGGGCGATGAGAGGGCTCATGCCCTGTGGAGCGCAAATTTCATACCATATCCCATGACGAAGGAAACTCTGCGCAGGACATTGGATAAAGGGGCGCGGGACTGGGGAGACAGCGCTTATACGGCAACGGAGGATGACGGAACGCCGGTAGGATTTTTCTGTTACTGTATCGATGTGAAAAGTAATACAGGATTTCTGAAATATATTATTGTGGACAGGAAGAAAAGAGGAAAGGGATACGGGCAGGAAATGCTCCGGCTTGTCCTTGAATATGCATTTATGGTGACAGGGGCGCGGGCTGTTCAGCTGAATGTATTTTCAGCAAATGCCGGGGCTAAATACTGTTATGAGAAAGTCGGTTTTGTGTTAAGAGAAATCACGGAAAATGCATTTTCCTATCGGGGTGAGAGGTGGGATAAATGCAATATGATTGCGGAAAATAAGGCGGATTAGTTTTTTGACAACGGCAGAACAATTTGATTTACTTGATTGTCGCTTTGTTATCCCCATACAAAATTCGCCAGATAAAACAACAAAAACGTATGGGCGGGATAAAAGACATAAAAGAAATATTTAAAACTCCGTCCCCTTTCCCCGTTATAGCGCAGCATAAACGGCAGTGCCAGTATCATAAACCACTGGGTGGGAAATGCGCCCTCCCCGTGTATCATCTCATCACTGTACTGGGCGATGCAAAAAAGCAGGTAAACAATAATAAACATGTCTTTCCGTTCCCACAGAAAATACATACAGAGTCCAAGAATAATAAACAACAGCCCGTACTCATTGAGAGCCAGATTGGGGAAAATTCCCGTGCGTATATCTCCGCTGTAATCCCTCAGTACAGGAAGAATCCATGGTGCCGGACGGAACAGAAACTGTACGGCAAAAATACATCCGGTCAGTATTAGACCGTTTTTCCGGTTTTTCTGAAATACCTCAATCGTACTGATCAGAATCCCTACCAGAAACATGGACAGAAAAATATTATGAAATCCGTATCCAAATCCGTCTACGGGGAAAGTGCCATCCACAAATAGTATAAAGCCGGTCATAAACAGACTTCCCAGATAGAGCCGTATAAGATATTTTTTTCGGCTGCGGGTATGCCGATATCCCTGCGTCATACAAAACAAAAACAGAGGATAACTTGCCCGCCCCAAAATTCTGAGAACCATATAAAGGCCGTAAGGAATAAAACCTTCAAAATAAAAGCCGATATGATCCAGCACCATCAGATACAACGCAATACATTTCAATACAAAAATACTCATAACTCCTCATTTCCGAATTAAGCATGGAACCGGACGCAAATGTCATCCGGTAAACAATATTGGATACCTGGTTACCATCGCCCGTAACGGACAATCAAATTCCATACAATATTTTATCAATTCTTACATGAAAAATCTTTTATGAAGTATTTAAGATTTTCTTAATCTGAATGCACCTGGCGGGAAGGGGCGGATATATCCTGTGAAGACTGTAGAAAAACGCTGGCACTTAGCGAATGCAAAATTTTAATCAAAATTTTGTATGAGCTTAGTACCGTTGCGTTTTTCTTCAAGCGAAAGCGTGTCTGAACAGGATATATCCGCCTCTTCCCGCGTCCGTTCTTAAAATCCCTCTCTCTATTTATACCGATTCCTCCACTCCCTCGGCGAAACGCCGTAAATTCCCTTAAACGCCCGGGAAAAGTGAAGCTGATTTTCATATCCAACCGCCGATCCGATATCGGCGATGGAAAGAGAAGTCAGCTTCAGGAGTTCTCTCGCTTTTACCATGCGGTAATGCATTAAAAACTCCTGCGGGGAGCGTCCGACGGAGTTGCGGAAGATCTTGCCGAAATAACTCCGGTTGATGCCGCATACGCCTGCGATCTCTTCTATTGAAATATTGTTCTGAAAATTCTGCTCGATAAAATTGATGGCTTCTTTAATATAATAGTCGCTCATCTTGCTGCTGTGCAGGGGTGTGGTTCGGGTGGCGGAACGGGTAAGGTAATCCAGAAACAGGTAGAGATGCCCGATCAGATGCATGGGGGCTTCCTTGGCGTGGTGGACGATGTAAGTCATCTCCTGCATCAGCAGCTCCCGCAGTTCCTTGGAACGGGGACGGTATACGGGGGTGTCAGGAGACAGCTCCGTCAGATCGAGAGCCTCTTTTACCCGCAGCCCGTCAAATTCAATCCACATATATTCCCAGGGAAGATGTTCGTCGGCAAAATATGTATTGATCTGACCGGGAAAGATCAAAAATCCCTGTCCGCTCTTGATGGAAAAGGTCTGCGTTACGCCCTTTGAGTTGTCCGACATTAATGTTCCGGTGCCTGAGAGGACATAGTGGAACAGATAATGATTTCTTGCCATCGGGCCGAATGAGTGCCCGGGATCACATTGCTCGTAGCCGTGCTGATACATATCCAGATCAATAAAGCTTTCGTTGGGAAAGATGTTGAAGAATGTATTGCCCATAGAGTCCTCCTTTGGTTCGCGGTGTTGCCGTTGGTCAGCAGTGTTATCGTTGCCGCCAGTCCGGCAGTGCGTTACCACTACTTCGCAGTGCCATTCGGAAAATCAAAGATTTTCCTCATGTCGGGCGTTCGCCCTATCCCAAAAGTCAAATATGAATTTTCTTACATGCAAGCATGACGAAAATTTATATTTGGCTTTTGGGGCACTGCTCATTGCCAGCGCATATATCTAAATGCGTCATTGCTTGCTATTATAGCACAAAATATAGCATATTGATATAAAAAATGAAAAATCAGGCTATTTTTGATAGCATAAAGGCATGTTAAAATGAATTTATCAAGAGAAGCACCGAAAATAATACAGGAAGGAAGAGGGAAATATGTCAAAAAGAAGGATTGCCAAGAAAACAGCAGCAGCATTTGGGCTTGCGCTCTGTGTGGCAGGTCTGACAGGCTGCGGACAGACGGCATCGGATGGTAAGATCGAGGTGGAACTGGTGTCTTACAAGCCGGAGGCGGTGTCGGCGATGGAGAAGATCGAGGCTCGCTTTAATGAGACACATGATGATATCCATTTGACGATCGAATCGCCCAATGAAGCAATGACGATTTTAAAAACAAGGTTTATCAGAGAGAACTATCCTGATATCGTAGGAATCGGCGGCGATATCAACTATTCCAGTTTTCTGGATGCGGAACTGTTTATGGATATCTCCGATCTGGACGTGACAGCAGAGGTGAAGCCGGCATATGCGGAGATGGAAAAAGAGCTGGAGTTTATTCCGCAGGATGGTATTTATGCACTTCCCTATGTGGCAAACGCGGCAGGCGTTCTCTACAATAAGGACATGTTTGAAGAGCACGGCTGGGAGATCCCGGAGACATGGTCGGAATTTACAGCGCTCTGTGAACAGATCGAATCGGAAGGCATTCAGCCGCTGTATCTGGGCTACAAGGACACATGGACCTGTCTGGCGCCCTGGAACGCTCTGGCGGTAGGTCTTACGCCGTCCGACACCTGTGCGCAGGTGAATCAGGGCAACACCACCTTTACGGAGAATTACCGTGAAGTGGCGGAAAAGACGGAGGCGCTTTTACGGTATGCGGAGCCGAATCCTTATGCATATGGTTATAATGATGCATGTACTGCTTTTGCAAGAGGAGAATCCGCGATGTATACGATCGGTAACTATGCGATTCCCCAGATCAAATCGGTGAATCCGGATATCAATATTGACTCTTTCACATTCCCGGCGAATGAATCGGAAGCGGACAATGTGCTGAACTCAGGTGTTGACCTGCACTTCTGCGTGATGAAAGAGACCAAAAATAAAGAAGCGGTGTATGAAGTGCTGCGTTTCCTCTATGAGGATGAGACGATCAATATTTACCTTGACGATCAGGGCGGTATTGCCTGCAAGGAAGGCGATTTTGAACTTCCCGCTGAGTTAGAGGGTATGAGGGCGTACATAGAAGCCGGCAGAATGACGGACTATCAGGATCACCATTATCCCAGCGAGATGAGCGTGGATGCTATGATCCAGACGTTCCTGCTGGATGAGAGCGACAATGCGGTAGATACTTTCCTGGCACGGTTTGATTCGGACTGGATCAGATATAACAGAGACCTGATCTGGAAAGTACAGCAGTATCAGAAAGAACACTAAAAAATAATGAAAGGAAAAGGTTTTGCCATGAAAAGTAAAATGACCACCCGGGAAAAAACATTCTGGGCAATTACAATACCGGTAGTTTTATTGTTCTTCACATTTAATACACTGCCCATGTTGAAGGGATTTATGTACAGCTTTACCAATTACCGCGGTTATGGTGATTATGACTATGTAGGATTCAGAAACTACAAGGATCTGTTTACGGATCTCAGAGTAGGCAAGAGTTATCTGTTTACCTTTAAATATGCGCTGGTGGGCACGGTGCTCGTCAATGTGCTGAGCCTGATCATGGCGCTTGGGCTGAATAACCGCATCCGCTTTAAAAGTGCGCTCAGAGGCATCTACTTTGTACCGAACATACTGGGGGGGCTCGTAATCGGTTATATCTTCAGCTTCTTCTTTACCTACATCGTTCCGGCGGTAGGCAACGCGCTGAATATCGGATGGATTCAGAACAGTATTCTGGCAAGTGAAAAATATGCATGGATCGGCGTTTTGATTGTCGGTGTATGGCAGGCGGTGGCAACAAACACCATTATCTACATATCCGGCCTTCAGACGGTGCCTGAGGATGTATATGAGGCAAGTAATCTGGACGGCGCGACAAAATGGCAGGAATTCTGGAAAGTGACGCTGCCGCTGGTAGTTCCTTTCCTGACGATCAACCTTGTACTCAGCACGAAAAACCTCCTGATGGTATTCGACCAGATCATGTCCTTAACAAAGGGCGGCCCTGCACAGAGTACCGAGTCCATTTCCTACCTGATCTACAGAAACGGTATGGATGGCGGACAGTTTGGTTTCCAGAGCGCAAACGCAGTATTATTCTTCTTTGTAATAGTGGGAATAACCGTATTCCAGTTGACGGTAATGAATAAGAAGGAGGAACAGTTATAATGAAGGAAGAAAAAAGAACAAACTGGGTGCTGACGTTCGTTCTGATCTTAGGCACCATAACCGTATTCTTTCCCTTATATATGGCATTTATCATAGCTTTCAAGCAGCCCAGCGAAATGACAAACGATGTGGCAGGTGCGCTGGCATTCCCGTCAACATGGAGCTTTGAGAATTTCAGGCAGGCGATGGAAGTGACTGACTTCTGGCGCTCTTTGGGAAACAGCCTTCTGATTACGGTGGCGACAATCGTCATTGCGATCGTCATTCATTCCGTTGCGGGTTATGCGATCGGAAGAGGTATGTCGGAGAGAAAAAGCTTTAAGTTTATCTATTTCTACATTGTAAGCGGTATGTTCGTACCTTTTGCGATCCTGATGATGCCTTTGGTAAAACAGACGGCGCAGATGGGACTTGGCAACAGACTCGGCGTTATCCTGCTGTACGTAGTATTCTATATGCCGATGAATGTGATGCTTTATACGGGTTATTTAAAAAATATACCGTTAGCGTTGGAGGAGGCGGCGTATATAGACGGCGCGACCACATGGACTACTTACTGGAAGGTGATTTTCCCGATGATGTCGCCGATGCATGCAACGGTGGCGATCCTGACAGCGCTGGGTACTTGGAACGACGTTATGACACCCCTTGTTATCATGTCCGGTACGGGCATTAACACACTGCCTCTGGCACAGCTTAATTTCCAGACGCAGTTCGGCACAAACTACAACCTGGCATTTGCATCCTATATCCTGGCACTGATTCCGATTCTGCTGTTCTATATCGTATGTCAGAAGCAGATCTTAAACGGTGTGGCAAACGGTGCGGTCAAGGGTTAACAGCAAAGACAGAGCGCATCCTGCGACATGTATGGACAGCGGCTGAGAATAAACCTGAGCTTTCTGATATCTGCCGGTTGCAAATTGGAAAAATATGCTATAATGATAATTACTCAGATGCTGATATTTCGGTTGGAAACAGCCGGAATATCGGCTCCAATAGAAATAGAGACAGACAGTGGAGGGAAGTTTTGATATGGCAATTACGGTAGAACATGGCGTATTTCATGTTGAGACAGCTAATACCCTTTACCAGATGAAGGTAGACGATTTCGGGGTATTAAATCATTTATGGTACGGCGGTAAGACAGACTGCGTGATGGATTATCTTCTGGATTATCCGGATGTGGGTTTTTCGGGAAATATATATGAGGCGGAAAACCGGAGAACATATTCTCTGGATACGCTGCCTTTAGAATATGCTTCCGGCGGCGTGGGAGATTTCAGGATTCCGGCAATCTCCGTCACCCATGAGAACGGAAGCTGCGCGCTGGATCTTCGTTTTCAGGAATATCATATTTTAAAAGGGAAATATCAGATTCCCGGACTGCCGGCAGTATATGCGGCGAAGGATGAGGCGGAGACGCTCGAAATTGTTTTAAAAGACACGGCGACGGACGTTAAAGTAACTTTAAAATACGGCGTGCTGGAAAAAGAGGACGTGATCACAAGAAGTGTTGTTGTGCAGAATCAGGGAAAGACGCCTGTGATCATAAACAGAGTACACAGTCTGTGTATGGATATTCCCTACGGCGACTGGGAGTGGATTCATTTCCATGGCAGACATACAAAGGAGAGACAGACAGAGCGGGCGGCGCTGATTCACGGCATCCAGGAGAGCAGCAGCGGAAGAGGCATGTCCAGCCACCAGCAGAATCCCACGGTGCTTCTGTGTGAAAAGGGCGCATCGGAAAAAAGCGGATTTTGTGTCGGGGCGGCTCTGATGTACAGCGGCGGGTTTCAGACGCAGATCGAGAGAGACCAGCTTGATCAGATAAGGCTTGTGATGGGGATTCATCCGGATACTTTTGCGTGGCACCTTGAGGAGGGAGATAGTTTTTACGCACCGGAAGTAATCCTGTCCTGTTCGGAGAACGGGTTTACGGAATTGTCCCGCCGCTTTCATCATGTGATTCGGAACAATGTGTGCAGAGGCAAATACAAGCTTTCCGAAAGGCCCGTGCTGATCAACAACTGGGAAGCGACTTACTTTGATTTTAATGCGGCAAAGATAGAAGAGATTGCAAAACAGGCATCAGAACTCGGCATTGATATGATGGTGCTGGATGACGGCTGGTTTGGAAAGCGGGATTCCGATATTTCCGGGCTCGGAGACTGGGTTGTCAATGAGAAGAAGCTGCAGGGGGGCCTTAGCGGGCTGATTGAGCGGATCAATAATCTCGGCATGAAGTTCGGGATCTGGATGGAGCCGGAGATGGTCTCGGAGGACAGTGAACTGTACCGTTCTCATCCGGAATGGGCGATCCGTATACCGGGCAGGGCGCCGATGCGGAGCAGATATCAGCTTGCACTTGATATGGCAAATAAAGAAGTAGTTGAATATATTTATCAGATCATCAGCAAGATACTGCGGGAGAATCATATCGAATATGTGAAGTGGGATGTAAACCGGAGCATATGCGACTGGTATTCGCCCACGCTCACAAAAAAGCGCCAGCTTGAGCTTCCGCACAGATATATCTTAGGGCTTTATGAACTGCTTGAGCGATTGACGAATGAGTTTCCGGATATTTTGTTTGAGGGCTGCTGCGGCGGCGGCGGAAGATTTGATGCGGGGATGCTGTATTACTGCCCTCAAATCTGGTGCAGTGATGATACGGATGCCCATGAGAGGACTGTGATCCAGTACGGCACAAGTTTCTTTTATCCGGTTTCCACGGTGGGCTCCCATGTCTCTGCGGTACCGAATCATCAGACAGGCAGGGTGACGTCCATTCGGACAAGAGGAACGGTGGCAATGGCGGGAAGTTTCGGTTATGAACTGGACTTGAACAAACTGGATGAAGAGGAAAAGAAAGAAGTTTCGGAACAGGTAAAATCATATAAAAAGTATCAGAATCTGATCTATAACGGACTGTACTACAGACTGTGTGATCCAAGAGAAAGCGGTATGTCATTCTGGGAGTTTGTGTCAGAAGACAGTTCGGAGGTTCTGGTACAGGGCGTAGTATATCGGGCACAGCCCAACGCACTCAGGAGAAGGCTCCGGCTTGCCGGACTTTCGGAGGAGGCAAAGTACCGGGTGACAGGCGAAGAGAGTATCTACTCGGGGAAGACGCTGATGGCGGGAGGGATTCTTCTCCCGGAAATAAAGGGCGATGATATGGCTGTGCAGATCCATTTAAAGAGGTTATCCACTTTATAACTTTTATCCTTATAAATAGGACAAAGCGTTTGCAATGCAGAAACTTTGTCCTGGCAGGCAGATTTCTTAACCGGATCTGCCTGTCTTTTTGTTTGCCTTGACATGGAGCAAAAGAAAAGGGAGGGAGGTTGATTGGGGATAACGGTTTGTGGTAGAATGGCATAAAGATATTCGGAGGGAGCGGTGACCGGCAGGATCAGGAGTGATTTCAGGATAGGGTATTGCAGGATGGAAGAGAATATGCAGGCGAGACTGACCAAACTAAATGAAAATGAAATATTGTTATATCTGGGATATCGCGGGCAGGAGATCCCCGTGCAGCTCAAAGAACAGATAGAGCGCTGTCAGGAGGAAGTGATGGCAGCCGCACAGCCGAGGCTGATCTGGCGGAGGATTCCGATTGACAGCCCGCTTTTTTCCGCGTTGCGGTTGGAGGGGGAAGATATTCAAAGTCTTCTTTTGGGGTGTCATGAGGCAGTGCTGATGGCGGTTACGCTTGGACAGGGAATCGATCGGCTGCTGGCAAGGAACAGCGTGAGCAATATGGCGGATGCGGTGATTATGGATGCCTGCGCCAGCACGGCGATTGAGAATGTGGCGGATCATTTTGAGGAGGACCTCCGCGCTGAGGTAGAGGCGGAGGGATTATATCTGACGGACCGGTTCAGTCCGGGATATGGGGATCTGCCGATTTCTACGCAGAAACAGTTGTGTGCGGCGCTGGATACGGAGCGGAAGATAGGTCTTTCACTGAGCGCCTCTATGTTGATGATACCGGGGAAATCCGTGACGGCGATTTTGGGGATTTCCAATACCCGGAAGGTATTGCGAAAGAGGGGATGCGAGAGCTGTAGCCTGTTTCGCAATTGTATGTATCGGAAAGAAGGGAGAAATTGTCATGAGAGATAGGATCATATTGGACGGAGGTATGGGTACCATGCTGCAGGCAGCGGGGCTTGGGCTGGGAGAGCGCCCTGATCTGTTCGGATTAAAGCACCCGGATGTGGTAGAGCGTGTTCAGCGCAGTTATGTGGAGGCGGGCAGCCAGGTGCTGTATGCCAATACCTTTGGTACCAACGCCCATAAACTGGAGGGGACCGGCTATACGGTGGAGGAAGTTGTTTCTGCGAATGTCGCCACGGCGAGAAGGGCTGCCGGAGGAAAGGCAAAGGTGGCGCTGGATGTGGGCCCAATCGGAGAACTCTTAGAACCTCTCGGAATGCTCTCTTTTGAGAAGGCGTATGAGATATATGCGCAGGTTGTGAGAGCGGGAGCCGCCTGCGGTGTGGATCTTATTATATTTGAGACGATGACCGATTTGTATGAGGTAAGGGCGGCGGTGCTTGCGGCGAAGGAAAACAGTGACCTTCCCGTCTGGACAACCATGAGTTTCGAGGCTTCCGGAAGAACCTTTACGGGGACGACGGTGGCGGCTATGGCGCTGACGCTGACGGGACTCGGTGTGGATGCGCTGGGGATCAACTGTTCCCTGGGACCGAAGGAACTGGCGCCGCTGGTGGAGGAACTGAGGCGGTGGACGGATCTGCCTGTTATCGTAAAGCCCAATGCGGGTATGCCTGATCCCGCCACCGGGGAGTACAGTATGGGGGCGGAGGAATTCGGACGGCATATGGCGGAATTTCCGAAACTCGGGGCGTCCATTTTCGGCGGCTGCTGTGGGACGAATCCGGATTTTATCAGGGCGCTGGCAAATGGGAGTGTCCAGGCGGTGCCGGAAGCAGAAGATGTGAAAGAGAGGAAATTGTTCCGGGGAGTCTGTTCGGCAGGGCAGGTGGCACAGTTCGGCGGGGTTCGCGTGATCGGGGAGCGGATCAATCCCACGGGAAAGAAGAGATTTCAGCAGGCGCTGCGGGACGGAGACATGAATTATATCATGGAGAGGGCCATCGAACAGGCAGATGCGGGCGCCGATATTCTGGATATCAATGTGGGACTGCCCGGCATACGGGAAGCGGAGATGATGACAAGGGTGGTCAAAGCGGTGCAGAGCGTTGTGACACTGCCGTTGCAGATTGACTCTTCCGATCCGGAAGCCATCGAAGCAGGGCTTCGCGTCTGTAACGGACGGGCTATCGTGAATTCCGTAAACGGGGAGCAGGAGGTACTGGAAAAAGTATTGCCCATTGTGAAAAAATATGGTGCGGCAGTGGTGGGACTGACGATGGACAAAGGCGGCATTCCCGAAACTGCGGAGGCAAGAATCGAAATTGCTGAGCGGATTTTAGCGGCGGCGGAGCGTTATGGCATAGCCCGTGAGGATGTGCTGATAGATGCGCTGACGCTGACCATATCCGCACAGCAAAGTCAGGCGAAGGAGACGCTTAAGGCGGTACGGTATATTCATGAAAAGATGGGACTGCACTGCGTGCTTGGAGTCAGCAACATTTCCTTTGGACTGCCGGAACGGATTCATATCACGGCGGGCTTTCTGATGCAGGCGATGTGCTGCGGGCTGGATTTTCCGATAGTCAATCCCAATCAGAAAGAGATCATGGATATGGTCTTTTCTCATCGCGCCCTCTTTGGCGAAGATATGGATTGTGCGGCATATATTGAGCGGTTTGCGGGAGCCGTTTCGGAAAAGACGCTGCCTGCTACAGCCTCACCCGCTGAGATGAGCATTGAAAAAGCGGTTTTAAAAGGGCTGAAACAGGAGGTGGCAAACCTGACGGAGCAGTATCTGGAAACCATGTCTGAGTTGGATGTGATCAACCAAAAGCTGATTCCTGCTCTGGATATCGTGGGGGAAAAGTATGAGAAGCAGCAGATTTTCCTGCCTCAGCTTATCAATGCCGCAAATGCTGCCTGCGCAGGCTTTGATCTGATCAAGACAAGAATAGCAGGCAGAGGCGGAGAGAATCTCTCCAAAGGAAAGATTGTGATGGCGACCGTGGAAGGCGATATTCATGATATCGGAAAAAATATTGTCCGGGTGGTGCTGGAGAACTATGGTTATCAGGTGATTGATCTGGGGCGGGATGTTCCGGTAAATACTGTGGTGGAGACGGTTTTAAGAGAGAGGGTTTTTCTGGTGGGACTTTCCGCCCTGATGACCACGACCGTCTCTTCCATGCGGAAAACGATAGAGGCACTCAGAAAGAGCGGGCACCCCTGTAAGATTTTTGTAGGAGGGGCGGTGCTGACGGAAAGCTATGCGATGGAGATTGGTGCGGATTATTATGCCAAAGATGCAAAAGCATCGGCGGATATCGCGAAGGAAGTGTTAGGATAATATAAATAGATGCGGAACTGGAAACAGCATGAGCCGAGAAGCGCACAGGAGGATTTACAGATGCAAATGCAGCTGGAAATTCTCCTCGGTAATGTGTGCTGTGGAGGCTCATGCGGAACTGAAATGGAGACTTTTTAGAAATGAGAAATATGAAACAGAGACAATTGACAGGGACAAGATCACCTGAAATATCGGAGCGGGAGATAAAAAACCGGGCGCTGGCAAGAAGGGCGGCAGCAGAGGGAATGGTGCTGCTGAAAAATGAAAATCATCTGCTTCCTCTGAAAAAAGGGACAAAGGTGGCGCTTTACGGCGTGGGCGCATCTAAAACAATAAAAGGCGGCACAGGTTCCGGGGATGTCAATGAGCGGGAGAGCGTCAGTATCTATCAGGGGATGAAAAATGCAGGCTTTCAGATCACCAATGAGAATTGGATCAGGGATTTTGATAACTGTTATAGAGAGGCGAGAGGCGCATGGAGGGATGATATTCTGGAGAGAGCGGCGTCCATGGAGGGAATGCCGGAATTTTTTCAGATCTACAGTACAACTCCATTTATGATGCCTGCCGGGGGACCGGTAGATAAGACGGAAGCGGAAGTTGCTTTTTATATCCTGAGCCGTGTGGCGGGAGAAGGGAAAGACAGAAGCAGCGGCGAGGGTGATTACAGGCTGACGGGGGAAGAGATGCGGCAGTTATCCGATATCTGCGCAAATTATGCCCATGTGGCAGTTGTGATTAATACCGGAGGTCCGGTTGACCTCTCTTTTCTGGATGAGCACCCGAATATTGAGGCATTGCTCTATATTGTACAGCCCGGTATGGAGGGCGGAAATGCTTTTGCGGATGTGGTTGGCGGTGCGGTGCCGCCTTCCGGAAAACTCACCGGGAGCTGGGCCCGTCAATATGAAGATTACCCGAATAGTGCCACATTTTCCGGCAATAACGGAGATGTGGAACAGGAGTTTTATCAGGAGGGGATCTATGTCGGTTACCGATATTTTGATACGTTTGATGTGTCGGTGAGGTATGGCTTTGGCTTCGGTTTATCCTATACGGATTTTCGTATGGATTTTGTGTCTGTGAAGTGGGAGGATGAAAAGAAAAGTTTACGCTTTGTCGTAAAAGTAACCAATACGGGAGAGGTTTACGGCGGACGGGAAGTGGCGGAGCTTTATGTCACGCCGCCCGCAGGGAAGATGGAGAAGGAGTACCGGAGGTTGGCAGGCTTTGAAAAGTCAGATCTGCTCGCGCCGGGGGAAAGTCAGGAAATTGAGATGGAGATTCCCTTGGAGAGGCTTTCTTCCTATTGTGAAGAATTACCCGGTTGGATGCTGGAGGAGGGAGAGTATACGTTCTGGCTTGGAAATTCCCTGTCATCGGCTGTTCCGGTATCTGTCGCAGTGCTGTCTGAGGATATTGTTTTGATAAGAACAAAACATATTGCGCCACTTCGGAAGGAACTGGCTGAGTTAAAGCAGCCTGCGGGGAGGATGCGGGGAAAGCTTGAAAAACTTGCCGGGGTTGTGCGCGAAAAGGGGCTGCCGGTTTTGGAAATATGTCCGAATATTGTCGAAAAGGAGATTATTTATCGGGAAAATAAGGATTTTACTACAGAGGAAGCGGCGGCGTTTGTGGATACCCTGACTACGGAACAGTTGATCGCCCTTGCCGGCGGAGATACAATGGAGAGAGAGCAGGGCGAGGGAGGAAATCTGGGGGCGGCAGGTATATCCGTGCCCGGTTCCGCGGGGGAGACAAGCGGCTGTGCCCTGGATAAAGGGCTGGCTCCCATTGTGCTTGCGGACGGACCGGCAGGACTCAGGCTGATGAAGCATTACAATGTGGAGAATGGAAAGATTCTGCCGAAGCCTTCTTCTTTTGCCCTGGAAGGCGGTATATTCTGTGGGGATATGGAGGAGGAACCCGGGGAACGATATTATCAGTACTGTACGGCGATGCCGGTGGGAACGCTGCTTGCCCAGAGCTGGGACTGCGGTCTGCTCCGCAGGATCGGGCGGATGGTCGGCGGAGAGATGGAAGAGTTCGGGGTTACGCTTTGGCTGGCGCCGGGCATGAACATCCACAGGAATCCTCTGTGCGGCAGAAATTTTGAGTATTACGCGGAAGATCCGCTGCTCTCGGGAAAAATGGCGGCGGCTGTGACAGACGGCGTACAGTCCGTGCCGGGCTGTGGTACTACGATCAAGCATCTTACCTGCAATAACCAGGAGGACAACAGGATGGGTTCGGACAGCATCGTTTCCGAGCGGGCGCTGCGCGAGATTTATCTGAAAGGGTTCGAGATCGCGGTAAAGGAATCACAGCCCATGTCCATTATGACCAGTTATAATCTGCTGAACGGCGTGCATGTGGCAAATCACCATGATATCTGTACGGATGTGATCCGTTCGGAGTGGGGATTTGCGGGAATGATCATGACGGACTGGACAACGACCGAGCAGGGAGAGGACTGCACGGCTTCCGGCTGTATGCGTGCGGGAAATGATCTGGTGATGCCCGGGGCAGTCTGCGACAGGGAGAATCTGGAGAAGGAGCTGGCGGAAGGGACTTTGAAGAAAGAGGACCTGAAGGCGTGTATCAGCAGACTGGTGGATATCATATGGCGCTCGAATCGATATGAGGGGGCTGTGGCGTATAAGAGATAAAAGCTGAAAAGCAAGGGGATATTCAGCTTTTGGGGACCAAATATGCAGTTTCGTCGATGGCATCCCAGGTCAACTAATATAAGTTTTGATATTATAATAAAAAATGGATGTTTCAGAATGGTTCTGATAAGGATGAGTGGAAAATCAGAAGCAGTTTGTAAAAGAATCCGGAAAGGTATGGAAATAATGAAAAGAGAAGAATATATTTCGGATGAAAATGTTGTGAAGCGTGCCAGAGCAGCGATTAAGATCGATTTGGAAAAGAAAAAAGCATTGGATATTCCCATTGTTGTATATGACAGAGAAACGCAGGCTATATATCAGGAGAACAGTGATGGCACCCGGATAGAAGTGGCTAAAAAAATAAGGAAAGGACGGTACAGTGAGCGTGTCGGAAAAAAAGCCTGAGGTTGTTGTGTTTGCCGGACCGAACGGTTCAGGTAAGAGCACTTTTACTGAATTGTTAAAGCCGCCTGTGGATTATATAAATGCAGATGAGATTAAAAAAAATTTAAAATGTTCAGATATGGAAGCGGCGCAATTAGCGGAGAAACAGCGGGAAGATCATGTTGAACAGATGAGTGAGTTTTGTTTTGAAACCGTATTATCAACAGAGAGGAATTTGAAACTGTTAAAGAAAGCAAGAGAGAAAGGCTATTTTATCCGTTGTTATTATATATTGACGGCAGATCCAATGATAAATGTATGGCGTGTCAGAAGCAGAGTAGAGGCGGGAGGACATGATGTGCCGGAAGAAAAAATAATTGAAAGATATGACAGGGCATTGGAGATTGTAAAAGAACTTGTAAAAATTTGTGATGTGTGTCATATTTATGATAATTCAGGCAATGAACCATTTCGAATATTAAAAAAACGCAAAGAAGAAATTTATTTTGATGAGTGTCCTGATTGGTATTTGGAAGATATAAAGGCTTTGACGGGTATTGATAATATGATAAAAAGAAAGTTGAACTGATAGACCAGGGCCGGTACCGGTATGGTGTCTTACAAAACAGGCGGACGGCGGCGCCTCCGCCTGTTTTGTAAGAAGGAGCGGTGCTCAGATGTGATGGACCTCCACATGTCCGAAAGATACTTCCCCTTCCAGATAGAGCGTATTTACACCAGAAGGGTTTCCGTAGCCGGATTCTTCTACGCGGCCGAAAGCCTGCCCTACATTGATCACAACGTTCCAGTCGGCAGGGACATAAAGTTCCAGATTGCCGAAGGAGCATTCTACGAGAGCGTGTGCCGTGTTATCTTTCAGCGAAGCGTCAGTGAAGTATACTTCCAGATTGCCGAAAGAACTTTCCAGGAATATCCGGCTTATATTGCTGCCCACAACATATTTTACGGCGTATCCAAAGGAGGCTTCATAACGGATTTCCTCCCCGCTCAGGATTTCCTCCTCCTTTTTCCCGGGACGGCAGCCATTTTGGGGATAGGGGGGTACCGGGTGATTTTTATATTTCCAACGCTTTGGAAAGAGGATATTCAGCCCGATGGTGCCGAGCAGGGCGGCGCCCAGTACGGGCCAGGGAGTGATCATTTCCAGATGCAGTAGTTCATCATTGAGGATGATCAGGCATGCCAGAGAGAACAGGATCTGTCCGAAGGACCTGCCAAGAATACCATCCGCTAAAAGTCCGAACAGGACGATGGAAAAGAAAACGGACCAGAAGTTCAGCCCTTCCAGATATCCAAATCTGCCGAGTAACAGGGCGATCGCGCCCAACAGGAACAGGACACCCCAGAATATTTTTTTATACTGCTTTTTTTTCATGCTGCATGCCTCCTTTTGTTTTGGCTGTTTTCCCGTGCGGATTTTGCACGGTTTCTTTTTGCTTTATGATTGTCTGCTTACGGATCGTATTTATCCGGGTTCCAGTTTTCGTTCCCGGAGCCGCTCCGCCAGCGCTTTGTAATATATCCTGCTGACCATTGCCCGTTTAGAACTTCCTGTAAATTCCACGATACTGGAAGCGGTCAGGTTTCTGGTGATGGAGTAGATGCGGTCCAGATTGGCGATGGAGGATTTGGATATCCTCATAAAGTTACCCGGCAGAAGTTCTTCGAGTTCATAGAGTTTGTAAGGACAGATAAATAGTTTATCCGCGGTATGGGCGCGTATTTCACGCCCTTCTGTCTCAAAGAAATAGATTTCTCCGATCGGGATATAATAGTCTGTCTCCCCGCCGCGCAGTGCCAGATGGCGTTTTCCGTTGCTCAGTCTTGATATATGATTTTGCAGGGTGATGATGTCATCATTCAGACGGGCGCAGCGGATAATGACTTCATCTTCCGGCAGTCCTTCTTCTATTTCTATCTTTACTTTCATAGCGATTCCCCGGCCGTATTGTTGTGTATGGATGTCTGGTGGCTGTTGTGTTTTGCAGGAGATACGTTCTTCTGCGGTCCTTTCCGGTCTTACTTTCAGTATATCGGAAAAAAGAGAACTGTAAACAGTTTTTGCGCAAGAGGTAGATGGGAGGGGATAAGAGGTCAGATAAAAGAACAGTTGAGAGCGCGTAAAAAACAGCATTGCCTTTTTTTGCCTGTGAGTATAAAATAGAGAAGATGCAGTTTCAGAAAAAAGTATACCGGCCATATATAGGGAAGAGAGGATGCCTGTCTGTGCGGGCGGAAAGGAGCGGCATGTTATGAAAAAGGAATATCTGATCACGGAAAAGCCCTGGAAGGCGCTTCTTTTGTTTGCGATGCCGATGATCATCGGCAATTTATTCCAACAGTTTTATACGATGGTGGATTCCATTGTGGTAGGAAGGTTTGTCAGTGAAAATGCGCTGGCGGCGGTAGGAGCGTCTTACGCGCTGACTACCGTGTTTATTTCCATCGCCATCGGCGGCGGCGTGGGAGCGTCCGTGATCACAAGCAGGTATTTTGGGGCAAGGGACTATCGGAAGATGATGCTGTCCATCCGCACGGCGCTGACGGTGTTTCTTGTGACCAGCGTTGTGCTGGGCGGCGTGGGGCTTTTGCTTGGAAAGCAGATCATGATAGCGCTGAATACGCCCTCTGACGTGCTGGGGGATGCCACGATCTATCTGAATATCTATTTTCTGGGGCTGCCGTTCTTATTTATGTATAATATATTGTCAGCCATGTTTAATGCGCTGGGGCGTTCCCAGATTCCGCTTTATCTGCTGATCTTTTCTTCGCTGTTTAATATCGTACTGGATATTTTCTTTGTGAAAAATCTGATGATGGGGGTATCCGGTGTGGCGTGGGCGACGCTGATCGCGCAGGGGATCTCAGCGGTACTTTCCTTTATGATATTGCTGCGGGAGTTGGGGAATTATAAAGTGGAGGAAAAGCTGCCGTTTTTTGATAAGGTGGAGTTTTCACTGATGGCCAGGGTGGCGCTTCCTTCCATATTACAGCAGTCCACGATATCTATCGGGATGATGCTGGTGCAGTCGGTGGTCAACAGCTTCGGCGCTCAGGTATTGGCGGGATTTTCGGCTACGATGCGGGTGGAGAGCATCTGTATCGTCCCCATGTCGGCAATGGGAAATGTGATGAGTTCTTATACGGCGCAGAATATCGGAGCAGGAAAGATGGAGAGGGTAAAACAGGGGTATCATACGGGATATGGGATCGTGGCGGTTTTTGCGGTGATCCTTTGTCTGATCGTGGAACTTAGCTGTCATCCTCTTGTGCTGCTGTTTTTGGGGGAGGATGCCTCTGCGGCAGCTTATCAGACCGGAGTTGGTTATCTGCGGTTTATCGGCTGGTTTTTTGTATTTGTCGGGATTAAGATGATCACGGACGGGCTTTTGCGGGGCGCCGGCGATATGGCGATGTTTACGGTGGCAAATATGGTAAATCTGGGAATCCGGGTATTTGCGTCCATGATCTTTGCGCCGAGGTTCGGTGTGGAAGTGGTCTGGATCGTGGTACCCATCGGATGGATTGCGAACTATCTGATTTCTCTTGCGGAATACCGCACGGGGAAATGGGAGAGGATTCACAGCGGCAGGGTACGGGAGAGCGAAGCTTCCTGATAAAGAGGGACCATAAGATGGCCAGATACGGGTGACAGAAGAACGGGGACGAAAAGGGATAAAAAGTAAAGCAATGAATGGTGAAGTACAAACAGGAAACGGATTCTGGTATAAAAAGGGACTTAAGGACGGCATTCCTATTGCGATGGGGTATTTTGCGGTCGCGTTTACCCTCGGAATAACGGCAAAAAATATTGGGATGACGCCGGTGCAGGCGGCAGTCTCTTCCATGCTTTTGCACGCCTCGGCAGGGCAGTATGCGGCGATGACCGTGATAGCCTCGGGGACGGGATATACGGAGATGGTCATGACAACGCTGATCGTCAACCTGCGGTATCTGTTGATGTCCTGCGCGCTGTCCCAGAAGGCGGGAGCGGAGATGGGAGCAGGGCACAGGATGATAGTGTCTCAGTATATCACGGATGAGATATTTGGGATTGCTTCGGCGGTGGAAGGAAGGCTGAATCCTTTTTACAATTACGGCGCCGCCACGGTGGCGGGACCGGGATGGACCATAGGGACTTTTCTGGGAGCGCTCCTTGGGACCGCTCTGCCGGACAGGATAGGGAGGGCGCTGGGAGTTGCGCTGTACGGAATGTTTATTGCAATCATTATTCCGCCTGCTAAAAAGAGCAGGATTATCTGCGGTATTGTTGTGCTCTCCATGCTGGCAAGTTATCTGTTTTCCGTGCTGCCGGGCGTCAGGGAGATTTCGGAAGGCTTTAAGATTATAATTCTGACGGTCGTGATTGCCGGATTTGCGGCATGGAAGTTTCCGGTGCGGGAAGAGGCGGAGGGAGAAGAGAAATGATACAAAATGTATATCTTTATCTGATTGTGGCAGCGGTTACTTTATATGCGATCCGGGCCCTGCCCATGACGCTGATCCGGAAGGATATCAAAAGTCCCTTTATCCGTTCTTTCTTATATTATGTGCCCTATGTGACGCTCGCGGTTATGACATTTCCGGCTATCCTGAGCGCTACGGGAAGCCGGATTACGGCATGGGCGGGCTTTGCGGCGGCGCTGGTGATCGCCTATATAGACGGGAATCTGTTCCGGGTGGCGATCGGGGCATGTGTGGTGGTGTATGCGGCGGAATTGTTTTTGTGAACAATGTGCGTTTTCGCGGTACATATGGAGAGGATGCGTATAGTATTTGATTTTTCCGGGCAAAACGAAGTATATGGATACGGAACAGGAGGAACAACATGGCAGAATTTGAACAGGTAAAAGCGATTATTCTGGAAGCGGGTAATTTTCTGAAAAACAGGGAGGCAGCGGAGCATATTACAAGAAAGGGCGCCTCGGACTATGTGACGGAAGTGGATAAACAGGTGCAGAACTTTATCTGGAAGGCGCTGGAGGAGAAGTATCCCCAAATCCAGTTTTTGGGGGAGGAGAAGAACAATGAGGATATCGATTTCACCGGTCTGGTCTGGGTGCTTGATCCGGTGGACGGCACGACGAATCTGATCCATGACTACAGAAGAAGCAGTATTTCCCTGGCACTGATGGAAAATGGGGATACGGTACTCGGCATAGTTTACCAGCCCTATACGGAGGAGTTGTTTTATGCGGAAAAAGGGAAGGGAGCCTTTTTAAACGGAAAACAGATACATGTCAGCGGGGCGGAGGCGATGGAAGAGTGTATGTTTGCCTTTGGAACCGCGCCCTATGAGAAAGAGAAGTTTGGGGAGGAGAGTTTCCGGAAGATCTACCGGGTATTCATGGATTCCCAGGATATCCGCAGGAGCGGTTCCGCTGCGATCGATATGGCGGAGACGGCGGCGGGCAGGATCGACGGATTTTTTGAGAGAAAGTTAAGTATCTGGGACTATGCGGCGGGAAGGCTTCTGGTGGCGGAGGCGGGCGGCAAAGCCACGGATTTTGAGGGGAATGAACTGAAAAATGAGATGAAGAGCAGTGTGGTCTGCGCAAATCCCGCGATTCATAAGCAGCTTGTTCGGAAATATTTAAAATAAAAGAATTTCTTACACCGAAATGAGTTATACTATAATCTGAAGGAAGCGGGAAACGAGATTTGTGCCTGCGCGTTGCCTGACACAAACTCGTAAGCCATATTATGGCTTTGCGTAATAAAGCAACGCAGAAATGAGGTTAGATTGAAAATTAAAATTTTCAATCGCGAGATTTGTGCCTGCGCGTTGCTTGTCACAAACTCGTAAGCCATATTATGGCTTTGTGTAACAAAGCAACGCAGAAATGAGGAAGAATATGAAAAATCAGGTACATTATGTGGACAGCAGGAAGGTGGCAGTGATCGGATGCGGGTTTGTGGGCTCGACAATAGCCTTTGCCCTGATGCAGAGCGGGCTGTTTTCCGAGATGGTTTTGATCGATGTGGATAAAAAGAAGGCGGAGGGAGAAGCGCTGGATATCGGCCATGGCATTCTCTATGCCCGTCCGATGAAAATATGGGCGGGAGAGTATGAGGATATCGCTGATGCGGCGATCGTGATCATCACGGCCGGCGCCAATCAGAAGCCCGGAGAGACAAGGCTTGATCTGGTGCACAAAAACATCGGTATTTTAAGACATATCATGCCGGAGGTAACAAAGTACAATAAAACCGGTATTATTCTGATGGTGGCAAACCCGGTGGATATTTTAACCTATGCGGCACTGAAGATCAGCGGGTTGCCGGAGAACAGGGTGATCGGTTCCGGGACCGTGCTGGATACCGCCCGGTTAAAGTATGAGATGGGCGAACTGTTGGAGGTGGACAGCAGAGGTGTCCATGCGTTTATCGTAGGCGAGCATGGAGACAGTGAGATTGCGGCGTGGAGCAGTGCCAATGTCTCAGGTGTTCCGCTGAAGGATTTCTGTAAGATCAGAAGTGATATCGACAGCAATAAGCTGCTGAAGGAAACCATGGATGAGATTGCCGACAGAGTGAAAAACAGCGCCTATGAAATTATCGAACGCAAGCAGGCGACATATTACGGGATTGCCATGGCTGTAAAGCGGATCTGCGAGGTGATTGTGCGGGATGAGAAGTCTGTGCTGCCGATCTCGAGTATGATGCATGGGGAGTATGGGCTGACGGATGTGGTGCTCTCGATGCCTGCCATTGTGGGAGAAAACGGCGTGGAGCATGTGGTTCCGGTGTCGCTTGATGAGGAGGAACAGAAAAAACTCTGGAATTCGGCGCAGGTGCTGAAGGAGATTCAGAAGCAGGAAGGGTTTTAGGAAAAGCCTTGCACAATGATATACCGAAAACGCTCATAAAAGCTGATAGCTTCTGCGTCAAAATTAGCGCAGACGGTGTCGGCTTTTTCTGTGTTTGAAAAAAAGGGCTGTGATAGACGTTGCTTCAGCGCTGGTTTTTATGGAAGCCGGAAAATTTTAATTATGTTGACGAACGCCATGGAAATATATTACTATCAAGAAAGAAGAAAGGACGGTATATATGGAAAACGGAACAAAACAATATCTATTTGTAACAGCGGCAGGCGTTACTCTGTTTGCGGCGCTGATGAATTTTTCGGTTGTTTTAAAAGCTTTGGGAGGAATATTTGAACTTGCGCTTCCGCTTCTTGCGGGAGGCATTTTGGCACTTTTTATCAATGTACCGATGAACGGAGTGGAAAAGCGTCTTAAGGGAATTGGCGGTAAAATGAAGAGGAAGCCTACGGAGAACATGATCCATATGGCAAGTTTTTTTATAACGGTTATCAGTATTCTGGCTGTGCTGGTGCTGGTTTTGACTTTGCTCATGCCGGAGATTATGCGCTCTTCCAAGAGCCTGTACACACAGATTGAGCGTGATATTCCGCAGTGGATCGCATTTCTGGATGCACATCAGATAAATGCCGAATGGATAGAGGAGTTGTTTTCGGATATTAATTTTGATCAGATGATGGAGGGGATTACCCAGGGGGCGGATACTTTGTTTTCCAATGTGGTGACCGCGCTCTCCTCCACGGTAAGTATTGTGATCACCGCGGCGTTTGCGATCATTATTTCTATTTATATGGCGCTCGATAAAGAGAGAGTGTGCAGACATGCGAATAAACTGGTGCGTGCTTATTTAAAGCCGTCATGGGCGGAAAATGTTTTGCGGTTTAGCCGGATGTTTTATCAGTCTTTTGCAAATTTCCTTTCCGGTCAGTGCTGTGAGGCGGTGATCCTTGGGATACTGGTGTTTGTGGCATTTCTGATCTTCCGGCTGCCCTATGGCAGTCTGGTTGGCGTGCTGACTGCGGTATGTGCAATCATTCCGTATATCGGAGGGTTTATCTCCTGTGCGGTCAGTATTTTTCTGACCATGATTTATGATCCGGGGCTGGTAGTTCGCTGTGCTGTCGTTTACCTGGTAGTTCAGTTTGTGGAAAATCAGTTTATTTATCCGAAGGTTGTGGGGAAATCCGTGGGACTTCCGCCTTTTTATACCCTGGTTGCGGCACTGATTGGGGGGAAGCTTTTTGGCATTATCGGTATGCTGTTTGCCATTCCGTTTATGGCGGTGGTGATGGAATTGACAAAGGAGGATGCTGACAGGCGGCTTGATAAAACTGTTTAGTGAGTATCTGAGACAAATGTAATGTAGCTTACGGGGAGCTATAAAACAGCAAACAGAGGTCTGCAGATAAAGAAAGCCAGAAAATAGATGATATATGGAAGGAAAGGGGATTGATAGTTTCATGAAATATGATTTTGACACACAGATAAACCGCAGGGGCACGGGTTCCCTGAAATGGGATGTGGGAGAAGAAGAGCTTCCGATGTGGGTGGCGGACATGGATTTCCAGGCGGCGCCTGAGATCCGTCAGGCGATTGAGAGACGGGCGGCGCATGGGATATTCGGGTACAGCGTGATTCCGAAGGCATGGAATGAAAGTTATGTAAACTGGTGGAAGAAGCGGTATGATTTTGCGATGGAAGAGGACTGGCTGATTTTCTGCACGGGAATCGTTCCGGCGCTTTCCAGTATTGTGCGGAAGCTGACCACACCGGGAGAAAAGGTGTTGATCCAGCCGCCGGTTTACAATATGTTTTTTCAGTCTGTTGTCGATAACGGCAGAAATATACTGGAGAATCCTCTGAAATATGATGGGGAAACCTATGAGATGGATTTTGAGGATCTGGAAGAAAAACTTGCCGATCCGGAGACGACATTGATGATTTTATGTAATCCCCATAATCCGGTGGGGAGGATCTGGAGCAGGGAGGAACTGGCAAAAGTTGGGGAACTGTGCAGAAAATATCATGTGATTGTAGTTTCTGACGAGATCCACTGCGATCTGACAAGCCCGGGATGCAGTTATGTTCCGTTTGCCTCTGTTTCTGGGGAGTGCAGGGATAACTGTATTATCTGTATGGCGCCCACCAAGACATTCAATCTGGCGGGTTTGCAGAGTGCGGCAGTGGCAGTTCCCAATCCTGTCCTTCGTCATAAGGTGCGGCGGGGAATGAACACGGATGAGGTGTCGGGACCGAACTGCTTTGCCGTGGATGCGGCGATTGCGGCATATACGGAAGGCGGGGCATGGCTGGATGAACTACGGGAGTATATACAGGGAAATAAAGAGTATACGAAAAAATATCTGGAGGGAATTTTGGGGATAAAGGCGGTTTATACCGAGGCGACATATCTGATGTGGCTGGACTGCAGAGGGCTGCGAAGCGGCGGTGCGGGATTTGCGGCATATCTGCGGGATAAGACCGGATTGTTTGTGTCGAAGGGAGAACTGTACGGGAAAAGCGGGGAAGGCTTTCTGCGGGTGAACGCGGCCTGCCCACGGAGTATTCTGGAGGATGGACTAAGGCGGCTTGCCGAAGGGGCAGAAGCCTATGGGAAAGAACTTTGATTATAAAGTAGTACAATAAAACATAAAGGGGGCGGCAAATGAGGGCATTAGGACTTGATATCGGAACAACAACGATCAGTGCGGTGGTGGTAAAGACGGATGAAAGAGAGATTGAAAAGGCATATACTATTTCAAATGACAGCTTTATAGGGACGGATCTGCCGTGGGAGAAGATTCAGGAGCCGGAAATCATTATGCGGAAGGTATTTCAGCTTTTGGATGAGATTTTTGAGAACTATCAGGATATTCATACGATCGGGCTGACCGGGCAGATGCATGGGATTGTCTATCTGGACGAGAACGGAAAACATATCGGCCCGCTCTATACCTGGCAGGACGGCAGGGGGAATATTCCATTGGGAGGCATTTCATCAGAAGAAATTCAGCCGGAGGAATTTTCGGCCGAAGGGGAAAGAAGTATCTGCGAGATTCTGGAGGAGGATTATGGCGTGAAAGCCTATACCGGATATGGATTGATCACACATCTTTATAACAGCCGGAAGAATCTTGTGCCTGAGGGGGCGGCCAGGGTGTGTACGATCATGGACTATCTGGGAATGCGTTTGACGGGGAGAAAGACGCCGCTTATGCACAGCAGCAATGCGGCAAGTCTGGGACTGTATGATGCCAAAGAAGGCTGTTTTATGGAGGAGGTATTGCGGACGGCAGGTGCCGATCCCGTGATCCTGCCGGAGGTGACGGAAGAATTTACGGTGATTGGCACCTGCCGCGGGATTCCGGTGAGTGTGGCAATCGGTGATAATCAGGCGAGTTTTCTGGGATCTGTGGAGAATGCATCTGATTCCATCTTAGTGAATATGGGAACAGGCGGGCAGATTTCGGTGCTGTCGGATACATATTTTACGGCCAAGGGGATTGAGGCAAGGCCTTTTGCGGCGGGGCATTATCTGCTTGTGGGTTCCTCTCTCTGCGGCGGCAGGGCGTATGCGCTGCTGGAAGGTTTTTTCAGAAGTTATGCGGAAGCGGCGGGAATCAGCGGTGTGGATCACTATGCGGTGATGGCAAAGCTTCTTGGTGAAAAGAAGGCCGGCGAAGAACTGAAAGTAAACACCACATTTTCCGGCACAAGGGAGAAACCGGAAAAGAGGGGTTCCATCAAAAACATCGGCACTGAAAATTTTACGCCGCAGGCATTGGTCAAAGGCGTGCTTGACGGCATGGCGAAAGAACTCTGTAAAATGTATGAAAAAATAGGGAAGGGTTTGGCATCTCCCAAAAGCAGAATGGTTGCTTCCGGCAATGGTATCCGGAAAAATGTTTATCTGCAGAGGATGATGAGCGAGAAGTTCGGCATGAGCCTGGAACTTGCGAAACGGAACGAGGAGGCGGCATATGGCGCTGCGGTTTCCGGGATGATCGCTGCCGGGGAACTGACGCTGAAGGAAGCGGCGGGGATTTGATTAGGGGTATGTTTCTCATAGAAAAATGCGGTGTTATTGAAGAGCGCGGGTGCGATATCCTGCGCTTTTATTCTTGATAAACCGATATCCGGCACAGTGTAACAGTTCAACCTTTCGGCTGAATTGTTACCGCACAGTCAACTCCTGTCAAAAATAAAGTTGTCACAATTTATGAAATTGTGCTAGAATAAAAGGGAAAATGAGTAAAGGGTTACCCAGATATGAAGAGCGAAAATCTATCAATTAAAGAAGTTGCAAGGCTGGCAGGGACTTCCGTAGCCACGGTATCAAGAGTGATCAATCAAAACGGAAGGTTTTCCAAGGAGACGGAAAAACGTGTCCGGGAAGTCATTGAAAAGTATAACTACCGTCCGAACGAGCTGGCAAGGAGCCTGAGAGTGGACAAGGCGCAGGTGGTAGGTGTGATCATACCTGATATTACGCAGGAATTCTTTGCCCATATAGCGAGGGAGATAGAGATAGATCTTTTGAAACAGGGCTATATGGCGATTATCTGCGACACAAATGAAAGTGTGGAACTGGAGAAACAGTATATTGAGATGCTCCGGGCCATGCGGGTAGGCGGGATCATTTATGTCAGCGGAGATCAGAAGATAGAGCCGATCAGGGATATTCCGGCTGTCTATGTGGACAGGAAACCGGCGTTTGCAGAGGAGGAGCAGGGTTCTTGTTTTATCGGCTGTGATAATTATCAGGGCGGCTATCTTGCGGCGGAAAGACTGATAAAGGCGGGCAGGAAAAATATTGCGGCCGTTCTGCACGCAAAAACGATAGCGACGCAGGAAAGGCGGCTGCATGGTTACAGGCAGGCGCTTCATGACAATGGAATCGTTTTTTCCGACAGGCTGGTTTATAAGGTGGAGACTGTCGGGATGGAGCAGGGTTATCAGATCTCAAGGGAAATCTGGGAGAGCGGAGAACGGGTGGATGGTATTTTTTACTCTTCGGATATTCTGGCGATCGGAGGCCTGCAGTATTTTCACGAACAGGGGGTGGAAGTGCCAAAGGAGGTATCGGTGATCGGAATAGATGATATACCCTTGAGTGCGAGAGTCACTCCGGCACTCACCACAGTCAGGCAGGATTATTTAAAGCTCGGGAGCCTGGCGGCAGGCTCCATTATCAAGATGATGAGGGGAGATCAGGAAAAGAGGACTTATATTTTGAGTATGGAGCTGGTTGAGAGGGAGACGGTATAATATTTGCGGCTATGATACGGCTGCCGGACGGGAAAAGAAACTATTGTCACTGTGAGAAATAGTGGTCAGAGTTTTTTAATATGTTTGATAAGATTACCGCGGTATGATTTGTGAAAGACGGATCATGCCGCGTTTTGTATCATGGGTGTTGTGTATTTAGCACAAAAACGAAAAGATAATTTCGTACATAATATATAAAAATGAATTGCTTGGTAAAAAATATGTTGACACAATGCTGAGTAATCGGTTACTCTATACTCATAAGAGTAACCGATTACTCAACTTAAAAAGAAGGGAGGAAAAGTGGTATGAGAGCACTGGGACTTGATATCGGAACGACAACGATCAGTGCGGTGATCGTAGAGATGAAAGGGCGGAAGATTGAAAGAGCCTATACCATCGCAAATGAGAGTTTTATACGGTCGGGACCGGAGTGGGAAAAGATTCAGAATCCGGACGTTATTCTCAAGAAAGTGTTTAAATTGCTGGATGAGATACTGGAGGAGTATCAGGATATTTTCGTGATCGGATTAACCGGACAGATGCACGGCATTGTATACCTGGATAAAAACGGAAAGCATATCAGTCCTCTTTATACCTGGCAGGACGGCAGGGGAAATACACCCTTAAAGGACGATAAAAGCGTCTGCGAAATATTAGAAAAAGAATTTGGTATAAAGGTTTCCTCGGGATATGGGCTGGTGACGCATCTTTATAACTGTGGAAAAGGGATTGTGCCGGAGGGCGCGGCTAAAATATGTACGATCATGGATTATCTTGGAATGCGGTTGACGGGACGGAAAACACCGCTTGTACATAGCAGTAATGCGGCGAGCCTGGGGCTGTATGATGTAAAAAAAGGCGTCTTTTTGGAGGATATACTGAAAAAGGCGGGGGCGGATACGGGGATACTTCCGGAAGTAACGGAAAGCTTTGACCGTATTGGTACATACAGAGGCATTCCGGTAAGTGCGGCTATCGGCGATAACCAGGCAAGCTTTTTGGGATCGGTGGAGGATGCGGCGGATTCTATTCTGGTAAACGTGGGGACAGGAGGACAGATATCCGTACTCTCAGGAGAGTATTTTGAAGCAAAGGGTATCGAGGCGAGGCCTTTTGTGGGGGATACGTATCTTCTGGCGGGATCTTCCCTTTGCGGAGGCAGAGCTTATGCGGCCCTTGAGCGTTTTTTCAGAAGTTACACGGAGGCGCTGGGAGTAAAAGGCATTGACCATTACGGTGTGATGGAAAAGATTTTGGAACAGGGGGCCGTTACAGAGAAGCTGAAAGTAAATACCGCCTTTTCCGGCACCAGAGAGAAACCGGGAAAAAGAGGCTCCATCAAAAATATCGGGACAGAGAATTTTATGCCGAGGGCGCTCATGGAGGGCGTGTTGGAAGGGATGACGGCGGAGCTTTATAAGATGTACAACAGGATAGAAAAAGGGCTTCACTTATCTAAAAGCAGGATCATTGCATCCGGCAACGGAGTAAGGAGAAATCATTATCTGCAGGAAGTGATAAGCAGAAAGTTCCATATGAAGCTGCAGATGGCGGAGCATGAGGAGGAAGCTGCATACGGTGCGGCGGTTTCAGGTATGATCGCATCAGGAGAACTGACACTGAAAGAAGCTGTCGGTCTCCTGTGAGAAATAAAAAAATAATGCAAAAGCAGGAGGAACAAAAATGAAGAAGAAAATGGTTACAGTGTTACTGACAATGGCAATGACGGCGGCGTTGCTTGCGGGCTGCGGCAGTTCCGCGGAGGATACGGCGGCGGAGACAACACCTTCGGCGGAAACGGAGACAACGGAAGCCGGGGATGGAGACGGTGCCGAAGAAGCGGCGGAGGAAGCAGCGGCAGGCGGAGAAAAATATGGTGTCGTATTAAAGACGTTGAGCTCCGAATTCTGGCAGTCAGCTCAGAAGGGCGCAGAGGAGAAAGCAGCGGAACTTGGTGTGGAAGTGGAAGTTCTGGCGGCAAACTCGGAGGATGATGTGGAAGGCCAGATGAATGTCTTTGAGACAATGATACAGTCCGGGGAATATGCGGGCTTTGCGGTGGCTCCGCTGTCCGATTCCAATTTGGTAAATACCATTGTGGAAGCAAATGAGAAGGGCTATCTGGTGGCAAATATTGACGAGAGGGTAAATGACGAAAACCTGACGGCAGCAGGCGGCCATCTGGTAAGCTTTGTCACAACGGATAACGAGTTTGTGGGTAAGACCGCGGGCGAATATATCGCATCTCTCCTTTCCTCCGGAGACGAGGTGGCTATTATCGAAGGAAAGGCGGGAGCAACTTCCGGTGAAAAGAGAAAAGCGGGTTGCCAGGCGGCTTTTGAGGCGGCCGGGCTTGTCATTGTAGACAGCCAGCCGGCGGACTGGGATAAGACAAAAGCGTATGATCTGGCGACCAACCTGATCAGCAAAAATGAAAATCTGAAAGCAATCTACTGTTGTAATGATACCATGGCAATGGGGGCACAGGAAGCGGTACAGAACGCCGGAAAGGATATTATTGTGGTAGGTACTGACGGAAACAGTGATGCGATCGAATCCGTAAAAGCAGGAAATCTGACTGCGACAGTAGCGCAGGATCCCGCGGGTGTGGCGGCAAGGTCTCTGGAACTGCTCGTTAAGGCACATCAAAACGGAGAAAAACCGGGTGACGTTGCTATCATTGAAGAGTATGTAGATCCTATCCTGATCACAAAGGATGAAAATTAATAAAACAGACAGGTAAGCAAGATACGGCGGCACTTTATGAACTGAAAAAGGCAGGGTGCCGCCGGATAACGAAAAACCGTGAACAGAGCTTGTGAAAAGGTAGTGGAGATGATGAACAGTTTAGTTGAAATGAGAAATATCACAAAGAAATTCCCCGGTGTCACTGCGTTGAAAGGCGTCAATTTTGATGTACGCCCCGGGGAGGTCCATATTCTTCTGGGAGAGAACGGAGCCGGAAAGTCTACGCTGATGAAAATGCTGAGCGGAGCATATGAGCCGACGGAAGGCATAATGGTTGCGGGCGGAAAGGAATTTCCGAGATTTACGCCGAAGATATCCCAGGAAAACGGTATCAGCATTATTTATCAGGAACTGAGTGTGATCAATGAGATCAGTATCCAGGAAAATATTTTCGTGGGGAAACTTCTGACAAAAAAAGTGGCGGGAGTTTCGGTGGTAGATAATGCCGCGATGAAAAAGAGGACGGAGGAAGTATTAAAGGAGATCGGGCTTGACAGAAAACCGAATGTGCCGGTGGGGCAGCTTTCCATCTCCGAAAAACAGATGGTGGAAATCGCAAAGGCGGTTGCGTTTGACGCCAAAGTCATCATCATGGATGAGCCTACTACATCGCTTACCACAGAGGAAATAAACCATCTGTATCAGATTATTGAGAATCTGAAAAAGCAGGGAAAAGGAATCGTATTTATCTCTCACAAGTTAGATGAGGTACTGACGGTTGGAGATCGTGTGACGATCTTAAAAGACGGCGCTTACATCGGAACTTATCCTATCTCGGAAATGGATGAGGACAGACTGGTGAAGCTGATGGTAGGGCGCGAGATCAAAGGAACTCATTTGAAAGATCCGAATAAAGATTACGGTAATGAGATTATTTTTGAGGCAAGAAATATCACCAGAAAAGATAACAGGGTGAGGAATGTAAGTTTTCAGTTGAAAAAAGGAGAGATATTGGGCTTTTCCGGTCTGGTGGGAGCAGGGCGGACGGAACTGATGGAGGCAATTTTCGGTGCCAGGGCGATAAAGTCCGGCGAGATGTATCTCTACGGGAAAAAGCTCAGTATAAAGAGTACTTATCAGGCGGTCAAAGAAGGAATTGTCCTTGTCACGGAAAACAGGCGTGAGACCGGTTTCTCCCCGTACCATTCCATTAAACAGAATCTGGTGCAGGCAAAGGGATTAAAGGAGGCAAAGCTGAACGGCCTTACAGGTATTATCCACGAGAAGGAGGAACAGGCAGTCGCCAGGGAGCAGGAGGAGGCGATGCAGGTCAAGTGCGCGTCTCTGTCCCAGATCATCACGGAACTTTCCGGTGGAAACCAGCAGAAAGTCATACTGGGGAGATGGATGGCATCGAACCCGGAGCTGATCATTTTTGATGAACCCACAAAGGGTATCGATGTGGGAACAAAATCGGAAATTTATAAACTGATGCGCAGGCTGGCGGAGCAGGGAAAAGGAGTGTTGGTAGTATCTTCCGAGATGCCGGAGCTTCTCTCTACCTGCGACAGGATCATTGTGATGAACAATGGGGAGAACAGAGGCGAATTTGACAACGCAAGCGCCACAGAGGAAGAACTCGTGCGTGTGGCAACAATGGCGTGACCTTTTAGAGATATAACCGGAATAGGAGATAGAGATGGGTAAAAATGCTAATTTAAAAACAAAAAAATCTTTTAATGATTACTGGAATTCTTACAGTACGGTGGCAATTCTGATCCTTATGCTGCTCGTATTCAGTGTGCTGAAACCGTCGGCGTTTGCCAATGTACCGAACTATGTGAAGATAATTGAGCAGAGTTCCATTTACATACTGCTTGCCTGCGGGGAATTTTTTGCCATAATATTGGGCGGCATCGACCTTTCTGTCAGTTCGGTGATGGCGCTCTCGGGCGTGGTGTGCGCTAAACTGATGGTGGCAGGGTGGCATCCGGCGGCAGCCGTGCTGGTGGGAATCTTTCTGTTTGGCGGTCTGGTCGGAGCGATTAACGGCGCGCTGATCAATATTACAAAGCTTCCGCCGTTTATCATTACGCTGGGTTCCCAGTCTATTTTCAGGGGACTGACTTATATACTGAGCGAAGCGCGCTCCGTATCCGGTATTTCCACAGGATTTACCAGGTTTGTGGGCGGGAAGATTGGCGGTGTGATTCCGATGCCGATCATTATTGCACTGATCGTGGCGGCTCTGGTAATCTTCTTTACCACAAAAACAAAAGCAGGGCGGAACATATATGCATTGGGCGGAAACCCACAGTCCGCATATTTTGCAGGTATCACCACAAACACGCATCAGTTGATCTGCTTTATCATTTCCGGTATCTGTGCTTCTCTGGCAGGGATGGTAAATATTGCGAGGCTTTCCTCTGCGGAGCCTAATGCGGGTACGGGATTTGAAACTTATGCGATAGCGGCAGTTATTATTGGCGGTACGTCTTTCTTCGGCGGACAGGGAACGGTCTGGAAGGTGGTAATCGGCGGTATCATCATAGGAACAATCAACAACGGCCTGAACATGGTGGGGCTGTCTTCTTACTACCAGCAGATGGCAATGGGGGCGCTGATTATTATGGCGGTAACGCTGGACAGGTTCTTTGGCGCGAGCAGCAATAAGTAAACGGTATTTTTTGCCGGTGCAGGCGGAAGTGAGGCATCGGCGGGAGAGAGTTTGAAACAGAAAGGTTAAAGGAGAGAAAAGGCATGTTATATGGTATCTATAATGCATATTGGACGCATGAGTGGTCCGCGGACTATGAATATTATATTCCGAAGGTGAAAAAGCTGGGATTTGATGTACTGGAGATTTCCTGTGCGGCGCTGACAAGGCACTATGCGACAGATGAAAAGATCCGTGATCTGAAAAAATGCGCGGATGACAATGGTATTATTCTGACGGCCGGATATGGGCCTACGAAGGAGCAGAATCTTTGCTCCGCCGATCTTGAGGTGGTAAAGAAGGCGATGGCGTTTTTTGAGATGGTATTGCCGAAGCTGGAAATGATGGATATCAAAGTGTTGGGAGGAGGACTTTATTCCTACTGGCCTTTAGATCCGGCGATGCCGATGGATAAGGAGAAAGATACGGAGCGCGCCATCGAAAATATGAGAAAGCTGTCGAAGGTAGCAGAAAGCTGTGATGTGACGCTGGGGATGGAGGTGCTCAACCGTTACGAGGGATATATGATGAATACCTGCAGGGAGGCGCTGCAGTTTATTGATGCCGTGGGAAGTTCCCATGTGAAGGTTATGCTGGATACCTTCCATATGAATATTGAGGAGGACAACATGGCAGCGGCAATCCGTCTGGCGGGCGACAAGCTGGGGCATTTGCATCTGGGAGAGCAGAACCGGCGTGTACCGGGGAAGGGAAGCATGCCCTGGCAGGAGATCGGGCAGGCGTTGAGAGATATCAACTATCAGGGCGCGGCAGTAATGGAACCCTTCGTAATGACCGGAGGTACCATTGGTTCGGAGATCAAGGTCTGGAGAGATCTGCTTCCTGACATAACGGAAGAGATTCTTGATAAAGAGGCAAAAGGGGCGTTGGAATTTGTACGCCATGTATTTGGAATATAATTTTCAGGATACAGGACGCGGAATCGAAAAGCAGGCGCCTCCGGGCGCCTGTTTTCAGGAACGCGGAACCGGAATAGGAGATCATATGGGAATAGAGGTAAAAGGCATAGCGCATGTGGGGCTGTATATTAAGGATTTGGAACGCTCCAAACATTTTTATTCGGAGGTACTGGGCTTTGAGAAGGTCTGCGAGTTTGTATCTCTTGAAGACAATAAAATGGCTTTTATGAAAAGCGGAAATCTGATCATAGAACTGATCCAGCATAAGACATGGATGGACAGGAGGGACGGATTGTTTGATCACATCGCAATGGAAGTGGGAAATATAGAGGAGGTAAGCGAAAAACTGGCAGCATCCGGTATTGTTTTTGAATCGGATATTTATTTTGACAATCTTGTATTTGACAGGGGCGTTAAATATCAGGCTTTTCGCGGACCGGACGGGGAACATCTGGAGATTTACCAGACGTTGTGACAGAGATTGACTGAGGAAAAAATATTATCTGTACTTGGCCGGCGAACCGTCTTGATGAAAGCCGGATTTTTGTGATAGAATAATAAAACAGGTGATGGGCAGTATGTGCGGGAGAAGTGCTGTGTGAAAAATGGCGGATATTCTGATAAATGCTGCGGATAACAGGAAATGGAGGCGTATTATGAAGCGGATCAAACTCGGCACGATTGGTTCCGGCGCTATCGTGCATTCTATTTTGGACGGCGTGCAGGTTACTGACGGTATTTCTTTAGAGGCTGTCTACTCCAGATCGGAGGAAAAGGGCAGGGAACTTGCGCGGAAGTATGGTGCAAAAAAAGTATATACGGATATGGAGGCTTTTTTGTCCGATGAAGAGGTAAACTTTGTCTATGTGGCATCCCCCAATAACCTGCACTATGAGCAGGTGAAGGCGGTGCTTGGGCATGGGAAGAATGTGATCTGCGAAAAGCCCATGTGTCCAAAGAAAGAACAGGTGGATGAACTGATTGCGCTGGCGGAGGAAAAGCAGCTTGTTTTAGTGGATGCGACGCCAACGGCTTTTTTGCCGAACCTGGATATTATAAAAGAGAAGCTTCCCGAGATCGGAAGAGTACGTCTTGTTATGTGCTCTTACAGTCAGTATTCCAGCCGATATGATAAGCTGCTTGCAGGGGAGGTAACGAATGTGTTCAGCCCTGAATTTGCGGGCGGGTGTCTGCAGGATATCGGTTACTATAATGTGTATCTGAATGTGGCGCTGTTTGGAAAGCCAAAAAAGGCTGTGTATTATCCGAATATGTGCGGTACCGGTGTGGATACTTCGGGCATTGCAATTTTGCAGTATGCTGATTTCGTCAGTGAATGTACCGGAGCGAAGGATACCTGGGGCGAGAACTGTGTGCAGATTCAGGGAGAAAAAGGGTATCTTTATATAGAAGGCGGTCCGAACGGCCTTGACAGTGTAAGACTTGTCACAAAGGAGAGCGATGTTTCTTATGATCTGCAGGAAAATCCGGACAGGTGGTTTTATGAGGTACGGCGTATGACGAAATTTCTGTTGGATGAGAACCATGAGACGATACGAAAGGGGCTTGAGGTTACCCGGGATGTGATCGGAACCATAGAGGCAATGCGGGCGGAAGCGGGGATCGTTTTCCCCGGGGAGTAAGAAGCTTTATGTGATACATATCATATATCGAATGAAAGGATAAAAGGAGAGGGAGATGCTTACAGTTGCTTACATTGGATTCGGCGTCAGCGCCAGGGAATACCACATCCCCTATATGGAAAACAGAGAGGATATCAAAGTAAAATATGTATACCGCCGGGAACAGGATATCGCGCAGAATGCGGCGTATGAGGCGTTTTATCCTGAGATTATTTTCACGGCTGATTTGAATCAGGTGCTGCGTGATGGCGAAGTGAATCTTGTGGTGGTGTGTTCTCCGGATGCTTTCCATGTTTCCTATGCGAAACAGATTTTGCAGGCCGGAAAACATGCGCTGATCGAAAAGCCTTTTGCGCCGACGGCGAAGGAGGCACGGGAAGTTTTTGAACTTGCAAAGGAGAAGGGGCTGATCTGTATGCCAAATCAGAACCGGCGGTTTGATGCGGATGTGCTTGCCGTGAAGGAAGTGCTCGCAGGCGGAAAACTGGGAGATATGGTGAAATTCGAGAGCCATTATGATTATTTCAGGGAGAATGGCTGGTATGATTATTTCGGTACGCTGTATAACCTTGCGGTACATACCATCGATCAGGTGATCAGTATTTTCGGCATGCCGGATAAAACGCATTTTGATGTGCGCAGCATCCATCATCCGGGGAAAGCGGATGATTATTATGATCTGGAGTTTTATTACGGAAACGCGAAAGCAACGGTAAACACCAGTATGTGTGTGATGATCGATTACCCCAGATTTACGGTGCATGGGACAAAGGGGAGCCTGACGCTGCCGCCGGTGGTGCATAATTCGGGGAAAAAGAAGGTGGTGGGACGCCATATCATAAATACTGCGCCCGCGCCCGAGGACAGATGGGGCACTCTCGTCTATGTGGATGAAAACGGGGTAAAGACAGAGGAGAAGGTACCGGTTGGATGCGCGCATTATGAGAGGGTATACGACAATCTGGTGGCAGCAATCGAACAGGGTGACGAAAAATGCATAAAGGATGAGGAAGTGATCTGGGTGCTGGAAGTTTTGGAGGAGGCGACGGAAGCTGCGAAGTCTCATGGAGGCTTATGTGGAGCATGAGAGGGCATTTCGGACGTATTTGCCATATGGAAACGGGCAGGAGATAGAAACGGATATGCAGGAAAATTATATAGTCGGTGTTGATATAGGCGGTACACATTTCAGGATCGGCTCCATAGATGCGGATTGCTTTGTACATGTTTTCCGAAAGGTGAAGGTAACGGAGATATTCCGTTCCGGGAACCCTCTGGAAGATTTGAAAGACTATCTGAGATTGTATCTGGAAGAAGAGAGATTGACCGGAAAAGTCAAAACATTTTCCATCGGTTTTCCGGCGACATTAAACAGGGAACGCACGGTGGTACTGCAGGCGCCCAATGTCAGTTATATGGAGAATCTTCCGGTGGTGGAGTATCTGAGTAAATATTTTGGCGTCCCTGTCTTTATTGACAGGGATGTCTGTATGACGCTGCACTATGACTTGCGACAGCTCGGCATTCCAAAGAAAGGGATTCTGATCGGCTGCTACTTTGGGACGGGGATCGGCAATGTGATCTGCATCGATGGAAAGCCGCTTATCGGCAGGGATGGTGTTGCAGGGGAACTGGGGCATATTCCGGTGCCCGGCAGCCGGGAGATCTGCGGCTGCGGCAATGTGGGCTGTATGGAGAGCATTGCGGGAGGAAAGTATCTGGCGAAACTGTGCCGGGAAGTCTATACGGATACGCGGATTGAAGATATTTTTACGAGACATGGCAGTGAGAGTCTTCTGCGGGATTTTGTGGACAGGATGGCGATAACGGTGGCGACGGAAATTAATATTCTAAATCCCGATTACATCCTGATAGGCGGCGGTGTTCCCAATATGAGAGATTTTCCCTTAGACCTTCTTGAGGAAATGATTCGCAGACATACAAGAAAACCTTATCCGGAGCAGGCTCTGAAGCTGCATTTTGTGGAAGATGGCGGCATGAAGAGTGTGATTGGCGCGGGGATTTATGGGATGGAGCGGATGTCGGATGATGCGGACGGAATACGGATGCTGTCGTAGGATGCGAAATAGCATGGGAGTCGGTGGCAATCTGAAAAATAAACAGTGCTAAGAAAAAAGAAAGAGAGGATATTACATGGAAAACTTTACTTTTTACAGCCCAACCTACTTTGTATTTGGAAAAGAGGAGGAGAACAATACCGGAAAATATGTGAAGCGCTTTGGCGGAAGCAGGGTGCTGATTCATTACGGCGGGGGAAGCGTGGTGCGCTCAGGGCTCCTTGACAGGGTGAAAGCGTCTCTGGAAGCGGAAGGCATTTCTTACGTAGAGCTGGGCGGTGTAAAGCCAAATCCCAGGAGCGGCCTGGTATATGAAGGAATTGAGCTCTGTCGGAAGGAAAAGGTGGACTTTGTGCTGGCGGTGGGCGGCGGCAGCAGCATCGATTCCTCAAAGGCAATTGCCGCAGGAACGCTGTATGACGGAGATTTCTGGGATTATTATCAGGGAAAAATGGTGGAGAAGGCGCTTCCGATCGGAACCGTTTTGACCATAGCGGCGGCAGGCAGTGAGGGCAGCCCGGATTCCGTAATCACAAAGGAGGAAGGGATGCTTAAGCGGGGCGGTCACGGTGAGGCGCTTCGTCCGGCATTTTCGATTTTGAATCCCGCACTGACGCAGACGCTGCCTGCCTATCAGACAGCCTGCGGTGTTACAGATATCATGGCGCATTTGTTTGAGCGCTATTTTACAAATACACAGGATGTGGAAGTGACGGACCGCGTGATCGAGGGGCTGTTATCCACGATGATCCATGAGGCGCCGAAGGTGATAGAAGATCCGGATCATTATCAGGCGAGGGCGAATATCATGTGGGCAGGTATGATGGCGCACAATGACTGCTGCGGCGTAGGACGTGTGCAGGACTGGGCGAGCCATGATATGGAGCACGAGCTTTCCGCCATATATGACTGTGCCCACGGCGCAGGGCTGGCAGTGGTATTTCCGGCTTGGATGACCTATACCATGAATCACGATGTGATGCGTTTTGCGCAGCTTGCCAGCCGCGTATGGGGCTGTCCCATGGACTTTGCGCATCCTGAGGTGACGGCAAAAGCCGGTATAGAGGCGCTTCGGCGGTTCCTTGGTTCTATTGGTATGCCGGGGAATTTTGCGGAACTTGGCGCAAAGGAAGAGGATATCGAAAGGATGGCGCATACGGCCTGCTACGGAAACGGAAGGGAAGGACAAATCGGCGGCTTTGTATCCTTGAAGGAAGAGGATGTGAAAGCGATCTACCGACTGATGATTTGAGAAAATTTCAAAGGCACACTTTCATTGGAGTGTGCCTTTTTAGCGGTTTTTACTTCATTCCGCACCCACAGAAGAGACTGCGTACATGTTTTACATCTTCCGCATCTGCTTTTGCGGCGGGAACATAGAAAGAACGTTCACGGGCAAGCTGATACAGCTCTTCCTGTGACTGCTCACAGGCATTTCTGAACTGTTTCAGAGTCTGCTTCAATTCTTTGTTTTCGGTCTGGGGAATCATTTCGCCAAATCGTACAAGTTCGCCGTTAATACCTGTCAGGGTATCATTTACCATAGTCTTGTCCTGCATAAAGCACCTCCTTTTGATTATACTAACTTAAAAACTGCATAAGCTGCTCTTTATTCTGCTGTGCGCCTTTTGCGCCCTGCTCGAAGAACTGCCGAAGCTGGGGGTCCTGCGTGTTGGATGCATAGTCCTGCATCTTACACTTTGTTGTATCGTAGCCGCCGATCAAATGTCTCAGATTCTGAAGCTCCAATTCTGATAAATTAGCCATATTCACACCTCCTTACACAGTTCAGTATGTGGTGTTTAAGAAAAAATATGTCTGAGAAAAATTGCTATTTTTTAAAAGTGATAATGATGAAAAGAGCGGGGCGGGATTTGCGGGTATTTTTGCTTGAGGACTGATACAAATTATGGTATGATGGGAAAAAGACAACACAGGATACAGGCAACAGACAAAAAGTGTATGCAAAGGAGCAGGTAATATGACGGCAGATGAAAAGCAGAAACTGGAAGCGGGCGGTGTTAATGTGGAGGAAGCGATGCAGCGTTTTATGAATAATGAGAAGCTTCTGGAGCGGTTTTTGAAAAAATTTGTGGTGGATGGCAGCTACAATGATCTGGTGAAAGCGATAGAGGAAAAAGATTGTGATAAAGCTTTTACCCAGGCCCACACATTAAAAGGCGTCACCGGAAATCTTGCGCTGGCAAAGCTCCATGATCTGGTCAACAGGCAGACTGACCATCTGCGGGGGAAAGAATTTGATACGGCGGCGGCGATGATGGCCGAAGTGACAAAAGCTTATGAGGAAGTGATCGGGGCGATAAAAGGAGTATACGGAGAATGACGTACCAGGAGGCGTATAAAAAACTGGAAGCGGCAGGCCAGCTCCATGTGCTGGAGCATTTTGATTCTTTGTCTGAGAAGCAGCGTGTCAGCCTGCTGGATGATATTGCACTCACGGACTTTTCAGTGCTCTCTTATCTGGAGAAGAGAGAAGAACTGATGAAGAAGGGGGTGATTACGCCCCTTGCGGCGATGGAGATATCGGAGATAGAAAAAAGCCGCTCCTGGTTTGAGGATCTGGGTTACCGCGCTATCAGACAGGGGCAGGTGGGGACGGTGCTCCTCGCAGGGGGCATGGGAACAAGGCTTGGTTTTGAGGAACCGAAGGGAATGTATGACATTGGTGTCACAAAACCGGTCTATATTTTCGAGCGGATTATTTCCAATCTGCTGGATGTTGTGCGGAGGGCTTCCGCATGGATACATCTGTTTATCATGACCAGCGATAAAAATCATGAACGGACGGTTGCATTTTTAGCGGAGCATGATTATTTTGGCTACGATCCCGGGTATATCCATTTTTTCCGGCAGGAAATGGCACCGGCTACCGATTATACGGGAAAGGTATATATGGAGCGGCCGGATAAGATCGCCAATTCCCCCAACGGAAATGGCGGCTGGTTTTCCTCTATGGCGAACGGCAGGATTTTGGAGATCGTCAAAAACAGGGGGATTGAATGGCTGAATGTGTTCGCTGTAGACAATGTACTGCAGAGAATGGCAGATCCCTGTTTTGTCGGTGCGGTGATAGCGAGAGGCTGTTCCTGCGGCGCAAAGGTGGTAAAGAAGAATGCGCCGGATGAAAAGGTGGGAGTCATGTGTTTGGAGGACGGCAGGCCGTCTATCGTAGAGTACTATGATCTGACAGACGAGTTGATGAATGCTAAAAATGAGAAGGGGGAGCCTGCTTATTATTTTGGTGCGATCCTGAACTATCTGTTTCAGGTGAAGGCATTGGAAAAGACGATCTCAGAGAAGCTCCCACTGCATATCGTGGAAAAGAAAATTCCGCATATGGATGAGAACGGAAATTTTGTAAAGCCGGATAAGCCAAACGGTTATAAATACGAAACGCTTGTGCTCGACATGGTGCATATGATGGACAGCTGTCTTCCTTATGAGGTGGACAGGAACTATGAGTTTGCGCCGATTAAAAATATGACCGGTGTGGATTCCGTGGAGACGGCAAGAGAGTTGTGCCGGAAGAACGGAATTGTTTTATAAAGATGGAACGGAAGGCAGCAGAATCCCTGTCAAGCGAAAAGATGTTATCAATGCGACAGGCGGCTTCGACTAAAGCCGGTGTACATGAACAGGGGAAAACAGAAACAGGAGGAAAAAGATGGCTATTTTAGTAACAGGAGGTGCCGGATATATCGGCAGCCATACGGTAGTAGAACTGCAGAATGCAGGTTATGATGTGGTGGTGGTAGATAATCTCTCCAATTCCAGCGAGAAGTCGTTAAAGAGGGTGGAAGCTATCACCGGAAAACCGGTTAAATTTTATAAGGCGGATATTCTGGACAGGGATGCGCTGGAGGAGATTTTCGAGAAGGAGGCTCCGGAATCCTGTATTCACTTTGCGGGACTCAAAGCGGTAGGGGAATCCGTACAAAAGCCCTGGGAATACTATGAGAACAATATCGCGGGCACCTTGACACTGGTGGATGTGATGAGAAAACATCACTGCAAAAATATTATCTTTTCTTCCTCTGCAACGGTTTATGGAGAACCGGCGTTTATTCCGATCACCGAGGAATGTCCGAAGGGGCAGTGCACCAATCCCTACGGCTGGACAAAATCCATGCTGGAGCAGATTTTGACGGATATGCAAAAAGCAGATCCGGAGTGGAATGTGATCCTGCTTCGTTACTTTAATCCCATAGGAGCCCATAAGAGCGGGACCATGGGTGAGAATCCCAACGGCATCCCCAATAATCTGATGCCCTATGTAACGCAGGTGGCGGTAGGAAAGTTAAAAGAGCTGGGGATTTTCGGCGACGACTATGACACACCGGACGGTACCGGCGTAAGAGACTATATCCATGTGGTGGATCTGGCAATCGGGCATGTAAAGGCGCTGAAAAAGATTGAGGAGAAAGCAGGGCTCTGCGTTTATAACCTGGGAACGGGACAGGGATATTCCGTGCTGGATATCGTGAAAAACTTTGAGGCGGCAAACGGCGTGAAGATCCCCTATCAGATAAAGCCACGCCGTGCCGGTGATATCGCAACCTGCTATGCGGATGCGGCGAAAGCGAAGGAAGAACTTGGCTGGGTAGCGGAAAGAGGAATCAGAGAGATGTGCGAGGATTCCTGGAGATGGCAGAGCAATAATCCGAACGGGTATGAGGATTGATGTGGAAATGAAACCAAAGGGCTGAACCGGCGCAGATCAATATCGGTTCGTATGCCGGTAAGGACGGCGTAAAAGGTTAACGTGAAAGTATAGCGAAGTATGTTCAGGGCGCCGTGCCGGATGGAACGGCGCCCTGTCGGGTAATGAAAAAAATAGATGGGAGAACTGTATTTTTTAATCTTCCTCAATAATATGAATCTCCAGATAATCAAAATCAATACCTTCCACAAAATTATCCTGTGAAAATCTGGTCTTTCTATGGAGCTGAAACTCCGCTACATTGGATTCGAGCCAGATCGGCTTGCCCAGATCAAATGCATAGCAGATCTCATCCAGCGCGGAAAATATTTTGTGTGTTCTGGTATCCGGGGCGTCGTTTTCCACGACGGTATCCCGAAGCATACGATTATCTCTGAAAATTTTCCCCCAGAGTCTGAACATGGAGTTCTTCCTTTCCTGATGATTTCATTGTAAAATCACAAACTTTACGATACAACTATACAGGAAATATGACAAAGGCGCAAGCATTATTCCAAAGTCATTGAGCCGATGAGTAACTGTTCGCCCACCACTATTCCGCGAGTAAAATCGCTCTGTAAGCGATTTTGCGAGTTGTGCATATACGCTTTTTGAGGGAGAACCGGCTATATTGTCTTCAGATATGCCGAATAGCTTACTGTTCCGCCGCATTCATTATTCGTATCCCATACGGCTGTTATCTCATAGATACAGGCGCCCGGTTTCAGAGTCATCACATTTTCGCTGACCGTCACATCTTCGCTCCCGGCGGCGGTGTTTCCCCAGTGTCCGTCGCTCCAACATCGGACACTTACGGTGTCGGGTTCCCATGAAAATCTCAGCGTTGCGGTCGCCTCAGTCGTCTCAAGCAGGGGAAGCAGGTTTTTGCAGTCAAGCGGGTGCAGGCTGTCGGTTTCCATCGATGTGACAGTTCCGTCGATATTCTTTTTCGTCCACGAGTAAGTGCCGCGCAGTGCCCCGTAAGCCGTCTGATCGCTCACGATGGTCAGGGCGGGAGGCTCTTCGGAGATGAAGATGGAGTTTTCGTCACGCAGCAGTTCATTGGCATATTGACTCAGTGCCTCGCAGGGGGCGTCCCCGGTTCTGTACCCTGTGTCGTCGATCACGAGGAAAGGGTTGTATGCCATGATCCTTGTATGGCTGCCGTCCGTCATCGTCAGGGAAAATATGGCTGCCTGCCCGCAGTATTCTCTGTAGGAATTATCCTTTTCATAGATGACAACATCTCTAAGGAGGGCGGCAAGTTCGTCCGTCTCGACAATCTTGATCGTCTGATCGGGCGGCGTCACCTGTACTGTCGCCAGCGCTATGTCGGATGCGCTCAGATCTTCAAACGGTTTTTCCGGAAATAGTCTTTTGTTCCTGCCTGTAGCAAAGAAGGCGGCAATGCCCGCGATCAATGTCAGGCATGTCAGTGAAATAAGCAGTCTTTTCTTTTTCATGATGAATTCCCCCTTTCTTTCGCTTTCACAATTATGACATTGAGAGTCCTGCTCAACGTCATTTGGTTAACGGTTGTGTGTCATATATACAGTGGCAAAAAATATACACGTTGTTTCATCCTTTGCAAATATCGTGCTGATTGGAAACAGAGAGCAAAAAAACTGAGTATAACTCAAATTTATATATAAAATTATTGCTTTCCTGATGCTATACTTTATGATGTGGGAATATCATTTTTGATAAAAGGTATATAAAATATAATTATAAATAATGCAAAGGGAAAGCGGTATGAAAATAAGAGACAGGATGATCCTGGTGATCCTGACGGTGGTGGTGGCAAGCGGCATTTTGATCACGGGAATCTGGTATCATACGAGCAGCCGGATGACGGATCAGTATCTGACGGATATTTCGGAGAGTACGATGCGGGATGCTTATCACGCCTTTGATTATATGCTGACGGACACGGCGTATATGCTGACAATGTTGTCGTTAAACGAGAAGAATATTATCAATCCTGTCAAAAAATTAAACGGCGGCGATTTGCGTTACAGCGGTCAGTGGAATCTGGAATACCTGGAAAACAGAAGAACCATCGTCGATTATATTGCCGGTATGAACGGGCATAAATACTATATCGTAGGCATTACGATCGTGGCAAATGAGAACTGTATCTTTGACACATGGCATTTTGCGCAGAATAAGCGGGAACTCTATGAGGAGATCTGCCGGCTGGATCAGGAACAGTTAAAGTCAAGGATGGTTATGATGGAGCCGATCCATGCGGAAGAGGCAAAATCTACTTTGTCAAGCGATTATGTAGTGCCTGCGGTACGGGGGATTCTGGATAAGAACAGAAATGTGATCGGCTATGCGGTGCTCTATTTTGATTACGGAGTGATCGAGCAGATTTTTGCGGCGAATCTGCCGGAGGGAAGTCACTTTCAGGTTGTGAACAGCAATCAGTCCCTTATTTTTTCCAACTGCGGGGAAGAACTGATCGATGTGGAAAAGCCGGAAAAAGGGTTTACTTACAATAAATTTGAGGCGGCGGATATCGGGTGGACCTTTACGATGGCGCTGCCGACGGATTTTTATCTGGAAAGCCTGCACAGGACGACGCTTGCGACAGGCGTTTTGATGGTGGTCATTATTTTGGCTTCGGTCATTGCGATCGCTTTTCTGATATCCCGGATTACGCTGGAGATCACCAATCTGAGGGACAGTATGAATCAGGTTTCCGGCGGAAATCTGGATGTGGTATACAGGGTGCGGGGGAAAGATGAGATCGCCCAGATGGGAGAAACATTCAATCATATGGTAACCCGCATCGATACGCTGATGAAAAAGATAGCCAGGGAGGAGAAGGAAAAGCGGCTTGTGGAAATCTCTTTTCTGGAGGCGCAGATCAATCCTCATTTTGTGTCCAATGTTTTAAACAACGTGACATGGATGGCGAAGATACAGCACGCGGATAATATCGTGCCGCTGGTACAGTCTTTAAATTCCATGCTGCAGAATGTGATGCATCAGGAGGAGGACATGATCCTCCTGAAAAAGGAACTGCTCTATGTGGAGAATTATCTGCGGATCGTGGAGTATGGCGGAAGCTTTGACTGCGAAGTGGAAAAGGATATTGCGCCGGAGACCGAAAATCTGCTGGTGCTGCGGTTTATTCTGCAGCCGATTCTGGAAAATGCGATCAATCACGGTCTGGCGGGAAGCCTTTCCAAGCAGGAGAGGATCGTGATACGTTCTTACATAGAAGAGGAGAAGCTGATCCTGACAATCGAGGATAACGGAAACGGGATGACCGGGGAACAGATCCGGCGGATCATGCAGGAAAAGTCGGAAAGGCAGAAGCATTTTAACGGCATCGGCATACCTAATGTGATGGAGCGGATCAGACTGTTTTTCGGGGAGGAATACGGTTTGCGGTATGAAAGCGAAGTGGGAGAGTACACAAGGGCGATCTTTACGCTGCCGGTCGTACGGGAAGAAGACGGGTGAGAGGGATGGAAAAGATTAAGCTGGCAATCATAGACGATGAACTGATCAGCAGGAATATGATCAAAAAACTAATACAGAACAATACACGGTATGAGGTAGCGGCTGATTTCTCGGACGGGAAATCGGCGGTGGACTGGCTCCGGTATAATGAAATAGACATTTTGCTCTGTGATATGCAGATGCCGGAGATGAACGGTGTGGACCTTCTGCGCATTATCCATGTTATCCACGAGTATCTGCCGGTCATTGTGATCAGCGGCTTCGACAACTTTGACTATGTGCGGGGGAGCCTCGTGAACGGGGCGGCAAATTATCTGCTGAAACATGAACTGACGGAGGAAAGCCTCCTGCAGGTTTTGGAACAGGTACGGGAGAAATATCATATTGTACCGGCGGAAAAAGCGGCATGCAGGCGGACCGGATATTGTATCTATGACAGAGAGGAATACACAAGGGATGGCATAGAGAGGATGATCCGGGAACAGAAGATACAGTTCGGAGGCGGCAACTATGCGTCTCTTGCGATCTCGCCGGATTACCGGTTTTCGGAGCGGATCAATCCGGAGGAATTTCGGCGGGATGTATGCAGTACGATCATGGACATTCTGGCACAGATACTGGGAACGGAGTATCCGTTTATCATCTGTCAGACCAAAAAATTTCATCTGCTGGTGCTGCTGTGTTTTCAGGAAGTCAACAGTACGCTCTATATGATGAATATCATGAAAAAGCTGGCCACAAGGTTACAGAAGCAGATTATCAGGATACTGGATCTGACATCGACCATTGCGATAGGGATCGTACATACGCAGTTGGAGAAGGCTCTTTCGGAGTCTGAGGAGATGGATGATATTCTGGAGGACAAGCTGTATCTGGGCGGAAACAGGCTGATTTCTCTGCCTCTTGCCAGAAAGATGGTATACGGAACGGGAGAGATTCCGTCGGCGCTGTGGAAACAGATGGCCTTTGAAAAAAGGGAGCAGGGCGCGGCGGAGATGCCTACGTTGAATGAGTTTTTTGACTTTATGGAAAAAGAGAGGCTGCCGCAGAAAAAAGTGCTGGAGTATTCTCTGGAGATGATGCGGCTGCTGTGCCCGGGGGAGATGGCTGAATGTAAAAAACTGACGGAGCGGGTGAAAGGATATGAGATCTTTGAGCTGCTGCGTGAGGACATTATGGAGTTTATGAACCGTGAGAGGATTTTGGAGGAAAAGAAAAAATACCGGTATTCTCCGCTGATCAATCAGGTGATGGAATTTGTGGGAAAGAACTATCAGGAGGATATTTCTCTGGAGATGTGTGCATTAGAGCTCGGCGTCAGCTATACCCATGTGAGCCGTGCCTTTAAGCAGGAGACAGGGATGCGGTTTGTGGAATATTTAAACAGACGGCGTATCAGCAGGGCAAAGAGCCTGCTGATCCGAGGAGAGTTGTCAATGAAGGAAGTTGTGGAGAACTCGGGCTTTCGCAATTACAATTATTTCTTCAAGGTCTTTAAAGAGATCACCGGCATGAAGCCCGGTGAATTCGCGGCAAAAATTTAGAGTATTTCTCAAAATTTTATTATCTTTCTTCTATATAAATTATTTTATGATTATTTTAGAAAATACAGTTGCGGGCAGCTACGGAACTGGAAAACAGCATCAGCCCGTACAATGCTCCGGAGGAAATGATGGCAGCGTAGCAGACAGCATTTTCTCTGCCATATAAAGAGTATTGGAAGGGCTGATGCGGAACTGAAAAACAGTAACTGCCCGAAAGATGCCCCAGAGGAAATACCGGCTGTAAAACAGACGGGATTTTCTCTGCCGCAGAATGGTATCTGAAGGGCAGTTACGGAACTGGAATGGAGGAAAGGTAATGAAGAAACTGGGTAAGAAAAACAACTGGGCGGCATATCTTTATATACTGCCACTTATGCTTCTGTCGTTTGCGGTCGTATATTACTGCATTATACGGACCGTGATGACAAGTTTTACCGACTGGAACGGCATGTCGCCGGAAATGAACTTTGTGGGATTAAAAAATTATATTAAACTATTTAAAGATGCCACGTTCTGGCAGGCGGTCACCAACAATGTCATTTTTTTCTTCGGCACGGTCTTTGTGCAGGCGGCGGTGGGTTTTTTTCTGGCTGTTTTGCTTAAGAAAAAACTGCCGGGTTCCAATATGTTCAAGGCGGTCTATTTTATGCCGATCGCTATGGCCACATCTATTATCACCGCGATCTTCCGCATTATCATGGATCCTACAAACGGCGCGCTGAATCAGTTCCTGCATGCGGTGCATCTCGACATGTTTGCCGTGAGCTGGCTGGGGGATAAAAGATATGCGCTCCTTTCGGTTATCATCGTCAATATTTTTCAGTGGATGGGGTTTTCCATGATCACCTATTACGCCAGCCTGATGAGCCAGCCTGATGATGTGTACGAGGCGGCAAAGATCGACGGGGCGGGATTCTGGAGGACGCTAACATCCGTCACCTTTCCCATGGTAAAAGGAACCACCAATGTGCTGATTATTTTAGGTATTGTGGGTTCCCTGAAAACATTTGATATTGTGAAACTGCTCACAAACGGCGGACCGGGACGTTCTTCCACGGTGATGAACGTCTACCTGTATGAGAAGGCATTCAAGGATTTTAAGGCGGGGGAAGCCGCGGCAATCGGCGTCTCGATCCTGATCATTGCCATGATCATGTCATTTTTACAGGTGAAACTTGGAAAGGAGGATTAGGGAGATGAAAAGAAATCAAAAGGGAGCTCCGGCAGCTTATTTTGTTCTGATTTTATGCGGCGTACTCTGGCTGTATCCGATAGGCGTCGCACTGATCAAGTCCTTTCATCTGAACGGGCTGGATAACTATAAATATGTGCTGACTTATGAGAAAATCAGCTATTTCCGCGTGGTTGGGAACAGTATGTTCATAGCAATCACGACAGCTCTGGCGGTGACGCTGATCACGACTCTGGCGGCATTTGCGTTTTCCAAGATGGATTTTATCGGAAAGAAGGTCATATATGGAATGATCCTTGCCTGTCTGGCAGTGCCGGTGGCTGCGGTGACAAGTCCTTTGTTTGCGGCAATCAAGTCACTGGGATTTCTGGATAAGCATGTCGGTGTTATCATGCCGCTTATCGCATTTAATGCGCCGATGATGCTGCTTATGATCAAAAATTATTTTGATACCATACCGGATGAACTGTTAGAGAGCGCGAGGATGGACGGTGCTTCTACGATGCGGATCTGGTATGAGTTTATGATTCCTTTGTGTGTGCCGATCATTGCCAATGTGCTGGTGCTCACGTTTATCTATTCCTGGAATGATTATCTGGTGCCGCTGCTTGTTCTGAGAGAGCAGGATCGTTATACGGTAACGCTGGCCGCGCAGTACTTTATGTCCAGCACATACCAGAGTCCTACGGATGTGGCAAGGATCTATGCGGTTATGATGCTTTTGACGCTGCCGTCCATTCTTGTCTATCTGGTCAGCCAGAAGTTTTTGGTGAGCGGGATTACGGCTGGATCAGTCAAAGGATGATATGGAAAGTGAGGAGAAACAGATATGTTGAGAGAAAAATTTTGTAATCCGGTTCCGTTTTCGGATGGGAAGAGGCATACAAATCCTGATCCTTTTGTGATGCGGTGGTGCGGCAGGTATTATTGCTATGCCACGGACGAGGCAGGGGTAAAGGTGAGCGTATCGGAGGATATGGTTCACTGGGATTACCGGGGGTACGCGATCCGAGAAAAGGAGTATCAGTGCTATTGGGCACCGTCGGTGATCTATATAAACGGTTTGTTTTACATGTATTATTCCAATATACCGATAGAAGAGAAGGACTGTCATGAGGAGCATTTAAAACTGGCGGTTTCGGAAGATCCCTTTGGGCCTTTTGTGTATCAGAAAACTTTTTTTGAAAAGTTCAGTATTGATTCCCATCCGGTGATGCGGGACGGGGAACTGTATATGTTCTATTCCGTAAATGACTGGCTGGGGCTGGAGAAAAAGATGACAGGGACCTGTATTTTGGTGGATAAGATGATTTCGCCAAAGGAATTTGCAGGGAAGCCGAAGGCTGTGGTATTGCCCTCGCTCCCTCAGGAGATGTATGAAGAAAACCGTTTTGGGGACGGCAGGGACTGGTATACGATCGAGGGGGCAAGCCCGGTTTTCCATGGAGGACGCTGTTTTATGCTGTATTCGGCGAATGCCTTTGAGAATGTGGATTATTTTGTGGGAACCGCCGTCGCTGAAATAAAGAGAAACCTGTTGGAGATGGAGTGGGAAAAATATCCCAATGCGTATACATGGATGCCGCTTCTGAAAAAGAATGACGTGGTGGAGGGCACCGGACATAATACGGTGACGAAGGCGCCGAATCTGTTTGAGGACTGGATTGTATATCACGGACGGGATATTGAGGAAGGACTGCATCAGGGCGTAGAACAGCGGAATATGCGGATTGATCCGCTGCTGTATTTTCAGGACAGAATGTTTTGTCCCGGACCTTCTTATGAAAAGAGGCCGGCACCGGGAGCGGGATATTTTATGGACAGGGAGATACAGGCGGAGGAGAAAGTATTTTTTACGGAGGCAAGAGAGTTTTACAGGGCGGAGATCTGGTGCAGCGCGGTATCATGCCATGCCGGCGCAAAATATATGCTGTATCTGGATTATCAGGATGACGAGAATTATATTGCGCTGGAGATGCACAGCGGCATACGGAAGGCAGGAGCGATCTGCTGCAGAAAGGGGATTTCGGTAAAGATCTGCAGCATGGACCTGCCGAAAGAATACTGTTTTGATGTGCCCCATCTGATTGGCGCGGAGAGAAAGAAAAACCGTTTCCGAATCACGCTGGATGAGGACAGAAGCATGGAGTTTAAGGCGGAGATTTTGGGCGGAGGAAGGAACGGGAAGATCGGAGCCGGCGGCTGTTTTACGCCTTTGAAGATACACAGCGCAGCAGCGGCGGAAGGTGCGGAATTATATGGGGAAGAACTTTTGCTTATGTCGGAATTCTATGCCATTGGAGAACCGGAAGGCTTCGGGGCAGCGGAGATAACACATGGAGAACTGAGGGGCTTTGGGGACAGGCTTCATCTTGCAGGCAGGGAAATTTGCAGCGGTACGGAGTCCTTTACATGGAGAACGGTGCAAAGTGAGGGCAGCGTGGAACTGTATCTGGGAGAAGAAAAACTCTGCAGTGTGGCGGCGAAAGGAGATGAAATGACATGTTATCTGTATAGGGGTGATAACATGGTATATCTTCTGACGGACGGAAAAGCCGTGGAGCAGGGGAATATGGAACTGACAATCGTGTCAGGTATTTCCGTTATGTCGGCGGCACATAAAGGGCAGGCTCGGGTTACGTTGGATGCAAAGGGGCTGGCGTTGCAGGAATATGCGTATTATCGCGCGGAGATGTAAAGAGGTAAACCGGTAAATATCGGATATGTATATGACAAAATGCCCATATCTATTATAACGGAGAGCAAAAAAATCGGGTAATGCGCAAAAAGTTAGAGTGAACGGACCGTGTAAATTCATCTAAGATGATGGTATAAAATGGAAGGAGGAATTTATCATGAAAAATTTTAAGAAGATAGTTGCCGTTATGACAGCGGCGATGATGATGGCAGGATGCCTTGCGGGCTGCGGTTCCGATGCGGCATCGGATGGGGCGGCGGATGCACCGGCCGGGGAAAGCACCGGTGAGACGCAGGCGGAAGCGCCGGCAGAGGGAGAAGCAGGCGGTGATGAAGTGACCTTGACATTCTGGTCCTGGCTCCCTACGACGGATCAGTCGGAGGAGATGATTGCAGCGTTTGAGGAGGCAAATCCGGGCATTAAGATCGATTATACGAGAACGGAGCAGGATGACTATTTTGAGAAGCTGCAGGTGGCAATGGCATCCGGTACAGGTCCGGACCTGTTCGGGCTGACGACCGGTCCGATGAAAGAACAGTATGCTCCCTTTGCGGAGGAGATGAGGGCGCTGGCGGACGCGAACTGGAGCGGCTGGTCAGATATCATCAGTGAGAATGCGGTGGAACAGTGTTCGACAGAGGACGGCAGTGTGGTAGGTATGCCCCTTCTGGTGGCAGGCATGACCGATCTGCTGTATAACAAGACATTGATGGATGAATGCGGTATTGAGAGCGTGCCGAAAACATATGAAGAGCTGAAAGACGCGGCGGCGAAGGCAAAAGAAAAGGGTTATGTTTGTGTGGCAGTCGGGGCAGCGGACGACTGGATCAACAGCGATATTTTCGTGCAGCTTTCCAATGAGTTTGAGGAGGGCGCTGTTTATGCGGCGGATAAAGGAGAACGCCCCTGGACGGATCAGTGTTTTGTGGACACAATGACCGCATGGCAGCAGATGTTTAACGACGGTATTTTTGAAGAAGGCGCTCTGGGCGTTGCAACCTATCCTGACGCCCGTGACCAGTATTTCTTTGCGAGAAAATCGATATTTTTCCTGACAGGCTCCTGGCACCTTGGTCCCACATCTCCGACCAACAGCGAGATCGAAGGAACGGAGATTGCGAACAATAAAGATGTGATCGGTATGTGTGTATTTCCTTCCGTTGTGGAAGACGGAACGATCTGCGGTACGGCAGGCGTTGACGTGATGATGGCTGTCAACAAAGACTGTAAGGAAAAAGAAGCGGCCATGAAGTTTGTGGAATACATGGCAAACGGCGAAGGACAGCAGTACTGGGTGAACAAACTCCAGGGGGCGCCCGTATCCAAGGAGATATCCTATACGGGAACGGTGGACGGCGAGCTGCAGCAGCAGTCCATAGATGAAGTGAACAGCTATGTGAGCAATGCGGTGGGAAATCGTAAACTGAGCAACAGTGAAGTGGAGACGGCGATCCAGATCGCAATGCAGAATGTGGCTGCCGGGGCAGATCCGGCAACGGAGCTGCAGACGGTGCAGGATGTGCAGGACGCACAGTAAGCGGCATTGCTGAAACGGACCGTAAGATCCGGGGCTGATATGTCCGGTGTTATGATCGGAAGGATGCCCGCTGATGAAAACAGGAAACAAAAATATAATATGAAATAATTTAAAACAAAAAGACCGGCGATATGTTCAGCCGGCCTTTTTGTTTTTACACCGTTGTCAGCCGGTAAAATTTATTTTTTTACATACCGTTCTGAAAAGAGAAATGCCCGCATATATTATATGGTGCGTGTGTCGAAACGCTTTGTAAAAACCGACGAAAACTATTAAATAAAACGAAAATTTCTATAAAATATGCACACGGAGCAAAAAAATATGATATACTTATATTGGGCTTTTCACCAGAATGGTAAAAGCGGTAAGGCAGGTAGTATTATGGATATAGAACTGGAAAGACCGGATGATGTGGATAACTGGACGGAGCTGATGCTCATTTATACATCGGCATTGAAACAGATTGAAACGAAACTGGAAATTTTAAACGAAGAATTTCAGCATGTACATCGTTATAACCCGATAGAACATATAAAATCCCGGATTAAAACATCGGAGAGCATTGTAAAAAAGCTAAAGAAACACAGTTATGAGTCCACGCTGGATAATATGGTAAAGTATGTCAATGATATAGCGGGCGTCAGGATTATCTGTTCTTTTACATCGGATATTTACAGGCTTGCGGATATCATACGGGCGCAGCAGGATATCAGAGTTATTTCCGTCAAAGATTACATAGTAAAACCGAAGAGCAGCGGTTATAAAAGCTATCATATGATCGTGACGGTGCCCGTGTATCTCACCGACAGGATTCTGGATACCAAGGTGGAGATACAGATCAGGACTGTGGCAATGGATTTCTGGGCAAGCCTGGAACATAAGATGAAATATAAGTTTGAGGGAAATGCGCCGGAGCATCTGAAAAATGATCTGGTGGAATGTTCAAAGATCGTATCTATGTTGGATACGCGGATGTTATTGCTGAACGAAGAGATGCAGAAGTATAACGGAAAATAAAAATCCTGCGGGAATCCGCAGGATTTTTATTTTCCGGCTGCCTGTTAGATGCCGGCGCAGGCGGCATCAGCACGGGTGAGAAAACATTCCGCAAAATGAGGAGTGCCCGAACACCTTTCGGCGCCCGGGCTATTATGAAAAAATTTATCTATGTGTGTAATGATGCTCATTACATATTTCCCTTCTCGATATGTCCCAAGTATACAACTTAAATATGAACAAATTATGGATAAATTGTAAATAATGGGTAAATATTTCCAAATGAAAATAACGATAAAAAGATTTCATATACATAATGCACAATACGTGGATATATCTCGGGTGCCGGCACCTGTAATATCACCGAATTGCTTTGTCGGCACGAAGATATTGTCCCATTATTGCCAACCCTCTGAAAAAATGCTATACTGTTACGGAAATTCGTATTCACAGCAGGATGGGCTATTTATATTGGAGGGAAATACATGGACGGCTTTATCGATAAATTCGCGCAGCGAAAAAATGCACAGGAGATGATCAGGGCGAATGCCATGGCGGAAGCCGAAGAAAAAGATCGGATGGCGTCACGTCTTACGGAGTACGAGCTGGCAATACAGGAGATAAGGCGCTGTAACCTGCAGACGTTGGAAAATTCCGAGGAGGTAAAAGAATTTCTCGCGGTGAGTCTGCAAAAGATAGAAGAAGTGCAGAAAAAGGATGAAGGTACGGAGCGGAAACAGGAAGAATCCGTGCAGGAGATAAAGAGCCTTCTGGATAATCTGAAAAAAGACTTTACGGAGGTGCTGGAAAGACAGAAAAATCAGATTCCGGCAGCTTTGGAAGTGTATGGAAGCCAGATGGCGGAGAGTCTGGAAGGGTTAAAGAGCCGGATAAAAGAGGCCGGGGAAGAGCAGAAAAGTCAGATGCAGGAGATCCTGAAAGATCAGCAGGTTCTGACAGAGGAACAAAATACCCGCCTGTGGGAAGCAATGAAGGCACAGGAGAAATCGCTGACCGAACTGCGCGGTAATTCGGAGGATTTTACCCATAAAGAGGCAGTAAAAGTATATCGGAATGTACAGGCATCTTTGGAGAATTTATTGCCGAAACAGACGGAGGAGATCACCGAGGGTGTGAAAGGCATGCTGAAGGAAAAAGGAAATTCCACGATGATGACGGTCCTTCTGCTTCTGACTTTTATCGCGGCGACGGCGAATGTGGTGATCGAGGTACTGAAATTCCTCGGATATCTGTAAACAGTAAAAAATGGAGTTATTATGGGAAAGATAACATGGAAACCGGGCAATATGCTCTATCCGCTGCCGGTGGTGATGGTGAGTTGTGCGGATGGTGCCGGAAAGGATAATATTATAACGATTGCGTGGACGGGAACGATCTGTTCCGATCCGCCGATGCTCTCGATTTCTGTCAGGCGGGAGAGACATTCTTATCATATGATAGAGGAGACCGGGGAGTTTGTGGTGAACCTGACGACGAAAGCCCTTGCCCGCGCTACGGATTTTTGCGGTGTAAGGAGCGGCAGGGATACGGATAAGTGGAAAGAGATGCATTTAACAAAGGAGAAGGCGGATCTGGTAAAGGCGCCGATGATAAAAGAGAGCCCTGTCAATCTGGAGTGCAGGGTGGTGGAGAAAAATGATCTCGGCTCCCATGTGATGTATCAGGCTAAGGTGCTTGCGGTGCATGTGGATGAAGCATATATGGATGAAAACCGAAAGTTTCATTTAGAGGACGCGGAGCCGATCGTATATTCCCACGGGACGTACTTTTCACTTGGGAAGGAACTGGGAACCTTCGGATTCAGTGTAAAGAAGAAACACCGCTGATCATTTCAGCAGTGTCCCCCGTACAATAGAATCTTTTCCGTATTTGGAGCGGATCTTATCGAGAGCCTCATTGAGGCTCTTTTGTTTTTCGGTAAGCGGTTTTTCCGTGCCCAGATCAAAGAGGCTGAGCTGTACCGGGGCATCCTCATCCTCCAGCCTGGAACTGCGGATGCCAAGGAGCCGCACGGGGGAGCCGTTCCAGAGTTCAGCGGCAAGATGGCAGGCGGTCTGATAGATGCAGCCGCTGTCGTTTGTGGCGGCCTGCAGAGTTGCCTGATGGGAGGAGGTCTGAAAGGAAGCATATTTGATCTCAACGCTGACCATGGAGGCTTTCATATGAGCCCTGCGCAGTCTGGAGGCTACGGACTCGGAGAGCGCAAGCAGGCATTTCCTGATCTCGTCCATTGTCAGGGCATCTTTGGAGAGGGTGGTGGAGTTACCGATTCCTTTTGCCTCCGCCGGGATCGGACGGACACGGGAATCATCGATACCGTTGGCAAATTCCCAGAGCATTTTTCCGTGGCTCTTTAGATGGGAAGTAATGATGAAGGGATCGGCTTTTGCAAGATCTCCGATGGTGAGTATCCCCAGGTTATGCAGGGTATCCACACTGGATCTTCCGCACATAAATAAAGAAGAGAGAGGAAGATGCCAGAGCTTTTTCTCGATTTCATTGTGGTAGAGAGTATGTACAAGGTCCGGTTTTCTGAAATCCGAAGCCATTTTTGCCAGCACCTTTTTATCGGAGATACCGATATTGACGGTAAAGCCAAAAGTTTCCCGGATGCCGTCCTTGATCTGACAGGCGGCGGACAGGGGATCTGTATAATGAGCGGAAACAGGGGTAAAGTCCATATAGCATTCATCCACACTGACCTGCTCGATGTCCGGGCAGATGTCCGCAAGATGCGCCATGAGAAGCCGGCTTTTCTCATGATAGAGCCTGTGGTCGGGAGGGCAGGATACGAGAAAAGGACATTTTTTCAGGGCATCACTGACGGGCTCGCCGGTGCGGATGCCGTAAGCCTTTGCGGGAATGGACTTTGCGAGCACTACGCCGTGGCGGGTACTGGTGTCGCCTCCTATGATGGAGGGAATGGTGCGGAGATCCATCTCTTCCCCGTTTTTCAGTTTTTCGAGAGCACTCCAGCTTAAAAAAGCGGAGTTTACATCGATATGAAAAATGATCTGTTCCATAAGGAATAGTGTAGCACAGTTTTGGGGAAAAATGTAGTATCAGCTTTACAACCCGGGGAATTGCTGTTAAAATGTAAACTGTTACAAAATTGTTACAAATGAGCGGGCGGCGGGCGGATCTGCACGGGGCGCCGCAGGGAAATGAGAAAAAACATGAGAAATAATTCGGTCAGGAAAATAAAATATACCTTTTTTAAGACATCGGTTCTGATGCTGTTTTTCGGAGCGGTTACACTGCCCAGTCTTAAGCTGTTTGAACATACCGGGAACAATATGTTTGATGTCTATTTAAACGGTACGCTGGTGGGGCAGGTGGCGGATGAAGAGACTGCCGAGAACTGCATGACAAAAGCCAGATATGAGGTGGCAAAGGAAAGCGATGATCTGGTGTTTTTGAAAACGGAACTTGCTCTGGAAGGAAGGGAAGTTCTGTTTGGGGAGATCAGCAGAGAAGAAGATGTGGTGGAAATGATGCAGGGCGTTATGGATGGAAGCCGGGAAGATGACATGCAGCAGGCCTACACCGTAAAGATCAATAATTTTACGGTGAATCTGTCGAGCATGGACGAAGTGCAGCAGCTTTTGCAGGCGGCGGTAAACAAGTATGATTCCACCGACAGCTACGGCGTGGAGATGATCCAGGATGCCGACAGGGAACTGAATGTGCTGACCACGAGAGTCTACAGTGAAATAGAGGCGAAGGAAGAGGAACTGCAGGAGGAGAAGGCCAGAGCTGATGCTTCGAGTCTCTTAAGTTCCGGTATTTTTGCCGTTTTTCAGAATGCGGTGGAGGCGGTGCAGATTGAGGAAGAAAAGGATCTGTCAGAGTATAACCGCGGCCTGATTCATATGAATTTCGGGGATACGATAGAGATTGTGGAATCCTACATGCCGCAGAGCCATTTATCCGGGCTTGCAGCCGCTATTGAGGAAGTCACAAAAGATCAGGAGACGAATAAAATATATGAAGTGGTAGCCGGCGATACACTGGGAGAAATCGCAGAAGAACACAATATGTCCATCGAGGATGTGGTGGCTATGAACGGTACGCTGGAGAATGAAAATTCCGTGATCCGGGTGGGCGATGAGCTGATCATTTCCGTACCGGAGCCGGAGCTTTCCGTGGAGAGACAGGAAGAGTTGTACTATGAGGAAGATTACGATTCCGACATTATTTATGTGGATAACGATGACTGGTATACGACGGAGCAGGTGACCAGACAGCAGCCTTCTGCGGGCCACAGAAGGGTGGTGGCGATCGTCTCCTACCGGAACGATACCGTGACGAATACGGAGATTATCAAAGAGGATGTTGATATGGAGGCGGTGCCCAAGATTGTGGAGAGGGGTACAAAGATTCCGCCTACCTATATCAAACCGATTTCGGGAGGGCGTATGTCCTCAGGATTTGGCGGACGTAAGGCACCGAAGAAAGGCGCCAGCACGAACCATAAAGGAATCGACTGGGCAACACCCACCGGTACGGCTGTTATGGCGTCCTGCGGCGGCGTCGTCACAAAGGCGGGCTGGGGCAGCGGTTACGGATATGTTGTCTATATCCAGCATCCCGACGGTAAGGAGACGAGATACGGGCATTTGAGCAAAGTACTGGTATCCTCCGGGCAGAAGGTTTCCCAGGGACAGAAGATCGCCCTCTCCGGGAACACTGGCGTCAGCACCGGGCCTCACGTTCACTTTGAGATCCGCATAGGCGGAAGTGCGGTAAATCCGCTGAACTATCTGAATTAGATCATACCATCCGGACAAAGCCCGGGCAGTTATAGTTTACAAATCGGGATAAAAGTGGTAAACTAGTCAAAGATGCTAAACTGACAGAGGTAGTTTATGGAACAATATGTGATTAAGGGTGGAAATTCGCTGGTGGGCGAAGTGGAGATCGGCGGCGCGAAAAATGCCGCGCTTGCGATCCTGGCTGCGGCTACCATGGCTGATGAGACCGTTTTGATAGAGAATATGCCTGATGTGCGGGATACCAATATCCTGTTGCAGGCGATAGAGAGTATTGGCGCTATTGTAGAGAGAGTTGACAGGCATACTGTAAAAATAAACGGTTCAAGGATCTGCAATCTTGTGATCGCAGATGACTATGTAAAGAAGATCAGGGCTTCCTATTATCTGATAGGGGCACTGCTCGGAAAATATAAAAGCGCGAAAGTAGCGCTGCCGGGCGGCTGCAATATCGGCAGCAGGCCCATCGACCAGCATATCAAAGGCTGGAAGGCGTTGGGCGCAACGGTAAAAATTGAACATGGACTGATTATCACCGAGGCTAAGAAGCTTTTTGGAAGCCATATTTATATGGATGTGGTTTCGGTGGGAGCAACTATTAATGTCATGATGTCAGCGGTGATGGCGGAAGGACAGACGATCATTGAAAATGCCGCGAAGGAACCCCATGTGGTGGACGTGGCAAACTTTTTGAACAGTATGGGTGCCAATATTAAGGGCGCCGGGACGGATGTGATCCGTATCCGGGGCACGGGACGGCTCCACGGCACGGAATATGCGATTATTCCGGATCAGATCGAAGCGGGGACGTTTATGTTCGCAGCAGCGATAACCAAGGGGGATATCACGGTTAAAAATGTGATACCAAAGCACTTAGAATCGATCAGTGCAAAGCTGATGGAGATCGGCTGTGAGGTAGAAGAATCCGACGATGCGGTACGTGTGGTGGCAAGCAAGCCCCTGACGCATACCCAGGTAAAGACACTGCCTTATCCGGGCTTTCCGACGGATATGCAGCCTCAGATGGTGGTGACACTGGCACTGGCAAGAGGCGCCAGCATTGTGACGGAGAGTATTTTTGAGAACCGCTTTAAATATGTGGATGAAATGACACGTATGGGCGGGAATATTAAGGTGGAAGGCAATACCGCCTTTATCAATGGCGTGGAGAAATTTACCGGTGCCGGGATTACAGCGCCGGATCTGCGTGCCGGTGCGGCTCTGGTAATCGCAGGGCTGGCGGCGGAAGGTGTCACTACCGTGGATGATATCAAATATATCGAACGGGGCTATGAGGATTTTCATCTGAAACTTCAGAGCCTCGGTGCGGTGATGGAACGCGTGGACTCCGAGAGAGGGCTGCAGAAATTTAAATTGAAAACAGGTTGAGAAGATCATAAAAAACTCCGCTGACAGAGCGGAGTTTTTTGACGGTATTCATTACGATATTGACTATAACATGGAAACAATCTGTATATCCTTTTCCTGATCCAGATCCACAAAGTGGTTCTGGCATTTTACGGTAGGGCGGGTGATATTGTTTTTATTGATAAAGATGATTTCGCCCTTCTCCCCGGTGCTGAGCAAAACACGATTGCCGATAAAAGTATTCATAACATTTTCCAGGAAAATCATAATAAAGCGCACATCATATTTCTGGATACCCTCCGCCTGCATTACTTCGATCGCCTGGATGGGCGACATGGCGCTACGATGAGCGCGATTGGAGGTCATGGCATCATATACATCGGCAATGGCAACCATCTTGGCATAGGGATCGATCCGGAAGCCGGAAAGCCCGAAGGGGTAGCCGGTGCCGTCACATCTTTCATGGTGAGTTAAGATGGCATTTTTGATATGACTGTCAATATCCAGATTCTTTACAAGAAGATATCCTTCCCGGGTGTGGGCTTTGATGGCGATCCGGTCTTCCTCCGTGAAGACTTCCGTTTTTTTGAGAAGCTCATCGGGAATTTTTAATTTACCCACATCGTGCAAAAGGCCGCAGAGTGTGGCAAGTTTTGTCTCTTCTTCGGAAAGCTTGAGCCATCCGGCAAACACATTACAGAACAGCCCCACATTGAGGCAATGGGTATAGGTCGTATCATCGCTCTCCCGCATGGAGTGGAGCATGTCAAAGATGCTGAAAGAACCTTTTCCATGGGAAATGAGGTTTAAAGCATCATCTAAAAGGATATCCACATCCAGAGGAGCATTTTTTAAAACGACTTCGTTGATCTTGGATTTAAAATCTTCCACTTCCTCCTCGAAAGCCTGCTTAAACTGGGTGAAGTCTTCACTGGATTTCATTTTATCCCGGTAAGAAACGGTTGGGAAAGAAAAACCACCGCCCCCCGCAGGTAAGGAAGAAGCCGGGACTACGGTAATAGGAGAGAACCTCGGCGCACGTCCGGGACCTGCTTTTTCGGGCTCTGCCTCCGGGATAACGGGTATTTCCTCCGTTATGGGTTCCGGAACGATCTCGGCAGGGATTTCCTCTATTACGGATTCGGGAATCATATCGACAGGAATCTCTTCGATCGCAGGCGCAGGTATATCTCCGGCAGGAAGTTCCGCCATTGTTGGTTCAGGAGGAATTTCAGCAGGAATTTCTTCCGGGGCAGGAAAAGATTCCGGAATACTTTCGTCCGTTGTCGCCATTTCATCTTCTATACGGACATGATAGACTGCGTAAAACTGAAGCTTTGTAATGGCTTTTTCAGATAGAACAAGTCCTTTTGGGAGAATAAGCTGGTCATTATAATTGTAAATGTCTTCGGCTGTGATCATTCCGGGAATCAGCTCATCTACCTTAAGCTTTTTCATGGAACGCCCCCCTTTCTCGATAATAGTTAATTACGTTAAGTATAGCATAAAAATTTGAAGGAGAAAAGAGGGAGGAGGATAGGGAATTGTTTCTTTTATGGAACATTGGGAGGGGATAGGCTGATTATTTTGTTATTTTAAAGCAGGAGAGAGATTTTCCCATTGACAAACCGCTCCGCAGATGATATCGTAGCAATATGGAAAATTTCACAGAGAATCTCTCTTATTCAGAGTGGTGGAGGTACATAGGACCTGCGAAGCCACGGCAACCCCTTAAACGGAAGGTGCCAACCTGAGCGAATGAACGATCGAACAATAAGAGGATTTGAGGTAGTTAACCCGAGTCCGCTTCATTGTCGAAGCGGTTTTTTTATTTCATAGGAAATTGCGTCTTATGAAATAAAAACGCTCCGCGAGGATGCGCACTGCGCGTGGAGACTCGATTGCACAGAGATACAAAGGGAAATTTTCATCACCTATTGTTTCGGGTTCGCAGAGCGAATCCCGCATTGTGGGCAGGAGCCCATAGATATTCAGGAGGAAAAACAAATGGAGAAAAGATTATTTACTTCGGAATCCGTCACGGAGGGGCATCCCGACAAAGTCTGTGACGCGATCTCCGATGCGATCCTGGATGCCTGCATGGAGCAGGATCCGATGAGCCGTGTGGCATGTGAGACGGCGGCATGTACCGGGTTTGTACTGGTAACCGGCGAGATTACGACAAAGGCCTATGTGGATATGCAGAAGGTAGTGCGCGATACGGTGAAGGAGATCGGCTATGACAAGTCCGATTACGGCTTTGACGCCAACACCTGTGCCGTACTGGTTGCCATTGACGAGCAGTCATCCGATATTGCCATGGGCGTTGACAAGGCGCTTGAGGCAAAGAAGGCGGAAGCCGAGAGCGGGATGAGCGATGAGCAGTTAGAAGCGATCGGCGCCGGCGATCAGGGCATGATGTTCGGTTATGCCACCAATGAGACGGAAGACTATATGCCCTATCCCATCGATCTGGCACATAAGCTGGCAAAACAGCTCACAAAGGTCCGCAAGGACGGCACGCTGAAATATCTGCGCCCGGACGGCAAGAGCCAGGTTTCCGTGGAGTATGACGAGGTGGGAAAACCCGTAAGACTGGAGGCGGTAGTACTTTCCACCCAGCATGATGCGGATGTGACACAGGAACAGATCCATGAGGATATCAAAAAATATGTGTTTGATCCGGTACTTCCTGCGGAGATGATCGATGCGGAGACAAAATTCTTTATCAATCCCACAGGACGTTTTGTGATCGGCGGGCCTCACGGGGACGCAGGGCTCACGGGAAGGAAGATCATCGTGGATACATACGGCGGATACGCGCGCCACGGCGGCGGAGCGTTCTCCGGCAAGGACTGCACGAAGGTGGACCGTTCGGCGGCTTATGCGGCAAGGTATGTGGCAAAGAACATCGTGGCGGCAGGGCTTGCGGATAAGTGCGAAATCCAGCTTTCCTACGCGATCGGTGTGGCACAGCCTACCTCCGTTATGGTGGATACCGACGGAACCGGAAAGGTTTCCGACGACAAGCTGGTGGATATCATCCGGGAAAACTTTGACCTTCGTCCGGCAGGCATCATCAAGATGCTGGATTTAAGACGTCCGATCTATAAACAGACGGCAGCCTACGGACATTTCGGCAGAAATGATCTGGATCTTCCCTGGGAGAGGCTGGATAAGGTTGAAAATCTGAAGAAATACCTGTAAAATATAGGGAGCGGCTTGTTCCATTTTGTTGCGTTTAAGGGCGAACGGAAGCTTTAACGTGATGAGATGGGCGGCAGGCTCCCTTTTTGGTAGATAACTTTTTTATTTTGACAGGATAAGATTCAGCGGATTTTCGCTGACAGAGGAGAAAACGCCATGGCATTTACCCATTTACATGTCCACACCGAGTACAGTTTATTAGACGGTTCCAATAAGATAAAAGAATATGTGAAACGGGTGAAGGAGCTGGGGATGGATTCCGCCGCTATTACGGACCATGGTGTAATGTACGGCGTCATTGATTTTTACCGCGCCTGTAAGGAGGAGGGGATCAATCCGATCCTGGGGTGCGAGGTGTATGTGGCGCCGAACTCCAGATTTGACAGGGAAATATCCGGGGGCGATGACAGGTATTACCATCTGGTACTTCTGGCGGAGAACAATAAAGGGTATGAGAATCTGATGAAGATCGTGAGCCGCGGACATACGGAAGGGTATTACTACAGGCCGAGGGTGGATATGGAATTACTGCGGGAGTTTCATGAGGGGATCATTGCGCTTTCCGCCTGTCTTGCCGGGGAGGTGCCCCGCTATATCGAGAAGGGGATGATCGAGGAGGCGGAGAAGGCGGCGCTGAAATATGAGGAATGCTTTGGAAAGGGCAACTATTTTCTGGAACTGCAGGATCACGGCATTCCCCTGCAGTCCACGGTAAATGCGGCGCTGATCGGTATGTCAAAAAAGCTGGATATCCCGTTGGTGTGTACCAATGACGTACATTATACTTATGCGGAGGATGTGGAACCCCATGATATCCTTCTGTGTATCCAGACCGGAAAAACACTCTCGGACGAGAACAGGATGCGCTATGAGGGCGGCCAGTATTATGTCAAGAGCGAGGAGGAGATGAAGGGACTGTTTCCCTATGCCTGGGAGGCGGTGGAGAATACCCAGCGGATAGCGGACCGGTGTCATGTGGAGATCGAGTTCGGGGTAACAAAACTGCCGAAGTATGAGGTGCCGGATGGATTTACGTCCCTGAGTTATCTGGAGTATCTTTGTGAGAAGGGGATGCAGGAGAGATATCCTGAGGGCGGGGAGGAGCTGAAAGAGCGGCTTTCCTATGAACTGGGCGTTATCCGGGATATGGGCTATGTGGACTATTTTCTGATTGTCTGGGATTATATCAATTATGCCAGAGAACATGACATTCCTGTCGGGCCGGGCAGGGGCTCCGCAGCGGGCAGCATTGTCTCCTACTGTCTTCGGATCACGGACATCGATCCTATAAAATACGGACTTCTGTTTGAGCGCTTCTTAAATCCGGAGCGGGTATCCATGCCGGATATCGATGTGGACTTCGGGGATGAGGGAAGGCAGGATGTGATCGATTATGTGCGGGATAAATACGGCGAGGACAGGGTGGTACAGATCGTGACCTTCGGCACCATGGCGGCAAAGGCTGTAATCCGGGACGTGGGACGAGTGATGGAGCAGCCCTACGCCTTTGTGGATTCCATCGCAAAACTGATCCCACGGGAGCTGAATATCACGATCGACAGGGCGCTGACGATCAACCCGGAACTTAAGCAGCTCTATGAAAGCGATGAGGAGGTAAAGCGCCTGATCGATATGTGCAGAAGGCTGGAGGGACTGCCCAGGAATATGTCGATGCATGCGGCGGGGGTGGTGATCTGTAAGGAGCCTGCGGAGGATTTTGTGCCCCTTGCCAGAGCCCAGGACGGTTCCATCGTGACGGAGTTTACGATGACGACGATAGAAGAGCTGGGGCTTCTGAAGATGGACTTTCTGGGGCTCAGAAATCTGGGCGTGATCCGGAATGCCTGTCGGATGATCGCCGAAAACGGCGGCGATGTGCCGGATATGGATCATATGGAATACAATGACGATAAGGTATTTGCGGCCATCGGCACAGGAAAGACGGAGGGCGTGTTCCAGTTGGAAAGCGGCGGCATGCGGAACTTTATGAAGGAATTAAAGCCCCGGAATTTTGAGGACATCATAGCCGGGATATCCCTGTTCCGCCCCGGTCCCATGGACTTTATACCCAAGTATATCAAGGGAAAGAACAGCGAGGGGGAAGTGAGTTATCCCTGTCCGGAACTGAAACCGATCCTTGCCCCTACCTACGGCTGTATCGTGTACCAGGAACAGGTGATGCAGATTGTCCGTGACCTGGGCGGCTATACGCTGGGCAGGAGCGATCTGGTGCGCCGTGCCATGAGTAAGAAAAAGCAGTATGTGATGGAGCAGGAGCGGAAGAATTTTATTTATGGCAATGCGGAGGAAAATGTGCCGGGCTGTGTGGCAAGAGGGATTTCCGAGCAGGTGGCAAAACAGATTTATGAGGATATGACGGATTTTGCCAAGTATGCCTTTAATAAGTCCCATGCCGCCTGTTATGCGGTGGTCGCTTATCAGACGGCGTGGCTGAAATATTATTATCCGGTAGAATTTATGGCGGCCCTTTTGACATCGGTGATTAACAATCCGGGGAAGGTTGCGGAGTACATTCTGGTGTGCAGAAATATGGGGATTCGGATTCTGTCGCCGGATATCAATGAGGGGGAAGCCGGGTTTTCCGTCTCAAACGGCAGTATCCGCTATGCGCTGACTGCAATCCGTTCCATCGGAAAGCCTGCCATCGATGCCCTTGTGGAGGAGAGGAGGGCAAGAGGTCCTTACACGAATATCAAAGATTTTATCACGAGACTGACCGGAGAAGTCAATAAGAAGGCGATGGAAAACCTGATCAAAGCCGGCGCCTTTGATTCCCTGGGGGGGACGAGAAAGCAGTATATGTGCGTCTACGTCCGGATTATGGAGGGGATTCAGCAGGATAAAAAGAACAATATGGCTGGACAGATGTCGCTCTTTGATCTGGTGGGGGAGGATCAGAAGGAGGAGTTTGACGTAAAGCTGCCGGATGTGGGAGAGTATCCGAAGGAACTGATGCTTTCCTTTGAGAAGGAGGTGCTGGGCATTTATATCAGCGGGCATCCGCTGGAGGAGTATCAGGACATCTGGGAGAAGCATATCACGGCGCGTACTGCGGAGTTCTTTTTGCAGGAGGAGACCGGTGAGGCAGGTGTGACGGATGGCAGCAGAGCCATGATCGGGGGCATGGTGGCGGATAAGACCATCAAATATACGAAGGATAACAAGGTGATGGCATTTATCAAGCTGGAGGACTTGGTTGGTTCGGTGGAGGTTATCGTTTTTCCGAAGAGCTATGAGAAATACGCCGATAAGCTGAAAGAGGAGGAGAAGATCTTTATCTACGGACGTGTTTCGGCGGAGGAGGAGAAGGATGCCAAGCTGATCTGTGAGAAAATAGAGGGGTTTGATGAGATACCAAAGAAGCTGTGGCTTAAATTTGACACTATGGCAGCATACCGGGATAAGGAGGGGCAGGTGGAGGAGATCCTGAATACTTCCGAGGGACCGGATCAGGTTATCTATTATATAGAAGAGACAAAGCAGATGAAAAAGCTTCCGCCGAATAAAAATGTGCGGGCGGATAAAACGGTGCTTACGGCGCTGGAAGGGGTGCTCTCGAAGGGGAATGTGAAAGTGCGGTAAAACAGGATAACAGTGAGGTTTAGATTGGATTGAGTACTTGAAAAATTCTCCAAAATAGATTATGATAAATCTGTTGCGGAAGATGAATTTTATCCGAAAAAAAGCAGGAGAGCCGGAGGGAAAATTCGTATGTCAAAAGAAATGAAAACAATAGGCGTTCTGACAAGCGGCGGAGATGCGCCGGGGATGAATGCGGCGATCCGTGCGGTCGTTAGAAAAGCGATCAGCAACGGTGTAAAGGTAAAGGGAATCAAGAAGGGTTATCAGGGACTTTTGAATGAAGAGATCATAGATCTGGACAGGACCAGCGTGTCGGATACAATCCAGCGGGGCGGTACGATCCTGGGGACTGCGCGTTGCTCGGAGTTTAAGTACGAAGAGGGGCAGGCAAAGGGGGCGGAGATCTGCAGAAAGTACGGGATTGACGGCGTGGTGGTGATCGGCGGAGACGGTTCCTACCGCGGGGCGCAGGCGCTTTCGCGTCAGGGAATCAATACCATCGGAGTGCCCGGTACGATCGATCTGGATATTGCCTGTACGGAATATACGATCGGCTTTGATACGGCGATCAATACGGCAATGCAGGCGATCGATAAGGTGAGAGATACCTCCTCTTCCCACGAGCGGTGCAGTATCATCGAAGTAATGGGAAGAAATGCCGGCTATATCGCGCTCTGGTGCGGTATTGCCAACGGTGCGGAGGATATTCTGATACCGGAAAAATACGATTATAATGAGCAGCGCATCATCAATAATATCATCAATAACAGAAAACATGGCAAAACCCACCATATTATCATCAATGCGGAGGGTATAGGCCATTCCACCTCGATGGCAAGAAGAATAGAGGCAGCCACGGGCATGGAGACAAGGGCGACGATCTTGGGTTACATGCAAAGAGGCGGTTCTCCTACCTGTAAGGACAGGGTGTATGCTTCCGTCATGGGAGCCTATGCGACGGATATTCTCTGTAGTGGTAAGTCCAACAGGGTTGTGGCTTATCGGAAGGGAGAGTATGTGGACTTTGATATTGAGGAAGCATTGCAGATGCAGAAAGAGATTCCGCAGTATATTTACGATGTAAGTGGGAGATTATGATCACAAGCACTTCAAATGAGAAAATAAAACATGTGGCAGCCCTGCAGCAGAAGGCAAGGCTGCGCCGGGAGGAGAGTCTGTTCGTCATAGAAGGCGGCAGGCTCTTTTGGGAGGCGCCGGTTTCCTTAATAAAAGAAACCTATGTGACGGAACGCTTTCTGAAAAATGCGGATGAGAGTATGAGAGAGAGGCTTGCCGAAACCGGGTACGAGGAGGTAACGGAGCAGGTGTTCGGCAAAATGTCGGATACGAAAGCGCCTCAGGGTATTCTGGCAGTTCTCGCGCAGCAGGACTACAGGAGAGAAGAACTGCTTGGGGAAGCGCCTTTATTATTGCTTCTGGAAAATATTCAGGATCCGGGGAACCTTGGGACGATCCTCCGCACAGCGGAAGGAGCAGGGGTTACCGGTGTGATATTAAGCGGTGACTGTGCGGATATCTACCAGCCGAAGGTGGTGCGGTCCACCATGGGAAGCCTGTTTCGCGTACCTTTTTACCGAAGCGGGGAGCTGCGGCGGGAAATCGAATTTCTGCGGGAGCGGAAGGTAAGAGTGTATGCGGCGTATCTGGAAGGTTCGGTTTGCTATGATGAGATGGATTATCAGGGCGGCAGTGCTTTTGTGATCGGGAACGAAGGGAATGGGCTGATCAAGGAGACTGCGGAGGCGGCGGATGCGCGTATCCGTATCCCGATGGAAGGCAGACTGGAAAGCTTAAATGCAGCCGTGTCGGCGGCGCTGCTTGTCTATGAGGCGTCCAGACAGAGGAGATCGGGTGGCGTGTGATAAAATAGAAAGAAAACGTTAAGATTGGACTTCAATGTCGTTTAGTTAACGATTGCCGGACACCGTGAGGAACATAAAATGCTCCGTCGCCACGCTTTCGCAGGCTCTGTTTTTCAAGAGCCTGTGAAACAGCGTAGCGGACACTAAACTCGTAAGGAACCTCGTTAAGTGCCGACGCTTTTTAACGGGCTCCTTAAGCAT
>JAAWOG010000057.1 GCA_022799355.1 Lachnospiraceae bacterium | reverse complement strand
GTGACAGGTCAGACCATCGGCGGCCAGATCCGTTCCATGCAGGGAAGCCAGATACTGCTTGCCATGGGAAATGGCGTGGAGATAGGCGCCCGGCTGGACGGGGATATCAAAGCCTCCGTGGGGCAGAATATGTTTTTTGAAGTGAAGGGAACTTCCGATGAGAAACTGACGCTGAGCCCCTTGTATACAAACCTTTCCGCGGGAAAGAGTGCCGCCATGGGCGCGCTGAACGCCGCCGGGATGCCGCTTACGGCGGAGAATCTGGCGATGGTGAAGAGTATGATGGAGGAGGGGCTTCCGATCGATAAAACGAGCCTCTGGGAGATGGGAAAAGCGGCGGCGGATTTTCCCCAGGCTTCTGCTGACACAATTGTCAGATTAGCTGCGATGGGACTGGAAATCAATGAGACCAACGTGACGCAGTATGAAGCTGCAAAAAATATGCAGCATCAGCTTTTGTACACCATGGAAGATATCACAAAGGGGCTTGGGCAGGTGCTTTCTTCCTTCGGGGAGGAGGGAGCGCCGCTTGCCGGGCTTCAGTTTATGAAGGATATGCTGGAGGTACTGCAGGGCGAAGAGAAGGCGGCGGAAGGCGTTTCGGAAAAGGAAGGCACGGTAAAAGAGCTGCTGCAGGAGTTAGACGGCATGATGAAGGAGATTGCCGGGGAAAAAGAAGGGATTTCCGGCAAGAGTCCGGCGGCTGCCGGGGAGGAAGCCGTAAAACAGCTTGCCGATCAGGACGGGACGGTGCTGGTAAAGGGCGGTAAGCTTGCCGATCAGGGGAGAACCAATCTGCCGGAGGGGCTGGAGCAGCGCCTTCTGGGACTGGAGAAGGAGTTTGCGTCTCAGGTCAAAAGGATGTTGTCGGAGAACTGGACGATGAAGCCGGAGAGTTTTGCCGACAAAGAGGAAGTGAAGAATTTTTATCAGAAAATAAAGAATCAGTCGGCTCAGATACAGGAATTGTTCTCTGCGGCAGGGAAGGCGGATACGGCGGCGGGGCAGGCGGTGCAGCAGATGAATCAGAATCTGGATTTTATGCAGAACTTAAACCAGATGTTTCCGTATCTGCAGATTCCGCTGAAGGCGTCCCTGGAAAATGCCCACGGGGAACTGTATGTCTACCAGAAAAAGAAGGGGAAGGTTTCCGAAGACGGTTCCTCCAGCGCGCTGCTCCATTTGGAGATGCAGCACCTGGGAAATCTGGATATCTATGTGAAGATGAAGGACTTCAATGTATCCACGCAGTTTACACTGGCGAATGAGGCGGTTCTGGATTTTCTGGCGGAGCATATTCATGTGTTGAATGAGCGCCTTCAAAAGAAGGGTTATCATATGCAGGCGGAGATGAAGTTTAAAGAAGAGCAGGAAGCAGATGTGATATCCCGCATAAGGGGCGTGGAGGAGAACGATACGGTAGTTTCCTATACGGCGTTTGATGTGAGGGCGTAGCGGATACGAAGTATATTTCATGTTGGGGAACTGGTATGGCGCAGAAAAAAGAGAAGGTTACAAAACCGAAGACGGCGGTGGCGCTGGAATATGATCCGAATGAGGAGGCGCCCCGGATTATTGCCACGGGGAAAGGCGCCCTGGCGGAGCGGATCATTGAGCGCGCGCAGGATGCGGGTGTGCCGCTTCATCAGGACAATCAGCTTGCAGATACGCTCTCGCGCCTGGATATCGGGGAGATGATCCCCCCGGAACTCTACGAGGTTGTGGCCGAGATTCTGGTCTTTGTGGATGCGATGGATAAGATCAGGGCGAAGATGAAGAAGTAGAGCGTGGAAGGAAGGCCCGGATGAATAAACGGAAAGTGGGCGCCGCCTATGAGAAAAGGGCGGGCGCATTTCTTGAGGAGCAGGGGCTTCGGATCTTATGCTACAATTTTCGGAACCGGAGCGGTGAGATTGATATTGTGGCAAGAGACGGGGAGACCACTGTTTTTGTGGAGGTGAAATACCGCAGGGATGAGGAAAAGGGAGCGCCGGAGGCGGCGGTGGACTACCGGAAGATGCGGCGGATCTGCCGGGTGGCGGATTATTACCGGATGATCCACCATATGGGGGATTTTTCGGCGGTGCGGTTCGATGTGGTGGCGGTCTGCGGAGATCGGATCAGGTGGTTTCGGAATGCCTTTGATTATGTATCACAGTAAATGGAAGAGAGATAACGATATGATGGAAAGAAAAGGAAAAGACGGGCAGGAAGTCTTAAAACCGCATCGGGCGGTAAACGGCGTTACTTATCTCACCTTTCCGGGATTGGAGAGGACGGGAGCGGTGCGCCATCTTTTTTCTACAAGAGAGGGCGGCGTCAGCGAAGGGATTTATTCATCCATGAACCTCAGCTATACAAGGGGGGATAAAAAGGAAGCGGTGGATGAAAATTTCCGCCGGATTGCGGCCGTTTTGGGGAGCAGTCCGGAGGATATGGTCTGTTCGGACCAGACGCATACGGATCATATCCGCCTTGTGACGGCAAAAGACAAGGGAAAGGGTGTGACGAAAGAGAAGGATTATACCGATGTCGACGGGCTGATCACACAGGAGAGGGGGATCGTGCTCTGCACGTTCTTTGCGGATTGCGTGCCGCTGTTTTTTGTTGATCCGGTGAAAAAGGCAATCGGCTTATCCCATTCCGGCTGGCGTGGAACGGTACAAAAGATCGGGAAAAAGACGGTGGAGAAGATGCAGGAAGCCTTCGGGAGCGATCCGAAGGATCTATATGCGGCGATAGGCCCTTCTATCTGCCAGGACTGTTATGAGGTGAGCGAGGATGTGATTGAGGAGTTCCGGAAGGCTTTTTTTCCGGATAATGATGGTCAGGATAATGGCAGTCCGGATAATGATGGTCAGGATAATGACAGGCTCTGGTTTTCGACCGGGGCGGGAAAATATCAACTGAACCTGTGGGAGGCAAACCGCCTTATCATGCTGGAAGCCGGGATTTCGGCATCCCGGATCGAGGTGACGGATCTGTGTACCTGCTGTAATCCCGGGCTTTTGTTTTCCCATCGGGCAAGCCACGGACAAAGGGGAAATCTGGGGGCGTTTATGAAGCTGGTGTGAGAGAAGCGGGAGGGGAGGCAATGAAAAAAGCAGCGGGATCGCTGCTATTTTTCTTCCATTAACGCTCTGTTATGCTGTTCCATCAGATTACGGATCTTATCGGTAGGTGTCCGCACAAAACTGAGAGATACGTTGTGATTCATAAAATCGATAATGGATGCCAGGAATTTATTCATATCCGCCGTCATATAGTAAGGGCGTTTTAAGAGCTCCGGCGGCTGGTATGTCAGGTTTGTGGTGATCAGTCTGTCAAAATGGCCCTTTTCGTAGGCGTCGTCGAAATGGGAGAGCCCGCTTGTAAAAAGTCCGAAGGTGGTGCAGATAAACACCCTGTTTACTTTAAATTCTTTTAAGATACGGGCGGTATCGATCATACTTTCACCGGAGGAGATCATATCATCCACGATAATGGCATCCTTGCCGGCGATGTTGTCGCCGAGAAATTCATGCGCCACAATAGGGTTTTTACCGTTTACGACTGTGGAATAGTCCCTTCTTTTATAAAACATTCCGACGTCCACACCCAGCACGTTTGCAAAATAGATGGCACGGTCCAGGGCGCCTTCATCGGGGCTGAGCACAAGGGTATGCTCCTTGTCGATGATAATATCCGGTTCCGCCTCCAATAGCGCCTTGGTGAACTGGTATGTAGGCATAAAATTGTCGAAGCCGCACAGAGGCACGGAATTTTGTACCCGCGGATCATGTGCGTCGAAGGTGATGATGTTGCTGACGCCCATATCGGAAAGCTCTTTTAAGGCGTAGGCGCAGTCGAGGGATTCCCTGCCGTTTCGTTTATGCTGTCTGCTTTCATATAAAAAGGGCATAATAACGGTAATGCGGTGGGCTTTTCCGCCGGCTGCCGAGATGATACGTTTCAGATCCTGATAGTGGTCATCGGGGGATTTGTGGTTTGTATAACCGTTCATCTGGTAAGTGATGCTGTGGTTGCAGACATCTAACAGAATATAAAGGTCCTTGCCCCGGATGGATTCCCGGAAGACTCCTTTCCCTTCGCCGGTCCCAAAACGGGGGCAGAGAGCGTCCGCGAGATAGTTATCTTCATGATATCCCTGGAAAGCGGGATCGTTTGTCAGGTCTTTATGGGTTTCTTTTCGGAACGTTACAAGATAGTTGTTGATGACTTTGCCCATTTCGGCGGCAGAGTCCAAAGCTACGATTTTCAGGGGTGCCGTGGGAAGCGCCTGTTCCAGTTTAGTAATGTCAGCCATGAAATGTCTCCTGGTTTGCGTAAGTGATAAACTGCGCCGCCGCAGGAGATCGATCCTGCGCCGCCGGGATTGTCGAAATTTCAGATCTCTTTAAATTTATAACATTCTTCGTAGCACGTCAAGGGAATTTTGTGCTTTCTTTTATGGAGTGAGTTTATTTTATTTCGTTGAGATGATCAGCGTAACCGTGTATAATAGACAAATAGCAGTTGGTGACAAATATCTTCAAGAGGTTAACAAGAAGGAGCAGAACGAAAAGCGTGAAAGCAAAGGGACATATCATACAAAAAGTATTGCCGGAGAGCATTGCCGGGGAGCTTGGGTTAGAGCCGGGGGATGCCGTCTTAAGGATCAATGGACAGGAAATTGTCGATATTTTTGACTATCAGTATCTGGTACAGGATGATTATATTGAAGTTGCCGTGCTGACAAAGGACGGGGAGGAATGTATTTTAGAAATCGAGAAGGAGCCCGGGGAAGATCTGGGGCTGGAATTTGAAAATGGCCTGATGGATGAGTACAGGAGCTGCCACAACAAGTGTATCTTCTGTTTTATCGATCAGATGCCGAAGGGAATGCGGGAGACGCTGTACTTTAAAGACGACGATTCCAGGCTGTCTTTTTTGCAGGGGAATTATGTGACGCTGACCAATATGTCGGAACACGATATCGAAAGGATCATCCGCTATCGGCTGGAGCCCATCAATATTTCTTTCCAGACCACAAATCCGGAGCTTCGCTGCATGATGCTGCACAACAGGTTTGCGGGGGAGGCGCTGAAAAAGGCGGACAGGCTCTTTGAGGCGGGCATTGAGATGAACGGGCAGATCGTGCTCTGCAAGGGGATCAATGACGGGGAGCAGCTGGAGCGGAGCATATCGGATCTGGCAAAGTATCTGCCGCATCTGACAAGTGTGTCAGTTGTGCCGGTGGGGCTTTCGGCGTTCCGGGATGGGCTGTATCCTCTTGAGCCTTTTACAAAGGAGGATGCGGAAGCTGTCATAGACCTTATAGAAGGCTGGCAGAGCAGAATTATGGCGGGGCACGGCGTTCATTTTGTACATGCTTCCGACGAATGGTATCTGCTGGCGGGGCGTGATCTGCCGGAGGCGGAGCGTTATGACGGATATCTGCAGTTGGAAAACGGCGTGGGGATGCTCAGGCTTTTGCGGGATGAGTTTCAGGATGCGCTTGACAGGGAGCGGGAGCGCCTTTTCAGGCAGAGCGGAAAAGACAGGGAAAAGCAGGCAGGAGAGAGCGTGTACGGGGAGCGGCTGGAATCTGACGGGGAGAGGGCTGTGCAGGAGGAGTTGGCTGCCGGGAGGATATCCCTTGCCACCGGGAAGCTTGCCTTTTCTACGATCAGGGAGATGGCGGATCAGGTGATGGCTCTTTATCCCCATCTGCATATCCATGTCTATGAGATCATCAACCGTTTTTTCGGGGAGAAGATCACCGTGTCGGGGCTTTTGACGGGACAGGACATTATGGAGCAGCTACAGGGAAAGGAACTGGGGGAGAGACTGCTTCTGCCCATCAATATGCTGCGCAGCGGTACGGATGTTTTTTTGGACGACGTGACCGTTAAGGAAGTGGAAAAAACTTTACAAGTGCGGGTAGATATTGTAAAATCAAGCGGGTATGATCTGCTTTCCCGTATGCTCGGGAGAGATGGGATTTATGGAACCGGGGAAGACTAAAATAAAAAATATAGTATGTAAATAAAAGTAAAGGAAGGGGCGTATTTTGCGCCCTGGTGCGGATTATGGCAAAAAAGAGAGGAAAACCGGTGGTAGCGGTGGTGGGCAGGCCGAATGTAGGAAAGTCCACGCTGTTTAACGTGCTTGCCGGAGAAAGAATATCAATCGTAAAGGATACGCCGGGCATCACCCGGGACAGGATTTACGCGGATGCGGAGTGGCTGGATCACAGGTTTACGCTGGTTGATACGGGCGGTATCGAGCCCGAGAGCAAGGATATCCTGCTCTCCCAGATGCGGGAGCAGGCGCAGATCGCTATCGATACGGCGGATGTCATTTTGTTTATGGTGGATGTGAAGCAGGGGCTGGTAGATTCCGATTCCAAGGTGGCGGATATGCTGCGGAAAGCCGGGAAGCCGGTTATTCTGGTGGTAAATAAGGTGGACAGTTTCGAGCGGGATATGCTTTCGGTCTATGAATTTTATAATCTGGGCATCGGAGAGCCTTTTGCCATTTCCGCGGCAAACAGGCTGGGGCTCGGTGAGATGCTGGATGCGGTTATTGCCCATTTCCCGGAGAGTGCGGGAGAGGAGGAGGACGATGACAAGATCAGAGTGGCGATCGTGGGTAAGCCCAATGTGGGAAAATCTTCGATTATCAACCGGCTGCTCGGAGAAAACCGGCTGATCGTTTCCGATATCGCAGGTACCACCCGGGATGCGGTGGACACGGAAGTGACCTATCACGGCAAAGAGTATGTGTTTATCGATACCGCGGGGCTGCGCCGGAAAAACAAGATCAAGGAAGAACTGGAACGTTTTATGATCATCCGCACGGTCAGTGCGGTGGAACGGGCGGATATCGTGGTCCTTGTGATCGACGCGGTGGACGGTGTGACCGAACAGGATGCCAAGATCGCGGGAATCGCCCATGACCGCGGAAAGGGCATGATTATCGCGGTCAACAAATGGGATGCCATCGAAAAGGATGATAAGACCACGCGGGAATACGAGAAAAAGATCCGACAGATACTGTCCTTTATGCCTTATGCGGAAATTTTATATATTTCTGCGCTGACAGGGCAGAGATTACCGAAATTATATGATATAATAGAAGCGGTACATGAAAATCACGCCCTGCGTGTGGCTACCGGCGTGTTAAACGAGATCATGTCGGAAGCGGTGGCGATGCAGCAGCCGCCGGCGGATAAAGGAAAGCGCCTTCGTCTCTATTATATCACCCAGGTGGCAGTGAAACCGCCTACTTTCGTGATCTTTGTGAACGATAAGGAGCTGATGCACTTTTCCTATATCAGGTATATCGAAAATCAGATCCGTGAGACCTTCGGCTTCCGCGGAACGCCGTTGAAATTTTTCATCAGAGAACGCAAAGGGGAGAAATAAAGAGCAAATGCTGAGAGCAGCAGATGCGGAACTGGAATAGAAAAACAGCATCTGCAGCGAACAGCGCCCAGAGGATTTGCGAACGTGAGAGCGTTCGAAAATATCTCTGCCGGTAAGGTGCTGTGATCAGCAGATGCGGAACTGGAATAGGAGAAGTAAACATGTTGGGACGAATTATCTGTGTGGCAGTCGGCTATCTGTGCGGGCTGTTTCAGACAGCTTATATCTACGGGAAATCAAAAGGGATCGATATCAGGGAAAAGGGCAGCGGCAATGCGGGCACCACGAACACGCTGCGGACTTTCGGCGTGAAGGCCGGCGTGCTGGTGCTTTTCGGTGATATTTTAAAGTGTGCTGTGGCGTGTCTTCTGGCGCGGTTTGTGATTGCGCCGCGGCTTGGGGCGGATGTAAACTACCTGTTTGTGCTGTATGCGGCGGCAGGGGCGATCCTGGGACATAATTTTCCCTTTTATATGAATTTCAGGGGCGGCAAGGGGATTGCGGCGACTGCCGGACTGATCATCTGTTTCCACTGGAGCTTTTTTATTATGGGTGTTATCGTGTTCTTCGGCACATTCTTTACAACCCACTATGTGTCTCTGGGATCTCTCCTTGTCTATGCGGGCTTTATGATCCAGATTATCATAGAGGGACAGATGGGTGTTTTCGGGATGTCCCAGGCGGCACTGAATGAGATGTATATTGTCTCGGGGGTTTTGGCTCTGATGGCTTATTATAAGCACCGGGAAAATATAAAGCGGCTGGTAAAGGGAGAGGAACGCAAAACCTATTTAAAGAAAAAGGAAGAAAAACAGAACTAAAAGAGCAGTAAACAAAACTATAGTATTTCAGACGGAGAGAAGGAAAAAACATGGCAAAAATAGGACTGATCGGAGCAGGAAGCTGGGGGACGGCGATCTCCAAACTGGCAGCGGACAACGGACATGACGTAGTAGTCTGGTCTATCGTGAAAGAAGAGATCGAGATGCTGCGGAAAAACAGAGAACATCTGGACAAACTGCCGGGGGTAAAGCTGCCGGAAAATATTTCTTATACGACGGAATTGAGGGATGCGATAGACGGGATGGATCTGTGCATTCTGGCAGTTCCTTCGCCCTTTACGAGGAGCACGGCGGCAATGATGAAACCTTTTGTGAAAGAGGGACAGATCCTTGTCAATGTGGCAAAGGGCGTGGAGGAAAAAACGCTGATGACACTCTCGGAGATCATAGAGGAGGAAGTGCCCGGCGCGGATGTGGCGGTGCTCTCGGGACCTTCCCATGCGGAGGAAGTGGGAAAGGGAATGCCCACAACGATCGTAGCCGGCGCTAAGTCAAAAAAGACCGCCGAATATATACAGAATCTGCTGATGAACAAAGTGTTCCGGGTTTATACGAGCCCGGATATGCTGGGAATCGAACTGGGCGGCGCGCTGAAAAATGTGATTGCGCTTGCCGCAGGTATTGCGGACGGCCTTGGCTGCGGCGATAACACAAAGGCGGCGCTGATCACCCGGGGCATGACCGAGATCGGCAGGCTGGGGCTTGCCATGGGCGGAAAGCTGGAGACTTTCTGCGGGCTCACCGGCATCGGGGACCTGATTGTCACCTGTGCGTCCATGCATTCCCGCAACAGGCGCGCCGGTATTTTGATCGGGCAGGGAAAAAGTATGCAGGAAGCCATGGATGAAGTGAAACAGGTGGTAGAGGGAGTGTACTCCGCAAAGGCGGCTATGGGGCTTGCCGGAAAGTATGACGTGGAAATGCCGATTATAGAACAGGTGAATCTTGTATTGTTTGAAGGAAAGCCGGCGGCGCAGGCGCTGGATGAGCTGATGCTGCGGGATAAGAAGATTGAGATCAGTACGGGGTGGTAAAATATTATGAGATGCGGCAGGTGTGGGAAGAACTTCGATGAGGAGATGTACAGCAGGATCTGTCCGAAGTGCGGATTCTTTCAGAACAAACGGGCGGAGGTTGATGTAAGTCAGTATTTCAGCGCCAGGTTTGATGATGACAAAAAAGTATCCACTGCGGCGCAGGCGGCGAGGCAGCATGACAGACTGCATGAGATGTACGATAAGTATAATATGCATAAGCCCATGGCGCGGCAGGGACAGGGCGGCTTCCCCGGGCAGAAAAATTACGGTCAGGCAAAGCTGTATGAAGAGAAGAAAAAGAGGAACTTCCTTGTGCCGGTATTTGCGGCGATCATGGTGCTTGCGGTGGCCGGCACCGCCCTTTTGTGCAATGTGAAAAAGCAGCAGGTAATGGAAAATTATCAGACATTGGAATATGAACGGCAGACGGCGGGAGTGGGCGAGCTTTTTGAGATAAGCGGCTGGCTTTTAACGGTGAGAGGGGTGAAAGCCATGGAGATGAGCAGCCTGCCGGCAGGGGAAAAGCTGGTTGCGGTATCGGTGGAGATACTGCCTGCGAATGAAGACAGCGAGTACCAGGATTCCGCTACGGTGTATGTTTTTGACGGCGTCTCCTGCAAAGAATATCTGGACAGCTATGTCGTGGAGGATGATATCTTCGGCGGTGCATATTTTGAGGAATCCGATCTGACGGAGGACTATGATACGGAGGAAGATATATTGGATGGTCTTTATTCCATGCAGGAGTCTATGGGGGCGGAGATTCTGACCGGGTACAATTATCTGGGTTACGGTTCCAAGAATGGAAGGATGGGCGCTTTTTATTTTCTGGTGGATGAAGCGGCGGAGGAGATTACCATCTCTTTTGATGAGACAAACGAGGAAAACGATATTTCCATCCTGCAGAAAAGGGTGAGCGTTCCACTGCAGCTCGGGGAGGATGAAGCATGACAAAGAAGGTGAATATAATATTTGGTGTCATCTGCGGAGTGGTGATCATATTTTGCGCTTTCTTTTATTCCGTTTATGTAAGCCAGATATATTATGATATCCAAAATCCTTATCCGACGGTGGAAGATTACAGTGCAAAGGTTGTGAAGGAAGCACCGGAGGGATATCTTACATATTCGGATGACGACGGTGGGAAAGTGGTAGAGGTTTCCTGGTATTTCACCAACACGGTCAATGAGAAGATATATATGGACATCATGTATATCGGCGCCGATTATTATGATGAAAATGGCGGCTGGCTCTATGTGATGGAGCGGGAGGAAGGATATTCGGCCATTTCAAAATATGATAACAGACGAATACTGCCGCCGGGAGAACGTGTTGTTGTGAAGGAATATGTGCAGGTGCCGGAGGATGCGCAGGAGATAGAGGCGTATTTCGGCTCCGGCTACGGACAGGGAACCCAGGAGGGGTATCGGATCACTTTTTAAAGCCGTTTTTTGCCGACCGGCGTAAAGAGAGATTCAGACCGTAAACCTAATAAAAATAAGAAAGAAAATCTGCGGGCGGCACATCTTTCGCAGATAGATCTCAGGAGAAAAGATGTGCAGAAAGAGGAAGAGAATGAATCAGGGATTTAACAGTACCAACCAGTATGTAGCATCGAGGGAGCTGATGGACGGCGTAAATGTGGCGATTGCTCTGCAGAAACCCCTGCTGATCAAGGGGGAGCCCGGTACGGGTAAGACGATGTTGGCGGAGGCGGTGGCGAAGTCGCTGGGAAAGAAGCTGATCATCTGGAATATCAAGTCCACAACAAAGGCGCAGGACGGGCTTTATATGTATGATACGATCCAGCGTCTCTACGACGGACAGTTCGGTGAGGAGGGTGTGGACGATATCGCCCGCTATATCAAGCTGGGGAAGCTGGGAGAGGCCTTTGATTCGGAGGAGCAGGTGGTGCTTCTGATTGACGAGATCGACAAGGCGGATCTGGAGTTTCCAAACGACCTGCTCTGGGAGCTGGACCAGATGGAATTTTATATTCATGAGACAAAACGCACGGTGAAGGCAAAACATCGTCCGATTGTGATCATTACGTCCAACGCGGAGAAGGAACTGCCGGACGCGTTCCTGAGAAGATGTATCTTCCATTACATCGATTTCCCGGATAAGGAGCTGATGGAAGAGATCGTAAAGACACATTATCCCGATGTGGAGGAGAATCTGATGAAACAGGCGATGGAGATCTTCTACGATATCCGTGCGATGCGCGATATCCGTAAAAAACCCAGTACTTCGGAACTGATCGACTGGATCAACGCGCTGCAGATCGGCGGCATCCCGGCGGATGTGCTGCGCGCAAAGATGCCGTTCCTCGGCGTTGTCGTAAAGAAGGATGAGGATCTGGAGACAGTACGCCAGCACGGCATCTGATCCGGGTGCGGAAGATCAGATGCGGAACTGGAAACAGCATCTGAGCGAACAGTGTCCAGAGGATTTCCAGACGTGAAAACGGCTGGAAATGGCTCTGCGTTTCTGACACTGGAAGATCAGATGCGGAACTGAAATAGGAGACAAAATATGTTTTATCCTTTTTTTCAGATATGTAAGGCAAAGGGGCTTCATATCACGATGAGCGAGTGGCTGACGCTGCAAAATGCTCTGGAGAAGGGCATGGCGGGCAGCAGCCTTACACAGTTCTACTATCTTGCGAGGATGATCCTTGTGAAGAGTGAGACGGAATTTGATAAATTTGATATGGCCTTTGAGGAGTGCTTCAAGGGCGTAAAGAGCGAAAATGAAGTCACGGCGCAGATGCTGCGCTGGCTCGATAAGTCTGATATGATGGAACTGGCGCACGAGGAGGCGAGGGCGCACCTGAACCAGATGGAGGACAATACCGTCATCGATAAGGAAGATGTGGAGCAGACCTTCAAGGACAGGCTGCGGGATCAGAACGAGGAGCACAACGGCGGTTCCTTCTGGATCGGCACCATGGGCAAAACCTCTTTCGGCAATATGGGCGGCAATGTGGGCGGTGTCAGAGTCGGCGGCAAGACCGGCTATCAGTCCGCCTTTTCGGTGATCGGCGCCCGGAAATACAAGGATTTCCGGGACGACAGGGTGCTGGACAACAGGCAGTTTCAGCTTGCCTTCCGGCGGCTTCGGCAGTTTTCCACAAAACTGGATATCCCGAAAACGGAGCTGGATATTCCGGGCACCGTGGATAAGACCTGCAACAACGGCGGCTGTCTGCAGATCGTGATGGAGAAGCCCAGAAAGAATGCGGTAAAGCTTTTGTTGCTCTTTGATTCCGGCGGGACGATGATCCCTTACAGTTCACTGATGAATGATCTGTTTCAGGCGGTGAACAAATCGAACCATTTTAAGGATGTAAAATGTTATTATTTTCATAACTGTATCTACAGTAAGCTCTATAAGACACCGGAGTGTGAGAACGGAGAGTGGGTGGATACGGAGTGGATGTTCCGCAATCTGGACAGTGATTACAAGGTGATTATCGTCGGCGATGCGGCGATGGCGCCGGAGGAGCTGTATTCCACCAGCGGAAACTACAGGGGGCCAAACGGCGGGCTCTCCGGTTACGAATGGCTGCTGCTTATGAAAAAGCATTATAAGAAGATCGTGTGGATGAACCCCAAGATGGCGCCGGGCAGAGCGCCCTGGCGGGAGGCGGAAACAGCGATCAAGGAGATGCTTCCGATGTATAAGCTGACGGTCAAAGGGCTCAATGAGGGGATGATTAAGCTGATGGCGAACAAAGGGTAGGTAAGCTGCCGGATATCATAACAGTTATTGACAAAACGGTAAGTTTCGTATAGTTTGATTCATATATGGATAAGAGAGATATATTTATGGACAGGAAAAAAACTGAAATCCGGAAAATAAAAAACGGATATATCGAGTTGTGCAGATTTTTGTTCTGCGTGATGATTGTGATACATCACAACGCCAGAGATTTTGAGACGGGGACGATTTTGCCCAGCGGGTTTGTGGCGGTGGAGTTTTTCTTTTTTATTTCCGGTGCGATGGCGATGAAGCATGTCATGGGAGAGAAAGAGGAGATTCCTCAGAAGATGCGCTATGCGGTGGATTATACGCTGAAAAAGATGAAGAGGATATTCCCCTATGCGGCGTGCGGAACGGTGATTGCGTATATCTGGCGTATCATTTCGGTGAAGAATTTTTCGGCGGATATGGTGCATGAGCTGGCGGTTCTGCCCTTTGAGCTTCTTTTTCTGCCGATGGGCGGGGTGGTGTCTGCGAGGCTGGACCGGTATATGAACGCGCCGCTGTGGTATGTGTCGGCGATGATGATCACGCTGCCGCTGATCGTTTATCTCAGCCTGAGGGCGGAAGATGCGTTTCGGCATTATATCGTGTGGTTTGTGCCGGTGCTGATCCACGGCTGGATGATTCTGCATATGGGAGGTTCCTGGGGCTGGGGAGAGACGACGCCGGTGGGATATTCCGCCCTGTTGGTCGCTTTTTCCAATCTGACGCTGGGCTGCGGTATCTATCTTGCGGCAAAGCGGCTCGGGGAGAAAAAATTCGGAACAGCCGTGAAAATACTGCTTACGCTTTTGGAAGTGGCAGGCATTGTTTTATGCTTTCTGTTTGCGGCCTCCGATCCGGAGGCTTACACTTTTGAGACGGTGGTGGGCTTTCTGGCACTGTCCCTGGTGATCACCTTGAGCGGTGTAAGTTACACCGGCAGGGTGCACGGAAGAGTTTTGGAGTGGCTTGGAAAGATCAGTCTGCCGATCTACTGTGTTCACTGGTGGACCGGGCAGATGGTGCAGGTTTATCTGTACCAGTTTTCTTATCCGGTCAGGATATTGTGCATTCTGGCGGGAAGCGCTTTTTTGTCGCTTCTTATGATGGCGGTATTTTGGTTTATCGGAACGATACGGAAAAAGAAAATAAGACAGTGAATGATATTGATAAGAGAGATAGAAGGAGAACATTATGAAAATATTTGAGGAATTACAGGCAAGGGGGCTGCTTGCGCAGCTCACGGATGAAGCGGAAATAAGGGAACTGGTGAACGATGGGAAGGCAACATTTTATATCGGCTTTGATCCGACGGCGGACTCTCTGCATGTGGGGCATTTTATGGCGCTCTGTCTGATGAAGCGGCTGCAGATGGCAGGAAATAAGCCGATCGCGCTGATCGGCGGCGGTACGGGTATGATCGGCGATCCTTCCGGCAGGACGGATATGCGGAATATGATGACCACGGAGATGATCGACCATAACTGTGAGTGTTTTAAGAGACAGATGAGCCGCTTTATTGAGTTCGGAGAAGGAAAGGCGATGATGGTAAACAACGCCGAGTGGCTCAGGGATCTCAACTACATTGAGTTTATCCGGGATATCGGCGCCTGCTTCTCCGTCAATACGATGCTGCGGGCGGAGTGCTATAAGCAGAGAATGGAAAAAGGCTTAAGTTTTCTGGAGTTTAACTACATGATTATGCAGTCCTACGATTTTCTTGAACTGTACAAGCGTTACGGCTGTAATATGCAGTTCGGCGGGGATGATCAGTGGAGCAATATGCTGGGTGGTACCGAGCTGATCCGGAAAAAGCTGGGGAAAGATGCCTATGCGATGACCATCACCCTTTTGATGAATTCTGAGGGGAAGAAGATGGGCAAGACGCAGAAAGGCGCCGTGTGGCTTGATCCCAATAAGACCACGCCCTACGAGTTCTACCAGTACTGGAGGAATATCGGGGATGCGGATGTGCTCAAATGTCTGCGGATGCTGACCTTCCTGCCTATCGAGCAGATTGATGAGATGGATAAATGGGAGGGCAGCCAGTTAAACGAGGCGAAGGATATTCTGGCTTACGAACTGACTAATCTGGTGCACGGCGAAGAGGAGGCAGGGAAGGCAAAGGAGGCTTCTAAGGGGCTTTTTGGCGGCAGCGGCAGTATAGAAAATATGCCGAAGGCACAGCTTACCGAGGACAATTTCCAGGACGGCAAAATCGATCTGATCGGTATGCTGACGGCTTCCGGGCTGGTTTCTTCACGCTCCGAGGGACGGCGTGCCATCGAGCAGGGCGGTGTCAGTGTGAATGATGAAAAGGTGACGGATATCAGGGCCTGCTACGACATAAATGTGTTTGAGGGGGACGGCATCATCTTAAAGAGGGGAAAGAAGAACTTTAAGAGAGTAGTGCTGCAGCCATAAGATAAAGGAAAGCCGGAGGAGAGAAAATGGATCGGATCGCGCTTTTGATCCCTTGTTATAATGAGGCGAAAACCATCGGAAAGGTGATTGCCGACGCAAAAAAATATATACCGGAAGCGGTCATTTATGTCTATGACAATAATTCTACCGACGATACGGCGGCCATCGCAAAAGAGGCGGGCGCCGTGGTGCGGCATGAGTATCAGCAGGGGAAAGGCAATGTGATAAGGCGGATGTTCCGGGAGATCGACGCCGAGTGCTATATTATGACGGACGGGGATGATACCTATCCGCTGGAGTACGCGAGAGAGATGGCGGCGAAGGTGTTGGAAGAGCAGACGGACATGGTGGTGGGAGACAGGCTCTCCTCCACCTACTTTACGGAGAATAAGCGTCCTTTTCACAATATGGGAAATTCCCTTGTGCGCATGGCAATCAACAGGATTTTCTCCTGTGATATCAAGGATATCATGACGGGCTACCGGGCGTTCAGCTACAGCTTCGCGAAGACTTTTCCGATTCTCTCAAGGGGATTTGAGATCGAAACGGAGATGACCATCCATGCGGTGAATAATAATATGGCCATCGACAATGTGATCGTGGAGTACAGGGACAGGCCTGTGGGGAGTGTTTCCAAGCTGAATACCTATTCGGACGGGATGAAGGTGCTGGGGACCATCGGGAGGCTGTTTCGGAATTATCAGCCCTTTAAGTTTTTTACGCTGATCAGTGTGATGCTGGCGCTGCTCTCCATTGGTTTTTTAATCCCGGTGCTGGTAACTTATTTTGAGACAGGGCTGGTGGATCGCTTTCCTACGCTGTTTGTCTGCTGTTTTGTGATGCTGGCGGCATTGCAGGCATTTTTTGCAGGGCTGATATTATCCAGCAATGCGATTAAGAGCAGGCGGGACTTTGAGTTTCAGTTGAATCTGGTGGAGCTGATCAGGAATAAAGATGGAAAAGGGACGAATGAGGGAGCGGAAAAATAAGAGGATAACGGATTATGTGGAACAGGGCATATGCCTTGTTCTTTTGGTGTTTTCGGTGCTGGCTGCGGTAAAGACGATTTTTGTCAGCCTGGATATCGATGAGAGTTATGCGCTTGCGGTAGGATACCGTCTGGCAGCGGGGGAGAAGCTGTTTCTGGATCTCTGGGAATCCCATCAGCTCGGCGGGATATTTCTGGCGCCGTTTCTGTGGCTGTATGTAAAGCTTGCAGGCACCGCGGATTATCTTGTGGTCTATGCCAGAGTGATCGGTACGCTGATTCATATCATAACGGGTGTAATTTTATATAGGACGGCCAGAGGGGCGGGCAATATGAAGAAGACTTTTTCCCTTCTGCTTGTGTTTCTTCATCTGAATTTTCTGCCCAAGTGGGTGCAGTGTCCCGAGTTTGAATTGCAGCAGTACTGGTGTATTCTGCTGATCTTTTTGTGCTTTTACCGGTATTATCACGGAGAGCGGGAAAAAAAGGGGTATCTTGCGGCGGCGGGAATCCTGCTGGTGATGCAGATGTTTTCCTATCCTGCGCTGATCCTGCTTTATCCGGTATATCTTTTTGGGATTTTGTGGTGCGGAAAGAGGGACGGAAGAAGGGAAGAAAAGGGCAAAAGGATCTTCTGGGAAGGGACGCTTTTTACTGTGGGCGCGTCTATTCCGGGTTTGGCTTTTCTGGCGTATCTGTGCAGTTATTTGACACCGAGAAAGTTTTTTTTCTACGTCGGCCAGATATTTCAGGATGAGTCCCATACGCTGGTTGAGGGCGCCGTGAAGTGGAAAATTTTCGGCGTGCAGTTTCTGGAAATTCTGCTGCCGGTGGTATTTGTTATGGGGGTATCCGTTCTGGCGGGATTTCTGCTCGGTTTCTGCAAGGAGAAATCACTGGAAAAGAAGGACCGGTGGAAGGAGACCGTATATCTGGGCGCGGCTCTTTTGCTTTTGGCAATGGGTATCTGGCAGGGAGCGGGCTGTCTTTTTTTCAATGAAAACCAGTTCTTTATGACATGGCGGTTTTTTGCCGTCTCCCTGATGGGACTTTTGCTGTATTCGGCGAAGAAAACGGAAGAAAACAGAATATGTCTGTGGTTCGGGATACTGCCCGGGTTTATGACACTTCTGTCAGTTCTCATTATGACGAATATGGATGTAAATACTTCCATGTCTAAGATGTATATCGGCGTGATTGCGGCAGTCTGGATGCTGGGCAGCCGTTATGAGACGGTGGTGGAGGAGCCGGATATGCCGGTTTCCACAAGAGGTACCGTAAAAGTATGGAATGTCCAGAAGACGATGCGCTGGGAGCGGGGGCTTGTGTGGGCGGGCGTACTGGCGGTGATTTTCGGGCTGCTTGTCTGTAAACTGGTGCAGATGCGGGTTTCCGGCTGTATGGAAGTCACGCTCCTTGCACCGATGAAAAAAATCAGGGTGGGGGCTGCTAAGGGAATTTATATGGTGGAAGATACGGCAACCGTGCTGGAGGATGATTACCAGGTGCTGACCGGGGCGCTTTTGCCGGAGGATAAGCTTTTGTATATCGGCAGCGAAAATGTGGTATACCTCTGGACAGGGGCACAGATCGCGACGCCCTCCACCCAGGGGACGAATGCCTATAATGAGATGTTTATCTGTTACTATGAGGTGCATCCGGAGAAAGTGCCGACGGTGATTGCGGTGGATAAAGAACTGGGGGTAAATCCGGTATACTATAATTCACCGCAGAATCATATCATATTTGAGTGGATGGAGCAGATGGGGTATCGGGAAGTGCTGGATGCCTCCTATCTGAAGCTGTATAAAAAGGAATGAGTATTCGGGATAACGGGATATGGGTGAGATGCCATGCTTATTTGGCAGGGACAGGCGGATTGATTGATGTGCGGCAGGATATCGCGGCAAAATTTGTGTGATTCCGAAAGGGGCAAAAAAGATGGCAAATGCGAACATCACGAAAAGAGAACTGGCGGAAAGCCTGAAAAGACTGGTTTCCGAGCGGCTTTTTGAGCATGTGACAGTGGGGGATATCGTAAAAGAATGCGGCATGAACAGGCAGACTTTTTACTATCATTTCAGTGATAAATACGAACTGCTGGACTGGATCTACTATAACGAGACCTTTGTGCCGCTGACTGCCGATATATCCTTTGGAAACTGGGATGAAAAGCTGTATGAACTGCTGCGGATCATGCGTAGGAATAAGGCTTTTTATATGAATACGATCAAGTGTTCCAACAATTTTTTTGAGGAGTATCTGTTGAAGATGCTGACCACGCTGTTTGAGACGGCGGTGGAGGATCTGGACGTGAGAGGGCAGCTTTCGGCGGATAAGAAGATGCTGGCTTCCAAAATATTTGCCCATGGGCTAACAGGCGTTGTGATCGAGTGGGCGATGGGCGGCATGAAGGGGGATGAAAAGGCCCTTGCCCAAAATATGAAGGAGTTGGTGGGAAATATTGAACGATTATCTTATTACATATATCAATATAAAAAGGACGTGGTTACGGAAACAGTGATTCCATCCATTCCATCAATTCTGCCGGAGATTCTTCCGGGAAGAGAAGCCTGAATTTGTCGCAGTTTTCCCTTGTGAAAGAGACCGGGCTGTCCAAATGGAACATCCGCTTATAATTTTTCAGAATATGGTCTGCCGCCCTGGGGGTGAGCGGGCCTTTTTTGCGTTGTTTTAAATGCTGGAGCTGCATTTCAAAGAAAGAAGTTTTCATATTCTGATTTAAACTCATGTCGTTTCCTCATTTCTTCGCTGATTTCAGCGGTTTTGATTCTCATGATTTGCTTTCCCAATGACAAATTGTCATTAGTACAAATTGTCATTAGTACAAATTGTCATTAGTACAAATTGTCATTAGTACAAATTATCATTAGGAAAGATTGTTCTTATGACAAATTGTCATTATGACAGATTGCCATTATGACAGATTGCCATATATTTACCATACCCGACAACTTCTTTTTGAGAAATAGACAAAATCCCTCATCTGACAAAAAACAGAACAAACGGGAAATTTTGTCTAAAGACAGAAAGGAGGGAAAGAGATATCTTGTTAAAAGACAAAAGCATTTGAGAGGTGGAAACAGCATATGAAGTTATCGGAAGCGGAAAACAGGGTGGCGCGGGAAGAGGCGGCCCGCAGGGTAAGAGAAAAACTGGAAAACAGGGAGAAGCGTCTGGAGGATCTCAGAAAAGGAAAGACTTCCCTGCCGGAAGGGATCGTCAGACACAGGGAGAAGATTATGAAAATCTTTCTTATGCTGGCGGTGATCTGCGCTTTCTGTATTCCTTTTATCAAAGTGAACTACGATCTGACGGCATACCTGCCGGATGACATGGAATCCAAAAAGGCGATCAATATTATGGAGGAGGAGTTCGGCTATCCCGGGACGGCGCGGATCATGATAGAGAATGTGACGCCCTATGAGGCGCAGCTTTATCAGGAGATGCTGGAAAATGTGGACGGCGTGGATATGGTGTCGTGGATTGGCAGCGATATCTATATGTCGGGAGAGTTTATTGATATTGCGGGACAGACGGATTATTACAAGGACAACTGCGCCGTGATGGATGTGACTTTTACGGAGGGGGACACATCGGAGCTGACCAGTGCGGCGCTGGATGAGATCAGTGCCGTTCTCGGGGAAAAGGGGCATTACGGCGGCCCGGCGGTGGAGAACAAGTCGCTGCAGGAGACGCTGAATGTGCAGATCGCGATTATCACGGCGATCGCCATCGTACTGATCTTTTTGATCCTGTGCGCCACAACGGATTCCTGGGCGGAGCCCTTCCTGTTTTTGATCGTTATGGGCGTGGCGATCGTGATCAATATGGGAAGCAATATTCTGCGGGGGGAGATATCCTTTATCAGCAATTCGGTGGCGGCGGTGCTGCAGCTTGCGATCTCCATAGACTATTCGATCTTCCTTTTACATACGTTTATGCGGGAGAAGGAGAAAGAGCCTGACAAGGAGAAGGCGATGGCAAATGCCATACGGCACGCGGCGGTGTCGGTGCTCTCGAGCGGGATGACCACCTTTGTGGGATTTATGGCACTGTTTTTCATGCATTTTCTGATCGGGCAGGATCTGGGGTTTGTGCTGGGCAAGAGCATTATCAGCAGTATCGTGACGGTACTTCTGTTTATGCCCGCATTGATTCTGCGGTTTGACGCCCTGATCGCGAGGACGCAGCATAAGATTATCATGCCCTCCTTCAAACGGACATCTGCCGCGGTATTTAAACTTCGCTATGTTGTCGTAGTCTTTATTGCCATTGTCTTTCTGCCCACTTACCTGATGCAGAATTCCAATGTCAATACCTACGGAAACAGTGCCTTGGGCGCCAGCGTGGGAACGGTGGTGTACGACGATGAGCAGCTTATCGAATCGAAGTTCGGGCGCAGCAACCTTTATCTTGTGCTGGTGCCCAACGGTTCCCCGGTGACGGAGCGGGAACTGGCGGGAGAACTGAAGGAATTAAGTTATGTCAGGAGCGTGACGGCGCTGTCGGATATTCTGCCGAGGGGTGTGCCGGAGCAGATCGTACCCTCCGGCGTGACGGATCTTCTGAGAAAAGAACATTACACGAGGATGCTGGTGTTTACCAGGACAAAATCGGAGAGCGATCTGGCTTTTGAAACATCGGATGAGATCCAGGCGATCGTGAAGGGTTACTATCCCAAAGAAGCTTATGTGGTGGGCAATACGCCCTCCACTCAGGACCTGAAAGTTATCTGCGACGCGGATTACGCCATGGTCAACGCCTTCTCGCTGGTGGGTGTGGCGCTGGTGGTGATTGTCGCCTTTCAGTCCCTGCTTCTGGCGGTGGTTGCCATTGTGCCGATCAGCGCGGCGATCTGTATCAATCTGGCCATTCCGTATTTACAGGGCAAGGTGTTTATGTTTGCGGCGATGGTGGTGGTGAGCTGTATTCAGCTGGGTGCGACGGTGGATTACTCGATCCTTCTGATCAACAATTATCTGGACAGGCGGGAGAAGATGAAACCGAAAAAGGCGGCGCTGGGGGCGCTGCAGGCGAGTATGCTTTCCATTTTAACATCCGGTACGATTCTGACCGTTGCGGGCTACGCGATTTACTTCGTGGTTTCCGTGGAGGCAATCAAGGATATCGGCCATATGCTGGGGCGGGGCGCTATTCTGAGCATGGGCCTTGTACTGCTGGCGGTGCCGGGGCTGATGACGATGCTGGATAAACAGATTATGAAAGAGCGGGAGATCCGCAATCGGGTGATGGAAAAGAAACGTGCAAAAAAAGAAGCGAGACAGGAAAGGAATCAGAAAGATGAGAGTCGTATCGCGAAGAGGCGCAGAGAGACGGAAAAAGAGGATTCGCTGATTCTGCGGCGGCTGGAAAAGATAGAGTACGGGATTATCGTGCGGAAAATGAAAGAAGCGAAGAAGCAGGAGAAGCTTGATCGGCTGCAGGAGGAAAAAAAGCGGAAGGAGCTGGAAATATATGAAACGGATGCGAAGGATGGGGAAAGAAAGCAGGAGGACACGGATCATGAGGAATCATAGAAGGCTGGTGAAGATAACAGCGGCAGTTTTACCGGTGATCATAACGGCAGGGGCAGTTTGTACCCCTCTGCAGGCGAAAGCGCCGAAGGTGGAGATTGATGAGTCCATGTATGTGAATATGGACCATTACGGGGAGATTGACGATATCAGTGTAGTCAAGGGGTGTTTTTTGAATGGCAATACCGTTATCGAGGACTACGGCGAGTATGATGAAATCATTAATATGAGCGACCGAACGGAGCCGGTGGTGGAAGAGGGGAAAGTGACATGGAATCTGGAACAGGCGGAAAAGCAGTATTTTTACTATGAATGTAAATCCGAGAACCTGAAAACAAAAGTGCCCTGGGATATCGATGTCTCCTACCGCTTAAACGGAGTGGAAGCAAGAGGCGAGGAACTTGGCGGGGCGGAGGGGCTTGTGACCACGCTGATCCATGTGACGCCGAAGGAGGATATCGCTGATTACTATAAAAACAATATGATTCTGATCTGCGGGACCATGGTGGATATGAAGGATACGCTGAGCATTGATGCGCCGGGGGCGCAGCTTCAGACGCTGGGGACGGAGAAGGCGGCGATTTTCTTATCCCTCCCCGGAGAGGAAAGCGAGTTCCGGGTGGATATCGGCACGAACAGGTATGAAAGCATGGGGATATTCTTTATGGTGGTTCCGGCTACGCTGGATTCCCTGGAGATCGTCAATGATGTGCGGGAGGTCCGGGACACGGTGGAGGATTCCGTGGATGCCATGGACGGCGCCCTGGATGTGATCCTTGATAATATTGACGGAATGCGGGATGATCTGGCAAGCGTGGAAGAAGGGCTAAGGAGAGCGGAGGAGGCGCATCAGATCTATGATAAGAACAGGGAGTCCATGGAAGCGGATGCGGACGCGGCGATCGCCTCTTTGGAGAACGTGGTGACTTATCTGGAAGTCATCAATACCCAGACACAGGCGGATCAGGATAATCTGGATGAGACCATCGACCGGCTGGCGGATATGATGTATACCATTGGGAATCTTGGCAGCTTTGGCGCGGATATGAGCGCGAATCTGGATCATTTAAACGGCTCTCTGGGGATGTTGAATGAGATTGCGGACGGGACGCTGGATCAGGAGAAGCTGGAGCAGCTGCAGGGAATCGCCGGTACGAAAGGCGGCGTAACGGTAGCACAGGCGGCGACAAAAGCGGCGGCGGAAGTTATTGCGGAAAAGACAGGTATGACGGCCGGGGAAGTTCTGGCTGCATATCAGGGGGGACATCCCGAGATAAAGGCGGCTATGGATGCGGCAATACCGGAGGCGGTCAGGGCTATGGGATACGATCCGGCGGCGGATATGGGGGTTACGATAAGTGATCCTTCCGGTGCGGATATCGGCCTGAAATCTTTTCTTACCACCTACATAAAAACGCTGGAAGATCTGAATGTGGAGGCGGGAGATACCGGAAAAGCGCTGATTTCCAACAGCCAGGAGCTTCTTCAGAAGGCGAACAGCGTGATGAATACCGTGGATTCCATGGCAGGCTGGACGGATGAGACGGTGCGTGAGGATGTGCAGACGCTGATCACACAGTTGACGGATCTGATCGGTGCCACGGAAATGACCATTTCCGCAACCCAGGCGGCATTATCGAGTATCCGCAGTACGATGGAACTGACGGAAGATACCTTATCTTCCTCTTTGACGCTGACACTGAACGGGCTTACCGGTGTGATGCACGGCGGCATTGGTATAGCGGACGGCGTGGGCATTATGCGGGATG
>JAAWOG010000133.1 GCA_022799355.1 Lachnospiraceae bacterium | reverse complement strand
AGCCGCTTGCAAGCGGCTGTTTTTTGTGTATACTGTATATATGAAGCATAAAAAGTTTACGATACGGAATCAGTTTTCTTTTGTCTTTATTTTGACAATGATCATGGTCCTTTTTCTGTGCTGGCTGACCAATACGGCGTACCTTGGGAAGTACTATCTGTGGAATAAGGAAAATGCCATTTATGATGCCTATCTGCGGTTTAACACTGCGGCGGCCGATGGTGTGCTAAATACGGATGAGTTTGATATTGCCTGGCAGAGGATCTGCAGCAAATATAATATCAGCGTGATCATTCTGGACGCGGATTCAAGAACCGTGAAATGTTCCAGCGATGATGCGGAATTTCTGGTGCGGCAGCTTCTGGATTGTTTTTTCAACAGGGAAAGTATTGAAGAGAACCAGGAGTCCAGGATTATTAAAGAGGAAAACGATTATACGATGCAGATCGTGAAAGATTCCCGTATGGGAACGGATTATCTGGAAATGTGGGGAGTACTGGATAACGGAAATCTGTTTTTGATGAGGACGCCGATGGAGAGCATTCGGGAGAGTGTCAGAATTTCCAACCGGTTTTTGCTGTATTCCGGTATCCTTTTGATTGTGCTTGGTTCTTTTATATTGGACAATATGGCAAACAGAATATCCAAACCGATTCTGAATCTGGCAAATATATCGGAGCGGATGGCACATCTGGATTTTGACGCGAAATATGACGGGAGCGGCGCGGCGGAAGTGGAGGTGCTCGGAAAGAATATCAATGAACTTTCGGAGACGCTTGAGAGCACAATTTCAGAACTGAAAACGGTAAATAATGAGCTGCAAAGAGATATCGAAAAAAAGGAAGAGATTGACGAGAGACGGCGGGAATTTTTATCGAATGTGTCCCATGAGTTAAAAACGCCGCTTGCCCTGATCCAGGGGTATGCGGAGGGGCTGAAAGAGGGCATCCATGACGATGCGGAAAGCAGAGAGTTTTACTGCGATGTGATCATGGATGAAGCCTCTAAAATGAACACCATGGTAAAGAAGCTTTTGACGCTCAATCAGCTTGAGAGCGGCAATGATGTTGTGACGATGGAACGTTTTGACCTGGTGATGCTGGTAAAGAATTATCTGCAGTCTGCCGATATACTGATCAGGCAAAGCGGCGCGAAAGTACAGCTTGGTGCACCGGAGAAGGTATACATCTGGGCGGATGAATTTAAAGTGGAAGAAGTGTTCATGAATTACGTCACCAATGCGCTGCATCATCTCTCGGGGAAACGGATCGTTGAGGTGAAGATTGCGCAGCGGGAAGGTACGGTGCGGCTTTCCGTTTTTAATACCGGAGAGCCGGTGCCGCAGGAAAGCCTGCCTCATTTATGGGAAAAGTTTTATAAGGTGGATAAGGCGAGGACCAGAGAATATGGGGGGAGCGGAATAGGGCTTTCTATCGTAAAAGCAATTATGGATTCCCTGCATCAGCAATATGGCGTCATAAATTATGACAACGGTGTGGAATTCTGGGCGGAATTTGAAAAAGCCAAAGACAGCGGCCAAAAAGAAAAATAATGGAAATATAATGATAAAAGGTGGAAAAGGTTATGAAAATAAGAGATGCAAAAATGATAATCGCGGCAGCAATGGTATCCTGTATGCTTGTCGGCTGCGGCAATGAGATCCCCGAACTGACGGAAGGGGAGGCTTCTTTGATCGCGACTTATGCGGCGGATGTCACATTAGGGCACAATAAAGAATCGAGTTCCAGACTGATCGATACGGCGGCTGAGACGGCGCGTCTTGAAGAACTTGCGGCAAAGGTGGAGGCGTTAGAGGAGAAGAAGGTGCAGGAAGAGGAGGAAGCGGAAACGGAATTGGAGACGGGGCAGCCCTTTACGACTGCGGATGGAGTGCAGGAGGGGATGCAAAAGGCGGAAAATATTGCGGATTTTATCGGGCTTGAGGGATTTCAGGTGAGTTATGACGGGTACGAGATTGCAAAGAGCTACGCCGCTGACAGCTCCGATGAATGGGAACCAACTCTGGATGCGACGGAGGGGCAGAATCTGCTGATTGTCAAATTAAAGGTGACAAATATGTCAGGTGAATCGGCAGTGGCGGATGTGCTTTCAAAAGATATGATGTTTTCCATCAATGGGGATAACGGCATCGGCGGAATGGCATTTGTGACGATGCTGCTGAATGATTTTGCTTTTGCCCAGGATGAGATGGAGGCGGGTGAGAACAGGCAGTATGTTCTGATCACGCAGATAGATGAAGGAATCACAGAGACATCTTCCCTTTCCCTGCATATGAAAAAGGGAGATGAGAGTATGATCGTAAAGCTGCAATAAGGAAAAAGCCCGAAATTTCGGGGAAAATTGGGGTTTTTAAAATTTTTTGGAAAAATTTTAAAAAAGTTGTTGACAAACTACGATTTAGGTTGTAAGATAGATTTTGCTGCTGACGAGATAACAGCAGAGAGAAAGAAGAGAACCTTGACAAATAAACAGTAATGCAGCCCTGAAAATATTCCGAAGCTGTCAAAGCCAAAAGCAGAGCGGAGGGGTGTGAGAACACCTCG
>JAAWOG010000056.1 GCA_022799355.1 Lachnospiraceae bacterium | reverse complement strand
TTCGGCGACGAGCAATGCTGAGGAAATGATCAGTAACCTGACGTTACAGTATAACAGAGCCCGTCAGGGTTCCATTACACAGGAATTAACAGAAATTATTGCGGGTGCGGAAGCGATTTCCTAGTAATGTTCCGCATCGCTAAAGAAAGGAAACAAAGATGGCAGATAAGAATATAGGTAAAATTACCCAGATTATCGGTGCCGTTCTGGATATCAAGTTTACGGAAGGAAAGCTTCCTGAAATTAATGAAGCGATCAGGATTCCGTTAAAAGAGGGAAAGCTGGTGGTAGAAGTATCACAGCACCTTGGCGATGACACCGTGAGATGTATCGCCATGGGACCTACGGACGGTCTGGTAAGAGGTATGGATGCGGAGGCGACAGGTGCTCCTATTACCGTACCGGTGGGTGAAAATACGCTGGGGCGTATGTTTAATGTACTCGGCGAGCCGATTGATAATCAGCCTGCGCCGGCAGAAGTGGAATATACTCCGATTCACAGGGCTGCGCCGGAATTTTCGGAGCAGTCAACCCAGCAGGAACTGTTAGAGACCGGTATTAAGGTTGTCGACCTTCTGTGTCCTTATCAGAAGGGCGGTAAGATCGGGCTGTTTGGCGGTGCCGGCGTAGGAAAGACGGTGCTTATCCAGGAGCTGATCCGTAACATTGCCACGGAGCACGGCGGATATTCCGTATTTACGGGCGTGGGAGAGAGAACCAGGGAAGGAAACGACCTTTACTATGAAATGAAAGAATCCGGCGTTATCGATAAGACGACGATGGTGTTCGGTCAGATGAACGAACCCCCCGGGGCAAGAATGAGGGTAGGTCTGACAGGGCTTACGATGGCGGAGTATTTCCGTGACAAGGGCGGAAAGGACGTTCTGCTCTTTATTGACAATATTTTCCGTTTTACACAGGCAGGTTCAGAGGTGTCCGCGCTTCTTGGCCGTATGCCTTCGGCGGTAGGATATCAGCCTACGCTGCAGACGGAGATGGGCGCGCTGCAGGAGAGGATTACATCCACAAAGGATGGTTCCATTACATCGGTTCAGGCAGTTTATGTGCCTGCGGATGACTTGACCGATCCGGCTCCGGCGACAACATTTGCGCATCTGGACGCGACGACGGTGCTTTCCCGTTCCATCGTGGAGCTGGGTATTTATCCGGCGGTTGATCCGTTAGAGTCCACATCCAGAATTCTTGATCCGAGAATCCTCGGTGAGGAACATTACAAGGTGGCAAGAAGCGTGCAGGAAATCCTTCAGAGATATAAAGAATTGCAGGATATCATTGCGATCCTCGGTATGGACGAACTTTCTGAGGAAGATAAACTGGTTGTTTCCAGAGCAAGAAGGGTACAGAGATTTTTATCCCAGCCGTTCTATGTGGCGGAGCAGTTTACCGGATATGATGGAAAGTATGTGCCGATCAGTGAGACGATCCGCGGCTTTAAGGAGATTCTGGAAGGAAAGCATGACGATATTCCGGAGAGCTACTTCCTGAATGCAGGTACGATCGATGATGTACTGGCCCGCGTGAAATAGGGGGTGAGCGTATGGCGGAGACAAACGATTTTACGCTGAAAATTATTACCCCGGAGAGGATCTTTTATGAAGGTCCTGTGAAAATGGTGGAATTTAATACGGTCGAGGGTGAGATTGGCGTGCTGCCGGGGCATATCCCGATGACGGTTATTGTGAAACCGGGCGTGCTTACGATCACGGAGGAAGCGGGAGAGAAGCAGGCTGCGCTCCATGCGGGGTTTGCGGAGATTCTGCAGCATCAGATAACGATCCTGGCAGAAATCATCGAGTGGCCGGAAGAGATCGATATAAGCAGGGCCGAGGAAGCAAAAGGAAGGGCGGAGGAAAGGCTTCGTGAGAAAAAGCCTGAACTGGATACCGCAAGAGCGGAAATCGCACTGCGGCGCGCTCTTACAAGAATAGAAGTCTTAAAGTAATTGAAAATAACAAAAAGCACAAAAGACACCTCTGCTGCATATGCTAAAATAAAGCAGCAGAGGTGTTTTGTTTATGCCAAGAGAAACTATTTTACCTTTTTATATGATTTATCCGCTGCCCTTAGGCGCCCAGGAAGAGGAAGCCATGATGCGGGATCTGGAATATATGCAGCAGCTTTATCCGGCGGATGCAAAAAAATACCAGAAGAGAATTGCGGTAGTTCTGGATACCATAGATTATGACGGCAGCCTGATCTATGATGAATTTCCATGCAGATGGCAGATGTATAGGCTTTGTCAGAGTATTGTTGCGGTTTTAAAACGGGAGGCTCAGGATGCGAAGGAGGAGATTTCGGCGGAAAAATGGGCATGGATAGAGGAAATGGTACAGATTTTGTTGTATTATGAGGTGTATAAGAGACGGCATACACATAAAAATAAAATAAAACCGGTTGAGGTTTTAAGGAAATACAGGTAGAATAAAGAATGTTATATGTGCGGATGCCGGGATGGAGAATTTTATTTTCTTCCCGGCTGACTGTGGTATCCTGTTGGGAAAATTTATGTTAACATGTATTCACATGCGGAGATATAACTGATGGACATGCTTTGGGAAAATAGAATGGGAGTTTAGATGAAAAAGTCGGTTTTAAAAGGGGTTTTCTTTGGTGTTGTTTTGTTTGTGGCACTGATTTTGTTTGAGACGGTGATGAATCTGGGGAATACGGATATGACGGCGGAGATGCCTCCGGCGTCTTATCCGCTTGTTTATATGAATGTGTCCGGTGAACTGGTGAATTGTCTTCATGGGTACAGACGAGAGATGGAAGCCTCTTATATGCGGGATACGATTACGCCTCTTGAGAATGGCAGAGATCTGGGAATTACCGTGGAAAAATTTGGGACAGGCATTGAGGGGCTCTCTTATCAGATCAGAAGCAGTGATGGCAGCAGGCTGATCGAGGAGACGGAGATTACGGAATATGAAGAGTCGGAAAGCGTGCTGACGGCGGATTTCACGGTGAAGGACCTGTTGGAAAAAGGGAAGGAATACAACCTTATTATCTGCCTGCGCCTGTCAACAGGCAGGGATGTCCGGTACTACACAAGGATTCTTCTGGGGGAAGATTATCATGTGTGGGAGAAGGTGGACTTTGTGAAAAAGTTCCATGCGGATACCTTTGACAAAGAGCATGTGGAAGAAAATCTTTCCATGTATCTGGAGTCCAGCAGGGAGGGGGATAACAGTTCTTTCAGCAGAGTTGATATCCACAGCAGTTGGAGTCAGGTGACCTGGGGGGATCTGAGGGTGGAAAAAGTCTCTGAGGCAGTGGTGGATATCAAGGAGATGATGCCTCAGACAGCTTCTTTTCAGGTACATTATGAGGTGAAGATTCCCTATGAAGGCAGAGAGGAACATTACCTTGTCGCAGAGTATTATCGGATACGTTATACAAGCGACAGAATGTACCTGCTGGATTTTGAGAGGAATATGCATCAGCTTTTTGACGAGAAAAAAAATATTTATAACGGCAACAAAATTTCCCTGGGGATTCAGATGCCGGATGGCGTGGAGCTGACGGAGTGCGACGGCGGCAATATTTTTGCCTTTGTGGTAGGAAACCGGCTGTTTTCTTATAATGTGGCGGATAATAAGCTTGCTCTTTTGTTCAGCTTTCAGGATGAGGATAATCACGACAGGCGGACCGTGTACCATGCGCATCGTATCAAGGTGCTGAACGTGGATGAGGCGGGAAATGTGCAGTTTGTTGTTTACGGTTATATGAACAGGGGACATCATGAAGGGGAAAACGGTGTGCAGATAAGCCATTACAACAGCAGTCAAAATACTCTGGAGGAACTTGCGTTTATTCCCTATACCAAATCTCCTGAATTGTTGGAACAGGATATGAATAAGCTTTCCTTTGCGGGAAATAACAACCGCTTTTATATGATGGTGGACAGCGCGGTTTATGAGATGAATCTTTCCTCCAGGCAGTGCCGCACAATTGCGACAAATCTGGACGGCGAGAGTTTTCGGGTTTCCGAGAACGGAAAAATGCTTGCATGGGTAGAGAAAAACGGAGAATACGGAGCCCAGTCCATGCAGTTTATGAATCTGATGAGCGGAAGGCGTATGTCGGTGGAGGCGGGCTACGGGGAATATGTGCAGCCGCTGGGATTTATGGGCGATGACCTGATCTATGGTATGGCGAACCGGGAGGATGTGGCAGTGGACAACTCCGGCAGGATATTTTTCCCGATGCACACGGTTCGGATTCAGGATGAGGGGGAAAATATTTTAAAAGAATACACAGTACCTGACACGTATGTCACGTCGTGTGATGTGGAGGATAACCAGATCATGCTCTACCGTGTGAAAAAAGTTGTGGAGGAAGGAAGCGGCGAACTGGTGTACATGGAGACGGGTAATGACCAGATCATGTACAGTAAGAAGGAGGATGTGGGTAAAAATCTGGTGGAGACGATCGTTGTAGATGTGATGGAGACGCTGACACAGATCGCGGTGAAGAGCAGTATCAATACGGATACGCTGCAGCTTCTGACACCGAGAGAAGTGCTGTTCGAGGGAGAAAATCAGATCCTTTTGACGGAACAGACGGATGCGGTGAGAAGATTTTTTGTCTATACGATCTATGGGCTGACGGGGGTATATACCGAGGAGGCGGCGGCAGTCAACGCTGCCTATGATGCGGCGGGAGTTGTGACGGATGACACCGGAAACTATGTGTGGTACAGAGGAAACCGGGTGACAAGAAATCAGATCATGAAGATCACCGGAGGAGACATGGCTGACGATACGACCAGCCAGCTTGCGGTCTGCTTGAATACCATTCTGGAATTTGAGGGTGTAAACCGCAGTACACAGTATATGCTGGATACTGGCATGACAACGGTGGATATCTTACAGGAAAATATTCCTGATATCCGGGTGCTGGATTTGACCGGCTGTAAACTGGATGCGATTTTGTATTATACCAATCAGGATATTCCCGTGCTGGCAACCTTGCAGGATGGGAGTGCCCTGCTGGTTATCGGCTTTAATGAACTGAATATTGTGGTGATGGATCCGGCGGACGGGACGGTGTATAAAGTTGGTATGAATGACGCGACGGTAATGCTGGAGGAAAATGGAAACAGGTTTATTGCGTATATGAGAGTTGGGGATTGATAGAAATAAAATAGTAATATAGCATAACGGTGGATAATACCACAATCAGGTTGACAAATGCTTACCTTTATTCTATACTGAGAACAGGTAAGTGTTTGTCAACCATTTTTGATTGTTGAAACAGAGCGGTCGGCAGACGGGGAGGAAAGGATATGACGAAAAAGGTTCATTTATCGGATGCGGAGTGGAGGATCATGAATTTACTGTGGGAACAGGCGCCCCGGACGATGATGCAGATTACAAATGCGTTGAAAGCCGAGACAAACTGGACAAAGCATACGGTGATATCGTTTTTGAAGAGGATGGAGGAGAAGGGGGCGCTGTATCATGAAGAGGGAGAGAAGGCGAAACTGTATTTTCCCAGTCTGAACCGGGAGGAGGCGGCATTGCAGGAGACGGAGGACTTTCTGGGCAGAGTATTTCGGGGGAGAATGGGTATGATGTTGAATACGATGGTACGGCAGCAGGCACTGTCGAAGGAGGAGCTTCAGGAACTGCATAAGATATTGGAGCAGGCGGAGGAAGACATAAACAGGCGGTGAGCGCGTGATATCTTCGGAAATGACGCGGGATGCCGGGAACAGGGGGGATTATGTTTGCGATAATGTTTACGGTTACCTTTTTGATATCGTTTGTCATATTGCTGCACGTTATCTTTGGGCGACATATCAGCGCCAGGCTGCAGTATGGGATCTGGCTCTTTGTGGCTGTGAAACTGCTCATCTTTCCCCTGCCCGATGTGGAGGGGGATTTTTCGGTGCTGGGGCTGGCGGCGGAGGGCAGGCAGGAATGGTTCCTTGGGGATGCCGTATCTGAAGGAGAAGAAGCCGCGGCGCAGGCGGGCAAAATGGCACAGGAAGAAATGCCGGGCGATAGTGAATGGAATCCGTGGGCAGCGGCTGAAAAAAGCGGCGCCGCCGGTACGGAGAGGGATATGATGCCGGAGTATATGGGAACCGGCGGAAAGGAACTTTCGGGTGCGGTGCGCTGGTGCCGGATGACGGGATTGGGGCTGCGGCATTATGTGGAGACCGTGCTGAAAGTGCCGATGTGGTTTGCGGGGATGCTGGGAGCGGGAAGTATGCTGTGCGCCGCGTGGATGCTGATTTATCATGCGAGACTCAGGAAGTATTTGATGCGGAAGCGTGTGGCAGTGTCGGAAGCAGGGAGGAAGGGGATGTTCAGGGTTTACGCTGTGGAAGGACTGCCCACGCCCTGTCTGTTTGGAAGAAGTATCTATATTCCGGCCGGGCTGGCGGAGGATGAAGAACTTCTGCCTTATATACTGAGGCATGAAATGTGTCACTATTTTCACGGTGATGTGCTCTGGAGTGCGGTGAGGATGATCTGTGTCTGCCTGTACTGGTATCATCCGCTGGTGTGGCTGGCGGCATATCTTTCCGGACAGGATTGTGAGTTGGCATGTGATGAATCGGTGGTGCGGCATATGATGGAAGCGGACAGAAAGCGGTATGGGGAACTGCTGCTTGCGCTTACACCAGTGAAAGGTTTTCCGGCAGAGTGTTTTTCGGCAACCACGGCAATGTCAGGCAGCGCAAAGAATCTGAAACGAAGGCTGGAGAGGATAACCGGGAAAAGAAGAAGCTGGGTACTTCCGGGAATTTTAGCGGTTTTGGCAGGGGGCGTGGGAGTTTATGCCTGTATTACCAGTGGATTTGTCAGTGTGGATAAGCAGTGGCAGAGTATTCAAATCCGGCAGGAGGAGGGGAGCCTGCCGATTCAGCAGGAGAGCTACAGGCTGGATTACAGACTGAGCAAAGATGCCGCAAGTTACGGACTTTATATGGAACAGTATGAATATGGGGAACTCATCTCGGCGGAAATCCTGGACTGCGCGGCGCTGCGGCCGGAGGGCGGGAGTGAGCGGAAACAAAAAAGAGGGGAAGTTCTTTACGAAAGAAAGCTTGAGGCGAATCAGGCTACGGGAGCCTTTGTGAAGTCCATAAACTGTTACAGCGTGCGGGATTATTCGGCGGCGGATGGAGCGAGTTCCCTGTTTAAAGCGTTTACGCTGGAACTGCCCGGGGAAAATTGTGCCGGAAATTCCTTCAGTATGGCGGCGGAGAAGGTGGAGCACCGCTTCAGGATAAATGAGGATATTATTTTGCTGGCGGATTATTATGGGGACAGAGAGAAGGGCTGCATGCTCTCATTACCGCCCAGGCATATTTTCGAGTCGGATAAGTATATGGAGAAGACAGGGGAGATTTTAAAAGATGACAGATGTGTCATACTGGTCCATCTGATCGTTTCGGACGGTTCGGTGGAAGAGCTGAGGGAACAGCTCGAGGAGATTGTGAGAAAGAAAAGCGACGAGGAGGTATCGAACGGGAGATAGAAATAAAATAGAGCTGTTATACGGAGGGAGAGAAAACAAAAAAACCGGGTGACAATTCCGACCGGGTGGGATAAAATGTTAAATATACGGGTTAACAATAGTGTATGGTAGAATGAGAATGGAGGATGCATATGAAATCAAAGGTTTATTTCACGAAAACGATCACACCGGAGAAAGTAATTGAGATGTATGAGATGCTGGGAAAACCTCTGACCGGAAAAGTGGCGGCAAAGGTTCATTCCGGTGAGGACGGAAATCAGAATTTCCTGCGCCCGGAATTTTGGCGCCCTGTCATTGATAAGGTGGGGGCTACCGTTGTGGAGTGCAATACCGCTTACGACGGGGCGAGAAACTCTACGGAGAAACACAAAAAGCTGATGAAAAAACACGGTTGGACCGGATGCTTCGAGGTGGATCTGATGGATGCGGAAGGACCGGACCTGAAAGTGGAGATTCCGAACGGCAAGGTGCTGAAAGAAAATTTCCTGGGAAAGAATATTGTAAATTATGACTCCATGATCGTACTGGCTCATTTTAAGGGACATCCGGCGGGCGGCTATGGCGGAGCGCTGAAGCAGCTTTCCATCGGCTGTGCGTCTACCGCGGGAAAATGTGTGATCCATTCGGCGGGGTATACGGATGACCAGAGCATCGTCTGGAGCCATATGGCGCCTCAGGATACCTTCTGTGAGGCGATGGCGGATGCGGCGGGTACCGTGATTGAACAGTTTAAGGGGAATATTGTCTATGTCAATATTATGTGCAATCTTTCGGTGGACTGCGACTGCTGTGCGGTGGCGGAAGATCCCTGCATGAAAGACATTGGTATTTTATCTTCTCTTGATCCGGTTGCGCTGGATCAGGCGTGCCTTGATTTGATCTATGCTTCCGATGATCCGGGCAGAGCCCATTTTCTTGAGCGGGTGGAATCAAAACATGGTGTGCATACCATTGAGGCAGCGGCAGAGTTGGGATATGGCAGCAGGGAATATGAAATGATAGAGGTGTAGGCGCAGGGAGCTCCTGGTGTGGAGCCCTGGCAGATCGGTACGGCAGGCCGGCAGTGTAAAATAATAAACCGGGCGGACAGTATAAAAAGAATCTGTCCCCCGGTTTTTGCGATAGAGTTCGGTGATATATGCCGGCCGTATTATGTAAATGATATTGGATTATTGGTTATGCGCTGGTATTTTCCGTCAGGCGCTGCTCAAATTCATTTTCCGGTACAGGCCTGGCATAGCGATAACCCTGGGCTACGCTGGCGCCGATTTCCCGCATCAATTCTACATCGGAATCGGTTTCAATACCTTCACAGACGATTTGTGCATTTAAATCATCCGCCAGGTTGACGATACGTTTCATAATTTTCACCTGACGTTTTCGGTCTGACTGATTCAGCAGGAAGGAACGATCCAGCTTGATCACGGAGGCAGGTATTTTTTCAATCACGCCGAGAGAAGAATAACCGGAACCAAAGTCGTCTATGGACAGGCGGATACCCCGGATATGCAGGTCATGCATGGTTTGTTCCGCTGTTTTCTGCTGGAACTCTTCCATGACGATCGTCTCTGTCACTTCCACTTCAATCAATTCTTTCGGAACCCTGTTTTCTTCAATAATACTCACCAGATGTTCCACAAATCCCGGTTTTGTAAAATGTATCCGGGAAAAGTTGCAGGAAACGGTAACAACGGGTTCTCCCTGATCCAGACGCCTTCGGAGCATCTGACAAACGCTGTTAAAAACGAAGAAATCAATTTCAGTAACTTTTCCGGTCTGCTCATAGTAAGGAACAAAGAAACCGGGAGATCTGACCATACCGGAAGCGGTAGGATCCAAAAATCGAACCAGCGCTTCGGCTCCCACAATTTTTTCCGTGTTGACATCGACTTTTGCCTGATAATAAGTTGCGAAATGATCTTCAATACTGATAGAGTCGAGCAGACTCTGGCGCTCATGGCGTTCTTTTACGTTTTTTTCCAGAGACTCGTCAAAAATTTTGATTTTTTCGCTGCTGTTAGGCGGAATAAAATCAAGAGCCTGGTTGGCGCAGGCAATCGCACTGCGGAGATCCATACTGTCGGGAGAGATATAGCGGAGACCGATCTGGAGTTCCACCCGATTGCCTATCTGGCGATAGACATAGGATTCAACCATGCCGCAGATATTTTCCAGACGCTCCGTGATATCCCCGAGTTCCGAAGAGAGCATCAGAACAAAATGATCTCCTTCGGCTTTGGCGCAGATTTCCCCTTTTTTCTGTACACATTGAGATAATTCTTCGGCAATGGCCGTCAGCAGCTTATGACCATTGTCCCAGCCGTAAACCACCTTATACCGCTGAAATTGGAGTATATTAAAATAGGCAATGGCATAGGTGTGTTTTCCTTTGTCGGCCTCAAGAAGTTTCTGCCCCGCATAGATCAGGTGATTCAGGTTCCAGATGTCAATTTCGATGTCTTTATACATCAGCTTTTGGATTTTTCTGGTATCCCGGACAATATGGACCGCTACGGCAACAACACTGATCAGCAGGAGAAGGAGAAGGGTAATAATAATCACGCTGTGGTCCTGCACGAACTGACTTACACTGCCCATGGTATAGATATTCCGCTCCATCATGTAATCACTGACGGCTCTGGCGTCGATGGTCATAAGAATTTTATTTAAAATGCCTGCCAGTTGGGGATCTGAGCCGCGAACGGTCATTGCTACGCCGTGTTCCTGATTCAATACCCGCCGGATCTCCAGATTATAATATTGTATATCCGCGCTGAGCTGATACTCGGCCAGGTATCCGTCGCATAGCGCAGCATCCGCAACACCGTCTTTGACGGCGTTCAGGCAATCCTGCTGGGTGTCAAAAATAAGTAATTCCGCTTTATTTTCAAGCCCCACCACGCGGGTGGCTTCGTTGCTCAGATATTCCACTGCGGCCAGCGTCCGGACAGAAGAGGATTCTTTGTTTTTTTCCATCACAAGAAGCAGAGGGATCTGGGTATATTCTTTTAACCTGACCAGATCATTTTCTCCGGTTTCTTCAGCGGTGTGGACGCAGTAGGACATTACATCAATGGAACCGTCTATTAATGCCTGGCTCGCATGGTCCGGGCTGTCCAGTTTCTTCCATTGAAGAGTAAGCCCTGTCAGTCCTGCGGCGTGTTCGAGAAGATCACGAGTCAGTCCTTCGCAGGAACCCTGATTATCATAGACAAAAGGGTAATAGCCGTCAAAATAACCGATTGTTATCGTCTGGGCACTTTCAATATATTTTTTTTCGTTTGTGGTAAATACGATAGTTTTGTCAAGACGGCTTTGGAAAAATCGATTCATCAACTCCGTTTCCAGTGCGGGCTCATTCATTTTCATGTCTGCAATCGCCTGATTCAATTCCCGCATGACCGCATCGTTTCCCGGATAGCTGATATAATAGAAAGGTCTTGGCGCAAAACGTCCGATCAGGCGCTGGCCTTCACGGACTTCCATAAAAGTATGGACAAGAGCGTCAATTTCACCTGTTTCCAGGGCGTTTTGAAGTTCCGCGGTAGAATCATATTCCCGGATTTTGGGCGAAAAGATTTTGTTATCCCGCAGGTAATTCATAAATTCCTCCCGGCGCACGTAGGTTTTTACCATGCCGAAAGTAATATTCTTCATGGCCGTAAAATCCTCATAAGCCAGAGAACTGTTTCCCTGCGTGGCGATAATGCCGAAAGTATAACCGCTGGAAAGGTCCGCATATTGATAGTTTGCGGCGCGTTCGGCGGAGTACTGGGCGGTTCCTACCAGATCCACCTCGCGGTTTGAAAGAAGCTGCAGCGCCTCGTCCCAACTGCCGCATTCTACAAATTCAAGTTTCCAGTCGGCGTATTTCAGCAGATTTTCCATATATTCCACATCCATACCTGTCAGGCTGCCGTCTTCATTTTTGTCGTGGTAACCTTCCATGGGGAAGAAGGCGACTTTCACCGGTCTTTTGTTCGACGCATGGACCGTGCTAAGAGGCGAGTCCGGCAACAGGCACAAAATAAGTCCGATACAGAGCCAGGCTGCCGCATTTTGCAGAAATCGAATTTTTTTTCTATGGAACATATATAATCCCCCTCAGTTACCCTAAAACCGTTTTGTGCATTATAGCATATAAAAGCGCCATATACAAGAATTTTTGGGGCATTTTGCCTATTTTGTATAAAGGAAAATGGATGGATATACAAATTTAACGTGTTTAGAAACAAAGTTGACGCAGATACTGTGAGAAGAAGTGGAATTGTAAATTTAATTAATAAATTTATTGATATAAAAATGGCGTAATTACATAAAAAATATAGTTATAAATATAAAACATATCAATAAAAGATGGAAATTTCCAATGGCCGCCGTCAGGAATAATTTTTATCTCGTGGATTCCCGGATAATAAATTCCGTGTTCAGCAGTATCTGACGCTCGGGGGTGGTAGGATTTGAAATTTTTTCCAGCAAAATGGAACAGGACTGCTGGCCAGATCCAGAAGTTCCACAGGCGATGGGGAGGAAAGCCAGAGAACGCCTTTAATTCCGCCTTTCAAAAAGATATCTGGAGCAGTTTGTGATCTGAACGGGCAAAAAGAAAAACCGTCGTCTTTCGGGATGGCGGTTTTTTCGACGGCAATACAAACATCATTACCGCATCTTATTATTTTTCATAACGGAGATGAAGGGATTTGAACCCTTGCGCCGGTTGCCCGACCTACCGCATTTCGAGTGCGGACCCTTCAGCCACTTGGGTACATCTCCAAAAGCTGTAACTATTATAACGGCTTTCCCCAAAACAGTCAAATCATATTTGGAAAATGTTGCACGAAAAATTCGCTTATTTTTCGTCAGAATAAAATCTTGTGACAAGAGAAAAAATATACTATAATGAAAAGCAAGTGGATAATAGCAAAAATAACCGGTATGAAGGAGGAAATCAAATGAAACGAATCGGTATGCTTACCAGCGGCGGAGACTGTCAGGCGCTTAATGCAGCGATGAGAGGCGTTGTAAAATGCTTGTCCTGCAGCGGAGAACCTGTGGAGATCTACGGTTTTCTGGAAGGCTATAAGGGACTGATCTACGGCAACTTCAGAATGCTCACGGGCGCGGACTTCTCCGGCATCCTGACAAAGGGCGGGACAATCCTCGGGAGCTCCAGAACGCCTTTTAAACTGATGAGAGAGCCGGATGAGAACGGGCTGGACAAGGTTGAGGCCATGAAGCAGAATTATTATAAGCTTCGCCTGGACTGCATCGTAATCCTCGGGGGCAACGGAACCCATAAGACGGCGAATATGCTGAGAGAAGAAGGACTCAATGTCGTAACACTGCCGAAGACGATCGACAATGATCTCTGGGGAACGGATATGACTTTCGGCTTCCAGAGCGCCGTAAATATTGCCACGGACTGCATCGACTGCATACATACCACGGCGGCTTCCCACGGACGAGTGTTTATCGTGGAAGTTATGGGACATAAGGTGGGCTATCTGACATTAAATGCAGGTATGGCAGGGGGCGCGGATATCATCCTGATTCCTGAGATTCCTTATGACATTAATAAAGTGGTAGATGCGATTAAGAAACGTTCCGAACGGGGCAGCAAGTTTACGATCCTGGCAGTGGCGGAGGGCGCTATCTCCAAAGAGGATGCGGCTCTCTCCAAGAAGGAATACAAGAAGAAAATGGCTGATTATAAGTATCCTTCGGTTTCTTACGAGATTGCTGAAAAGATTCAGAAAAAGACCGGTCTCGACGTGCGTGTCACCGTACCCGGCCATACCCAGAGAGGCGGAAGCCCCTGCCCTTATGACCGTGTATTTGCAAGCCGTCTCGGCGCGCAGGCAGGCCGTATGATCTTAAACGGTGAGTATGGCTTTATGGTAGGCTATAAAAACCGTGAGATCGTGAAAGTTCCTCTCGAGGATGTTGCCGGCAGGCTGAAAATGGTTGAGCCGGATTCCGATATCATCCAGGAGGCAAAGATGCTGGGTATCAGCTTCGGAGACTGAGTTTCCGGATAAACAGATATAGATTGGAAAAGACAGGTCCCGCAGCTTCCGTAAGTGGCTGCGGGATTTTACGGGTTATGAAGAAACAGGAAACGGAGAATAAAATATGTCATATACCGCGTTATACCGAAAGTTTCGTCCTCTTTGTTTCGAGGATGTAAAAGGGCAGGAACATATTGTTACAACGCTGAAAAACCAGATCAGGGCAGACCGTATCGGGCATGCCTATCTCTTTACGGGAACCAGAGGTACCGGCAAGACGACGATAGCCAAGATCCTGGCGAGGGCGGTGAACTGCACCTCTCCCGTTGACGGCAGTCCCTGCGGAGAGTGCGCTGCCTGCAGGAGTATTCTTGCGGGAACCGGTATGAATGTGATCGAGATGGATGCGGCGTCGAATAACGGTGTGGATGATGTGCGGGAGATCGTTGAGGATATTTCTTATTCTCCGGCTGAGGGGAAATATAAAGTTTATATTATAGATGAAGTGCATATGCTGTCTGCGGCGGCATTCAACGCTCTTCTTAAGACATTGGAAGAACCGCCTTCTTATGTGATCTTCATCCTGGCAACGACAGAGGTGCATAAAATACCGATCACAATATTGTCCCGCTGTCAGCGCTATGATTTTAAAAGGATCTCTATCGAAACGATCACGGCGAGGCTCAGGGAACTGATGGAGAAGGAAGAAGTACGGGCCGAAGAGCGGGCGCTGCGCTACATCGCGAAGGCGGCGGACGGTTCGATGCGTGATGCTTTAAGCCTTCTAGAGCGGTGTATTGCTTTTTATTACGGACAGGAACTGACCTATGATAAGGCGCTTGAGGTGCTGGGCGCCGTGGATACGGATGTTTTCAGCGGGCTGCTTCGCCATGTGCTGGAACAGGATGTGGCGGGCTGTATCTCCCTGCTGGAAGAGATCATCATGCAGGGGCGGGAACTGGTACAGTTTGTGGGGGATTTTACATGGTATCTGCGCAATCTGCTGCTCCTTAAAACTTCCGATACGGGGGAGATGGAAGATGTGATAGATGTTTCCTCCGACAATCTGAAAAGACTCAAAGAAGAGGCGCAGATGGCGGATATGGAAACGATCATGCGCTATATTCGTGTGCTCTCGGAACTTTCCGGACAGCTCCGCCTTTCGGTTCAGAAAAGGATTATGATAGAGATGACGCTGATCAGGCTCTGCAGGCCGCAGATGGAGTGTGATACGGACTCTCTGGCGGACCGCATCAGAACGTTGGAGCGGAAGGTGGAAAACGGGATACCGATGCAGAATATTTCCGCCCGCCCGGCGGAGGGAGCGGTACAGGACGGCATACCTAAAGATGACAGACCTGTCAGGAAGGCGCCGCTGCCGGCGGCAATCCCTGAGGATATCAAAAAAGTTGTGGAAAGATGGGGGAGCATTATAAATCATATCGGTCAGCCGATGAAAACCTATCTGCGCAGTGTGCGTCTCAGCATGGACAATGAAAACCGGCTGTTGCTTGTGGCTTCCGACAGCACCCATTATGACTGGCTCTCCACCGAGGAACATAAGGCGGAAGTGGAGAACACCATATCCGGGATAATCGGAAAACAGTTGGAAGTGCGGCTTGAACTGGTGGCGGATGAGCGGGAGATGGATGTGAAGTATCCTGATTTGGGGATGATTCATATGGAGATTGAGGAGGAGTAGAGAGGGTGAAAGAAAGTCTTTTGCTCTTGGTGGTTTACGAATCCCGGATTTTGAGGTAGAATCATCATATATAGAAACCGCAGGATAAAAGGCGGATAATACTCTGCTTACGGGCTGCGCGGCTGCGTGCCTGTAAACGGCGGTCAGATGGAGGGTAAACATGGCAAAAAGAGGCGGCTATCCGGGAGGCATGATGGGAATGCCCGGAAATATGAGTAATCTGATGAAACAGGCGCAGCGGATGCAGCGTCAGTTGGAGGAGAGCCAAAAAGAACTTGAGACAAAGGAATTTACGGCAAAAGCCGGAGGCGGTGCGGTGGAAGTGACCGTTACCGGTAAGAAGGAGATCACAAAGATAAAACTGTCCGAGGAGGCTGTGGACCCGGAAGATATTGAGACCTTGGAAGATATGATCATGGCGGCGGCAAACGAGGCATTAAAACAGGCGGATGCGGCAAACGGCGAACTGATGGGTAAAATGACAGGAGGCTTGCCCTTCTGATGGAACTCTACAGCGGCCATATCAACAAACTGATCGAAGAGCTGGCGGCGCTTCCCGGCATCGGGGAGAAATCGGCGCAGCGACTGGCGTTTTATATTATCAATATGCCGAAGGACAGAGTAATGCGGCTGGCAGGGACCTTGACAGAGGCGAGGGATAATGTGCGCTATTGTAAAGAATGCTTTACGCTGACGGACAGGGAGAGCTGCCCGATCTGTGAAAATCCCCACAGGAACCATCGGCTGATTATGGTGGTGGAGAACCCAAGGGATCTGGCAGCTTATGAAAAAACCGGGAAATATGAGGGGGTTTATCATGTACTGCACGGCTGTATCTCCCCGATGCTGGGGATCGGACCGGGAGATATCCGTCTGAAAGAACTGATGGTGCGGTTGGAGGGCGATATTGAGGAAGTGATCATTGCAACAAATTCCTCGCTGGAGGGAGAGACCACGGCAATGTATATCAGTAAACTGGTAAAACCTACGGGAATCAAAGTGACAAGGATCGCCAGCGGCGTACCGGTGGGCGGCGATCTGGAAAATATTGATGAAGTGACGCTTCTGCGGGCACTGGAGGGCAGGGTGGAATTGTAGGGGACACTGCGGAACTGGAAACAGCAGAGTCCCGGAAAGAGCACAGGACAATTTGCTGATGCGAAAGCAGCAGGAAATATGTCCTCAGGTAGGTGCTCTGCAAGGGACACTGCGGAACTGGAATAGGAACAATTAAATTATGAGTATAACAAAAAAAGTATTCGGAACAGATAAAAAAAGCAAAAAGGCGATATATGAATATCATATCCGGAATAAAAACGGAATGTGCGCAAAGATCCTGAACTATGGAGGGATTATAAGGGAACTCTGGGTGCCGGATAAGGACGGAAAGAGAGCGGATGTGGTACTGGGACACGATGATTTGATGCCTTACTATGAAAATCCGGGTTATCTGGGTGCTGCTGTGGGACCAAACGCCAACCGCATCGGCGGTGCGAAATTTATGATCGATGGTGTGGAATACCGGATTCCGGCCAATGAAAATGGCAATAATCTGCACAGTGATAATGAAGACGGGTATCATGTCAGAGTATTTGATGTGGAAGAAGGGGAAAACAACATCAAATTGTATTTAAAAGACGAAGACGGAAATATGGGCTTCCCCGGCAACAAAAAACTGGAGATAACCTATACGGTGACAGAGGAGAATGAGCTGCGGCTGGACTATCACTTTACCAGTGACAGGCGAACCCTGCTTAATCCGACAAACCACAGTTATTTTAATCTGAGGGGGCAGGATGATAACAGCATTGAGGATCATGTGCTCTGGTTAAAAGCATCCGCATATACGCCCGTGGCAACAGGCTCGATTCCAACAGGCGAGGTTGCGCCGGTTGAAGGAACGCCCATGGATTTCACAGAACCAAAGAGAATCGGCGCAGAAATCGGTGCGGATTTTGAACAGCTTCGGCTGGGAGGCGGCTATGACCATAACTGGGTTCTGGATGATATGGACGGGCAGCTCAGGCTTGTGGCAAAAGTAGCGGCGCCCGGGACAAGCAGGGTGATGAAAGTATTTACAACCTTACCGGGGCTGCAGTTTTATGCGGGAAACTTTATCGGGGAACAGGATGGTAAAGCGGGGGCAGCCTATCACAACAGGTGCGGACTGGCATTGGAAACACAGTTTTTCCCGGACTCTATTCATAAGGAAAATTTCCCGGATGCGGTATTCGGACCGGAAAGGCAGTACAGATCTACCACGGTTTATCAGTTCTGCAACGAATAAAATAAAACTTCATTTTCTTACAAAGGATATGGCTCTCCATATCCTTTTTTTACGGCGGGATGGAACTGCGTCCGCCGAAACGGGAAAATATAAATAATTGAAATAAGGTACGGGGATGTGCTATGATGAAAAATGTAGCGGTTCGGCACAGGGCTTTGTACGTTATCTTAAAGTTCATTGAAATGTATAAAGGTGGAAATATGTTCATGAAAAAGGAGAAGCCGGAGGGGGCGAAAAGAGAGCATTACTCAGATAAGATCGTAAAGCACCGGCTTCAGAAGCTGTATCAGGGGGCACTGGTGATGGTGGCGATAGCCGCTATCGCGGCGGCAATCTGGATCACCCAGAAAAACAGGGTATATACGGAATATGTGATAACGGAGAGCTATGACAGAAAAGTATCCGCCAACGCCAGAACGATCGCGTTGGGTGACTATATTCTTACATACAGCAATGACGGCGCAAGTTGTTTTGACGTGAAGGGAAAAGCAATCTGGAATGAGACGTTTGAGATGCAGGAGCCGATTGTGGCGCGCTGTCATTCTGCGGTGGCTTTCGGAGATTATAACGGGCGGAAAATATTTGTGATGAATACCCAGGGCACTATGGGTGAGATAGCGACCAACATGCCGATCAGGGCGCTTGCGGTGGCGGAAAACGGCATTGTGGCGGCGGTGCTGGATGATTCGGACATCACATGGATTTATCTGTATAACAGCAAACATGAGGCGGCGGTCCGCTTTAAGACTACCATGAGCCAGTTTGGTTACCCGATAGACATATCCCTTTCGCCGAACGGCAACCTAGCCATGGTCTCTTTTCTGGCGGAGGATGAAGGCGGGGTGAAATCCAGTGTGGCGTTTTACAACTTCGGGGAAGTGGGACAGAATGAGGTAGACAATTACATGAGCGGCTATGACTATCCTTCTGTTGTTCCGTATGTGAGGTTTATGACATCCGAGCTGGCGTTTGCCGTGGCGGATGACAGGCTGATGTTTTACGAGGGCGGACAGAAACCGGTGAGTAAGGCGGAGAAGCTGTTGGACAAAGAAGTGCGTTCGGTCTATCACAATGATACATATGTGGCGCTGGTCTCATATGATACGACAGGCGGCAATAAATATATGGTCGATGTGTATGACAGCACCGGAAAAAACTGTTTAAGCCAGGGGTTCGATGTGGAATACAGGAATGTGGTGATAAAGGGAGAGTATATCTATGTTTACGGGGAGACGGAGTGCTGCATTTACAGCCTTTCCGGCGTGGAAAAATTTGAGGGTATCATGAATGAAACGATCTCCCTCCTGATCCCGGGGGATTCCGTCAGCGGCTTTACTTTGGTAAGTCAGGATTTTATCCATGATATCGAACTGAAATAAAGAAAGAAAACGGGTAAGAGTGAAGGTTTCGTATGTATATTGTTTTGTTAGTTGTTGCTTTAATCTATATATGGAGGATTTTTCAGGGCTCCCGCAACGGGCTGATCGACGAGGTGGGGGCGCTGGCGGATATTGTGATCGTCTCTTTGGCGGTGGTGGCGGGGATTGTCACGATAGAATCCATACTGGGAAAAAACCTGATAGGATTTCTTGTGGCGGGGATTATCCTGCTTGTTATTCTGATTGCGAGAAAACTGCTCCGCATGATCTTCTGCTCGCTGGGGCTGATAGCCAAACTGCCGATCCTGAACGGGCTGAACAGGCTTCTTGGGACACTGGCGGGCGTGATAGAGGCGACGGTGGTGATATGGGTAGGATTTGCCGTAATCTCCTGCCTGTGCATTCCGATAAACGGGGAGCCTCTTGTTAAATTGATCACGGCAAATAAATTTCTTGATTTTTTGTATCAGCATAATATGCTGTACAACTTTATTCAGAGAATGATAGGGATATTTTTATGAGCAGGATCTTGTTGGTTGAGGATGATGTCAGCCTGGTTGACGCGCTGCGGTACGCCCTGCAGAAAAGCGGCTATGAGACGGAGACGGCGCGGAGTGCATCCGAGGCAAAGGAGCGAATGGAGCATACGGCATACGACCTGCTGCTTCTGGATGTGGCGCTGCCGGACGGGACGGGCTTTGAGGTGTGCGAGGGCGTAAGGAAGGCAGGCAGCCGGGTTCCGGTTATTTTTCTGACGGCGGCGGATGATGAAATGAGTATTGTCAGAGGGCTGGACGGAGGCGGTGACGATTATGTGACAAAACCTTTTAAGCTGGGGGAGCTGTGTTCAAGAATCCGTGCGCTGCTGAGGCGGTCGGGAATTTCCGCGGAAGAGGGACAGTTTTTGAGATCCGGGGATATCGTCGTGGATCTGCGCAGGGGACGGGTGATGCGGGGGGATGAAGCACTGGATCTGACAAGTGCGGAATTTCGCCTGCTTGGTCTTTTTATCAGGAACGAGGGGATTGTGGTAACCAGAAATATGATCCTTGAGGAACTCTGGGACAGCGGCGGCAGTTTTGTAGATGACAATACGCTTTCCGTCTATGTCAGGCGGTTGCGGGAAAAGATAGAGGCGGAACCCTCCGCGCCGAAGCATCTTGTGACGGTAAGGGGATTCGGTTATCGATGGAACGGGGAGAAAGACTGATGGGATTTGAGGAAAAGCATACGAAACAGTTTTTGATGCAGATGTCGGCGGTCGCATGTTTAGCGGTCATGATGACACTGCTGATGCTCAGAGGCTGGGAGGCAGGGGCGCGCCGGATGCTGTTTGAGCATGATGCGGCAGTGGTATCTTTTTTGCTGGATCACGGTATTTCCCGGCAGACGGCGGCGGAGGCGGTGCTTTCCGACGGGACGCTTGCGGAGGGAGAGGAACTTTTACATAAGATCGGTATTTCGGCCGAGACGGATATCCGGTTTATGCCGGCAATTTACGAAGTCTGCGCTGCGCAAAGAAGGATGGTTTCTTTGGGCGGCGTTTTGCTTTTGCTGCTGTTATTTACATGCATTTTTCGATATTTGGGAAAAACGGACCGGATATACCGGGATGCGGCAGTGGTGGTGGAACGCTATATGGACAATGATTTTTCCCTCAGGCTTCCGGAACTTGACGGGGGTGCGCTGTACCGGCTGTTTTCCCGGGTTAATTTTATGGCGGCAATGCTGAAAACAAAACAGGAGGCGGAAAACAGGGCAAAGGAATTTTTAAAGACAAGCGTGGCAGATATTTCGCATCAGTTGAAAACGCCGATTGCCGCGTTATCTCTGTATCAGGAGATTATACGAAACGAACCGGACCAGATCCGGACGGTGGTTGATTTTACAAAAAAGTCGGAGGCGGCTCTTTCGAGAATGGAAGGGCTGGTTAAGTCCCTGCTCAGGATCACAAGGCTGGATGCGGGAAGTGTTGTTTTTTCGCCGAAGGTGTATGACGCGGAAGAACTTGTGCGGCAGGCGGTGGAGGAACTGGCGGACAGGGCAAAGAGGGAAGAAAAGGAGATCATTTTATCAGGGGATAACACGGCGAAAGTATTCTGTGATATGGAGTGGAGCAGAGAAGGGCTTGGCAATGTTGTAAAAAATGCGCTGGATCATACAGGAAGGGGGGATAAAATTATCATCACATGGGAACAGACGCCCCTGATGACCAGATTTACGGTTGCGGATACCGGAGAAGGGATTGCGCCGGAAGACATCCATCATATATTCAAACGGTTTTACAGGAGCAGGAAGGAGCAGAGTGCGGGCGTCGGGCTGGGGCTCTCCGTGGCGAAAGCGATCATGGAGGGACAGGGCGGAACGATCGGTGTGCAGAGCGGAACGGAGAGGGGAACAAAATTTATGTTGTCTTTTCTTACAAAATCGTAAGCTGAAATTCATCTGATCGTAAGACAGGTTTTGTATCTTAAAATAAAAAAGAAGGAAGGTTACCATATGGAAATTTTAAAGGTACAAAATTTATGCAAAACCTACGGCAGCGGCGAGAGTGCCGTAACGGCATTGAAAGATGTTTCCTTTTCTCTGGAAAAGGGAGAATTTGCGGCGGTGGTGGGAGCTTCCGGCTCAGGAAAAAGTACGCTTTTGAACTGTATCGGCGGACTGGATACGCCCACTTCCGGCAGCATTTGGCTGAACAATGAAAATCTCCTTAGAATGAAGGAGGAGCTTAGGACGGTCTTTCGCCGCAGGAATATCGGCTTTGTCTTTCAGTCTTTTCAGTTGATCCCGGAACTGAATGTGGAACAGAATGTGATATTCCCGCTGCTGCTGGACAACAGAAAACCCGAAAAGGGAGCGGCAGAAGAAATATTGGAGACGCTGGGGCTTAAGGATCGAAGAAATCATCTGCCGAGTCAGCTCTCGGGCGGCCAGCAGCAGAGGGTGGCAATCGGCAGAGCGCTTATCACAAAGCCGATTCTGATCCTGGCGGACGAGCCGACCGGAAATCTGGACAGTAAAAACAGCCGGGATGTGATGGACCTGCTCGTGACGGCTTCCCGCAAATACGGCCAGACAATTCTGATGATCACACATAATATTTCTCTGGCGGCTTCCGCGGACAGGGTGCTGAATGTATCGGACGGCCATCTGACGGATTTGGGAGGTGGATATAATGAAAAGTTATCTTAGTCTGATTCCCATCTCCGCAAAAGTGCATAAACGGAAAAACAGGATGACGCAGCTTTGTATTTTCCTGGCGGTATTTCTTGTGACGGGAATATTCGGTATGGCGGATATGGAGGTGAGAAGCCAGAGGATCAGGGCGATCGCTGAGTATGGAAACTGGCATATTTCCCTGCGGAATATCGGAGAGGAGGAGGCGGATCTGATCGCGCTGCGGCCGGATGTGGCGGAGGCTTCCTGGTATAATGCGTTAAATTACCGGCTGAGTGAGGACTACACCGTGGACGGAAAGAAAGCATGTATCTGCGGCATGGAGGAAATAATGCTGACCGATATTATGGCGGAAGAACTGACAGAGGGGACTTTTCCGAAAGAGGACAAAGAGGTTTTGCTGCTGGAAAACGCGAAGGCTGCGCTGCATGTAAAAATCGGGGATACGGTGAAACTCCGAACGCCTTCCGGAAGAGAAGCATCGTACAGGATTTCCGGTTTTGCGGAGACGACGGCGATGACGGCACGGATGGATGCGATCGTGCTGTGCCTGCCGCCAAAGGCTTTCGGCGCATTATATCAGCAGGAAACCCGGGCAGCGGATGTTGATTTTGTCTACTATGTACGGTTTAAGGATCATGTCCGTCTCAGAAGGTCAATAGAAGATATGAAGGAACAGTTTCGGATCGCGGAGGAAAATGCGGGGGAAAATACAATGCTGCTGGGAGTGCTGGGCGCCAGCAATGATTCCACGCTGCTTGCGGTCTACGGGGCTGCTCTGGTGTTGTTTGTGCTGGTGCTGCTGGCAGGTACGCTGATGATCACCAGCAGTATGAACAGTAATATTGCCCAGAGAACGGCATTTTTCGGTATGCTGCGCTGCATTGGTGCGGACAGAAAGCAGACAAAGCGCTTTGTCCGCTTAGAAGCGCTCTACTGGTGCGGAACGGCAATTCCGGCAGGCGTGGCGGCGGGGGTTATCATGACCTGGCTGATGTGTGCGATCCTGCGTGTGCTGAGTGCGGAATTTTTTGCAGAAATGCCGGTTTTTGGCGTCAGTGGAGGAGGGATCGTCATGGGGGCGGCGGTAGGTCTTCTGACGGTGACTATCGCTGCGGCCTCTCCGGCGAAAAAGGCGGCCGGGGTATCGCCCCTGACTGCGGTATCGGGGAATGTCCGGAATACACAGTCTCCGAAAAGGGCGGCAGATACGAGGCGGATAAAGATTGATACGGCGCTGGGGATACACCATGCAGGACAAAATAAAAGAAATTTTGTATTGATGATAGGTTCCTTTGCAATCAGTATTATCCTGTTTTTGAGTTTCTCATCGCTTCGGAATTTTATGGAGTATGCCATCACGCCGCTGCGCCCTTATACACCGGATTTTTCAATTATCAGTAAAGAGGAAACCTGTTCGATACCCGGGGAATTTGTGCAGGAACTATATCAGATCAGGGGCGTGGAGCGGGTTTATGGCAGACGGTTTGCCTATGACATTATGGCGCAGAGTACATCCGGTGAAAGGAAAGTGATGCTGATCTCCTATGAGGCGCTGCAGTTTAACTGGGCAGATGAGGAAAACTGGGCATCCGACAGAATCGGACTGGAAAAGGTGGCGAAGGATAAAGGAGAGGGGCTGGTACTTGCGGCCTACAGGGAGAACAGCCCGTGGCAGCAGGGAGAGAAAGTCAAAACGAAACTGGGAGAGCTGACAATAGAAGGATTTCTGGAACACTGTCCTTTTGAAGGAAGTACGGATACGGAGATTTTTATATGTTCCGAGGAATTGTTTGCGAAACTGACGGGTGAAGCGGGATATACCATCATCGATTTGCAGATTGGACGCGGCGCCGGGGAAGAGACGGCAGAAGCAATAAGAAAGCTGGCGGGAGAAGATTTTCTGTTCTCCGATAACAGGCAGAGCAACAGCAGCGCGAAAGGGGCTTATTATTCTATGGCTGTCTTTATATACGGTTTTCTTGCCATTATCGCAATGATTGCGGCGTTCAATATTATAAACAGCATTTCCATGAGTGTTGCTGCGCGACTGAAACAATACGGTGCAATGCGGGCGGTCGGGATGGATATGAGGCAAATAAACAGGATGATCCGTGCGGAAGCATGTACATATGCGGTATCCGGGATTTTCGCCGGCGCACTGCTGGGGCTGCCCATTCACAGATTTATGTGGAACAGGCTGATTTTCACACGCTGGAATGCCCCATGGGAAATACCGGCGGGGGAACTTCTTGTGATTATAGCGCTGGTTGCGCTCTCCTGCGCGATAGCCGTACATGGGCCCGTAAAGCGGATTGGAGAGATGGATGTGGTGGAAGTGATTGCGGATTTTTGAGCCCGAAAAACGGAAAAAAATAAAAAGTAAAAAAATTCCAAAAAAGTAGTTGACAACCTTTCTGCGGTTTGATATTATATAGAAGCTGTCGCCGCAGAGAGGAAGAAAGAGAGCCTCGGGTGAAGCACAAAAAGAAGAGAACCTTGACAAATAAACAGTAATGCAGCCCTGAAAATATTCCGAAGCTGTCAAAGCCAAAAGCAGAGCGGAGGGGTGTGAGAACACCTCG
>JAAWOG010000132.1 GCA_022799355.1 Lachnospiraceae bacterium | reverse complement strand
ATGTCAAGGCGCATAGGAACTCGAAAAGACGGTACAGCCCTTGTAATTGGGGCTATACCGCCTAATCTGAAATTACTTCCCTCTAACCGTAAACATTTGAATTAAATAGACTTTACACCCTTATTGTGATATATTCCTGTCTTTGACAGTTTACCGAAGATAAAATCGCTGTAAGTCCAGCAAACATGGACACTACAGCGATTCTTTTCTCTGTTACGGACTATAGTATTTTATTCTTTGACTTTGCTCTTTTTTTGAATGGTTTTCATCTGACTTTTTGTTATAAACTGATAGTCGGTACGGAAACCACAGGCTTCGTGCAGATCATCAGTGATTTTTAACCGTTTATATAATGGGACAAAGCCCTGCTCCTGTATTTGTGCAAAATTCATTCCTCTTAAAGTATCCAGTATCTCTTCACAGGTATACCGATAATCCAGCTCCTTTTCTAAAGCACGATAGGATAACAGCGCCAGAAAGCAGATGAGAAAGTGGGCTTTGATCCTGTTCTCATCCTGCAGGCAGACAGGTCTTGCTGAAAAATCTGTTTTCATGATGCGAAAACATTCTTCAATCTGCCATCTTCCTTCACTGACTTTAAGTATGCCGCTTACATCATCATCCAGCAGGTCCGTGCATACAGCATACAGGCCATCGTACATTGCTTCGCCTGCGATTTTATTCTCGTCAAGAAAGGTATGGACTTTAGCCGCTTCTCCATCTTCCGTGACAGCGGTCGTACCAATAAATCTCCCCGGATCGTTTGGATTTTTACGCTGTTTTTTTGTATTTCCGGAAGAGATCATTTTTTCGGCACGTTCCACCTGTTTTTCACGTATTGTCTTCTGATAATGGGCATACTTTGGTGAATAAGTGATTATCAGCCGTTGATGAAGCTTCTTAAGGGTATAGGGTTCCTCCTTGTAGTACAGGCTGGTATCATCATCGGGAAGCGCTGTGATATCTACCGGCATGTCATCGGCAACTCTTTTGAAACCGCTTTTGTTTAAGGCCCATGTTTTGTCCTCAGCAGGGAGTTTTTTAATAGACTGGGTCACGATAAAAGCTCTTTCGCCCAAGTGGTTGTATGTACGGATGTCTTCAGAAGCCAGACCGGCATCACTGCAATAGATAAACTTCTGGCAGCCAAAATCCCCGATCACTTTCTGCTCTAAAGGCTTCAGGGATTTCTGTTCATTTGTATTCCCCGGGAAAAGAGAGAATGCAAGGGGGATTCCATCGCCATCCATAAATAATCCCATCTGAATGATCGGATTGGGTCTGTGTTCTTTGGACTTTCCGTATTTTTTATCCCCATCTTCCTGCTCGATTTCAAAGTAATAGTTGGTGCAGTCACAGTAAAGTACCTGGTCATTTCTTTTGCCGATGAAATGACTGTTCTTGTATACCTCGGACTGGATAAAATCACATTCGTTTCCAAGAACGTCCAGAGCACGGTACACATCATGGAGTTCATAAGCAGGTTTCTCCATAAATTCAGATGCTGTTTTAAAAGAAGAACGTTTGCTTGCCGGTTCCAGCACTCTGGCATAAATGAGATCAGATAAAATGGCATTGATATCATATTTGAATTTATATTTTGCCTTTAATTTCCGACAGGTTTTATTCATCTGAAAGCCGTAATAAATGGACTGCAGGAAAAGATATCCGCCGCGATAAAAGGTCTGCTTATCATAATCTAACTGTCTGTCGGCATGAAAAGGGATCAATACAGTTTTTGCTTCTTTTTCTTTTTTATATCTTTCGGTCTCAAGTTTTACTTCATTTTTTGCCCATGCAAGAACATCATCCCTGGTCGGTCCGTGTTCAACGATAAGCTGGTTTAAAGTGCCAAGCTTTCGGACAATAGCAGATGATGTGCAGCCGTTGGCTTTAACATAAGATTTTGCAATATAAAATGATTCGGCATTTTTTGATTTCGTTATGTGAAGATTCATAAACATCCCTCCTAATGCTTATTATACCACGCAATAACGTAAAATAACATATATAAAAACATAAAATTTGACACAAAAAAAGCAGGTTTTACAAGACCTGCAGGTATTTTTTCTGATATTCAACTGTCAAACTCCCGACTTTACACCCTTATTGTGATATATTCTTATTTAGTTGTTATGCTAGTGTGCCCTTTTCAAGCCATGTCCGATTTTCTGTGCTTGTACCCAATGCATCAAGCGCAACATCATAGGTATCGGATATTTTTCGGTTGAGCATGATTATTTCTTTCTTGATTTCTATTTGCCCCAATGACACCTTGTCAATCTTTTGTTTCATGCCTTGCATTTCGGATTCGATTGAATCAAGTCTGGAAAGAATCAAATCGAGTTTTTCGTTTTCTGTCATCTTATACCACTCCTTTGTTGTGATTGCTATGTGTTATTTGTATGTTTGATGTAAGTATATCACAACTTAGATGTAAAGTCTATTTAATTGTCAAGGTTGATAGGACTTACAAGTTTGGCTGTTTGCCTTGCTTGTAAGAATACTATAACATAGGGTACCTTATTATTAATTTTGCACTATGATGTGTGGTTATATTGAAAAAAACATGATATCATGTTATTATCCTAAAAGTCGTATAATGTGTACTCAAATAATCAGCTAAGAATTACGCCCAGTTTTTCAAGATACAGAGCATCCCTTGCAGTTATTTCAGATGTCCATCTGCGCCGTTTTAACT
>JAAWOG010000055.1 GCA_022799355.1 Lachnospiraceae bacterium | reverse complement strand
ATATCCCGAAGCGCACAGCTTCAATTACGGATGCAGGACCTGCAGCCGTAAATGTAAGCTGTTAAAAGTGCGGTGAGGGAGATATGCGGAACTGGAAAATCAGCATATATCCCGAAGCGCACAGCTTCAATTACGGATGCAGGATCTGCAGCCGTAAATGTAAGCTGTTAAAAGTGCGTTGAGGGAGATATGCGGAACTGGAATAGATATATTATGAATAAAGATTACGAAACTGTCATAGGTCTGGAAGTGCATGTGGAGCTTGCCACAAAGACAAAGATATTCTGCGGCTGTTCGACTGCATTCGGCGCGGAGCCCAACAGCCATACCTGCCCGGTCTGTACCGGTATGCCGGGATCTCTTCCGGTGCTGAACAGACAGGTGCTGGAGTATGCGGTTGCGGTAGGGCTTGCCACAGACTGTGAGATCACAAGGGTGGCAAAATTTGACAGGAAGAACTATTTTTATCCGGACAATCCGCAGAACTATCAGATTTCTCAGCTCTATCTGCCGATCTGCCGGAGAGGAAAAGTGGAGATAGAGACAAAGGACGGAAACAAGTTTGTGGGCATCCATGAAATCCATATGGAGGAGGATGCGGGCAAGCTGATCCATGATGAGCGGGAAGACTGTTCTTTGGTGGATTACAACCGTTCCGGTGTACCGCTGATCGAGATTGTCTCGGAGCCGGATATGCGCAGCGCGGAGGAAGTGATCGCCTATCTGGAAACACTGAGAATGCTGATCCGGTATCTTGGGGCTTCCGACTGTAAACTGCAGGAGGGCTCCATGCGGGCGGATGTGAATCTATCCGTCAGGGAGAAGGGAGCGAAGGAGTTTGGGACAAGGACGGAGATGAAGAACCTGAATTCTTTCCGTGCGATTACACATGCCATTGAACATGAGAGGGAGCGGCAGATCACCCTTTTGGAAGCGGGCGGAGAGGTGGTACAGGAGACCAGAAGGTGGGATGAGGGCAAGGGGGATTCCTATGTCATGCGGGGCAAGGAGGATGCCCGGGATTACCGGTATTTTCCTGATCCCGATCTGATGCCGGTATATGTGAGCGAGGAGATGCTGAAAGAGATCCGGGATAAGCAGCCGGAGTTTCGGGCAAAGAAGATGGAGCGCTATAAGCGGACGTTTGATATTCCGGAATACGATATCGGTATTATCACACAGAGCAGGCATATGTCGGAACTGTTTGAGGAGGTATCGGCGCTCTGCGGACAGCCGAAGAAGGTTTCTAACTGGCTGATGGGGGAGACGCTGCGGCTTTTAAAGGAGAAGAACGAGGAGCCGGAGGATATCCGGTTTTCACCGCGGCATCTGGCGAGGCTGATCGCCCTTGTGGATGCCGGAGCGATTACAGGTCCGGTGGCAAAGGAAGTCTTTGAAAAGATGTTTGAGGAGGATATTGATCCGGAGGCATATGTGGAGAAACACGGGCTGAAAACCGTAAATGATGAAGAGGTTCTGCGGCAGGTAGTGGAGAAAGTGCTGGCGGAAAATCCTCAGTCGGCGGCGGATTATAAAGGCGGCAAGCAGAAGGCCATCGGATTTCTGGTGGGACAGACGATGAAAGCCATGAAGGGAAAGGCTGATCCGGGGCTGGTGAACAGGATGCTGAAGGAGATGTTGGGATAAAGAAAACGGCATTTACTTATGAGAAATGAGTAAATGCTGTTTTTTATCGGGTTGAGCCATTATTTTTCTTGACTCTTTATCAATATCCGTGTAGAATAAAATAGAACATATGTTCTTTGCAGGGGATTTTATAAGGTGGGGACTACTGGATAAATATTTCATTATGTGCTACAGTAATGGTATGTTGGGGAGATCAGATGATTTCATGTGTATCTTTTGTTCCTCAATATTTTGGTCTTATGGAGTTGCGGAGGAACAGAGGATGGCTGTAGAACGGTACACGGAGAGCTTTACACTGAGAGAAATGAAATGCGTTATAGGGGAAAATTCGTTCGGCTGTGTTTTTCCGCAGGGGGATGTTTCCGGTGTGGATAAAATAGATAAACTCCTGAAAATGGCGGGCGGGAAACCAAAGGAATGCGAGCCGGAGGATTATTCAAAAGGGGGAAACGGAAAAGCAAAACCGGAATATATTATTACGTTTAATGATGATATACATACCATTATTGTAATAGAATGTAAAAACAGTGTAAAAAAGCATTGCAGTATAAACCTCAATAAGCCTGCCGGATTTGCGGTAGACGGGGTATTGTATTATGCGAAATTTCTGAAAGAAGAATATAATGTTGTCGCGGTTGCGGTAAGCGGAACAAGGAAAGAGAATGTAAAGGTAGATACTTATTACTGGCAGAAGGGGCAGGAAGAGTATTCGGTTTTGGAAAAGGCAAAAGATATTATTCTGGAACCGAAGAACTATGTGGAGTTGATCAGGGGGAATAAACTGAAAAAAGCATATTCTTTGGATGAGATTCGGAATACGGCAATCGATATGCATAATTCATTGAGAGAAATTAAAGTGACGGAAGCTCATAAACCGATTTTTATTGCCGGAATTTTGATAGCATTGAATGACGAAGATTTTTCAAAAAGCTACTCAATGCTTCCCTCTTATAAAATTGTTATGCAGAATATTCAAAATGCAATAGAAAACGTGCTGAAAGAAAGCGATGTGAAAAGCAGCAGGATAAATTATATAAAACAGGTTTTTAATACGCTTCTGGACAACACAAAGTTTGCGGAAATTCCGTTGGGACATTCCAAATCCATTACCTGGTATATTGAACAGTTGGAGATGCAGATTAAGCCGATGATGGATTATGCGGACAGTACGGTGGATGCGCTTGGCGTGTTTTATCATGAGTTTATCAAATATGCCGGTGGTGACGGGAGCGGACTTGGCATTGTTCTCACACCGCAGCATCTGACGGAGTTTATGTGTGATCTTGCCGGTGTAAATAAAAACAGCCGTGTTGTTGATATATGCTGCGGTTCCGGTTCCTTTCTTGTGACGGCAATGGGAAAGATGTTTCAGGAGGCGAATCCGGAAGAAGTGGAAAATATCCGAAAATACGGTTTGTTTGGGGTAGAGTTTGATGATGGACTCTATACGCTGGCGATCGCGAATATGATCATCCGTAAAGACGGAAAATCCAATATTTATAAGGGGGATTGTTTTAACAAAACCATTACAAAAGAGTTAAAGGAAAAAAATATTAATATAGGACTGATAAATCCGCCATATTCCCAGAAGGATGTGGTGGAACTGGAGTTTGTGGAACATTTACTGGATATACTTACCGTGGGAGGGACGGGTGTCGTAGTGGTTCCCATGAGTTGTGCCATCGGAACGAAGTTTAAGGATGTCAGGGAACGTCTGATGAAGAAGAATACATTAAAGGCCGTCTTTTCCATGCCGGATGATATTTTTTATCCGACGGCTACCAATGTCTGCGTTATGGTGTGGGAAGCACATACTCCCCATGATTCGGGGCAGGAAACGTTCTTTGGATATTGTAAGGAGGATGGCTTTGTTAAGCGTAAAAAGCTGGGCAGGATTGACGCGCTGGGAAAATGGAAGGGTATTGAGGAGGAATGGTTAAAACTATACAGGAACAGAGATGTTGTGGACGGAAAATCTGCCAGATATTGCGTGGGATGGGAGGATGAATGGCTTTGTGAGGCTTATATGAAAACGGACTACACAAAACTGACACAAGATGATTTCCAGAGAACAATAAATGATTATCTGGCTTATCTGGTAAGAAACGGTGAAGTTTATGAAGCTTAATACGGCGGAGTGGAAAGAGTTTTCCGTGGAACAGTTGTTTTATATAAAGAGGGGGAAAACGCTTTCTACGGACCATAAAAAAATATATAAAGGGAATATTCCCTGTGTAAACGGTTCATCCGAAAATAATGGAGTATTTTGTCACCTGGCGGAAGATATAACGGAAATAGGATTTGAACTGTTAAAAGCGCCGGCATTGACGCTTGCAAGAGTGGGAAACGCCGGAAAAACATTTGTGCAAAGTTCGGACTTTTTTGTGGCGGATAATGCATTTTGTCTTATTTTAAAGAAAAATCAGGGGATATTGGCATATCTTTTTCTCAGTACGTTGTTGGATTTGGAAACGGTAAAGTATTCGTATGGCAGAACGATTTCCATGGAAAAATACAGAAAATTACTGCTTAAGCTGCCGGTGGGGGAGGATGGGGAGCCGGATTTTGACTATATGACAAGATATATGGAAAGGCTTCACTCTAAACCGCTCAGAACGACTGTGAGAAAAACGCGGTTGGAATTGGATATTGCAAAGTGGGGCAGTTATACATTGGACAGTCTGTTTGATTTTGTGAAGGGAAAGAGACTGATCAGGGCGGATATGGTTCCGGGGAATGTCAATTTTTTAGGAGCGGTAAGAGAAAATAACGGAGTTCGGGAAAGAATTGAGACTTCTTTTCAATGGAAGCCAAATTGCATTACGGTGAATTATAACGGCAGTGTGGGGGAAGCCTTTTACCAGTCCGAACCTTTTTGGGCATCGGACGATGTAAATGTTTTGTATGCCAAAAAATTCTGGACGTTAAATCAATTTACGGCAATGTTTATCATTACGGTGATCAAAGAAAACAGGTATCGTTTTGGCTATGGCAGAAAGTGGACGCTGGAAAAAATGAAAGAAACCGTAATAAAATTACCCTGCAAAGAGGATGGGGAGCCGGATTTTGAGTATATGGAGAAATATATAAGATCCTTGCCATACAGTGACAGAATATAGTATATATGGTGGGAAGCAGAGTGTGGAGCAGAACAAATAACGGGTTGCAGATAAATGAAAGGAATGAAGTATGAAAAAAATTATATTAGCATCCGCATCACCCAGAAGAAAAGAACTTCTTGAGCAGATCGGACTGGAATTTACGGTGATGCCCAGCGATGTGGAGGAAAATCCGACAAGTACACTGCCGCAGGATGTGGTGATAGAACTGTCAAAAGAAAAAGCCAGGGATGTCTGGGAGAAGACAGGTCATGATGACAGCCTTGTGATCAGCGCCGATACGATCGTTTCCGTGGAAGGGGAAATTCTTGGGAAGCCGAAGGATGAGGAGGATGCCGTTCGTATGCTGGGACTTCTCTCCGGGAAGGAGCATCAGGTTTATACCGGGATTACGATGATCTGGATCGATGGGGAGGGAAAACAGGAGGAGTATTCGTTCTATGTCTGTACCGGGGTTTTAATGTATCGCATGAACAGGGCGGAGATTATGGAGTATGTCTGTGGCGGCGAGCCCATGGACAAGGCGGGGGCTTATGCTGTGCAGGGCAGGGCTGCGGCTTTTATCAAGTCCGTCAGGGGCGAGTACAGTAATGTGGTGGGACTGCCGGTGGGCAGGCTCTATCAGGAGATGAAGGCGTGGGATTTGATCTGAAGAGATGTGGTTAAATATATGAGGATAAGACTGCACTTGCCACATTCAGTTATTTTAATATGGAAAAAGCCCTTTAACAGAGAAGAACACTTTCAGGAAAAAAACGGAGGTGCTCTTCTCTTTTTGGTATCATTTATCTGACAGGAAAAATAATACCGAAAATCATTATGGGAAAAAACGGGAGGCTTGCTATTGAATAGCCATTTGATGGAAAACACCGAATAATAAAATTAAAATGGATAGTACATTGACTATGAAATAATAAAATGTTACCATATTTAACAAATGAATAAGCATAGGAGAAATGTTCAATATGGATGAAGAGGGGAAGAGACAGCGGGGATCCGTATACATGAATATCTGTTATCAGATCATTGATGACATTGTAAAGAACAAATATTCAGTGGGCGATTTGATACCGACGCAGAATGAGCTTGCGGAAAAATTTCAGGTGAGCAGAACTACGATCAGGGAAGCGGTCAAGGAACTGATCCGGCGTAATATATTGAGAGCAGTCAAAGGGAAAGGGACCTTTGTGGTGGCAAAACCGGGAGAACTTGCCAGAAACAGCCATACGGAAGGATTCTCAGGCGCACAGTTCAGGAATATCGGAAGAGAAGTGCATTCCAGGGTAATCTTGATAGAGGAAATATCTGCGGACAAAAAACTGAGCAATAAGCTGGTGGTTCCGGAGAAGAGCAGCATCACACATATCCGCAGGATTAGGTATGTGGATCTGATACCGCTTTGTGTGGATGACGCTTATCTGGTGACAGGATACCTTGGAGGAATCGATTTTTCAAAAGAGGATCTGGAGACGGGATCTCTGTATAAAATACTGGAGGAAAAAGCCGGGATCTGTTTCAGGTATGTAGAGGAAAAGTACAGAGCGGTCAGTTGTTCCAAGGAGTTTGCATCGTATTTGGGAATCAGTCCGAATGAACCGGTTCTGGGGATCGAGATGATATCCTGCGATGAGTTTGGAAAACCGGTGGAATACTGTGAAAACTACGAGCGGTCCGATCTGTTTTATACTGTGATCCAGTTCAGAAAGACAGCACAGAAAAAGATCAGAAAAAATATTTATGATAAAATATTGGGGGCTTTTCTGGGGGCGGCCTCAGGTGATGCGCTGGGAGCTCCGGAAAAAGAGGATGTATCTGGCATAGACCACGCGGAACGGTATATAAAGATATTCACGGAATATGCAGAGAAAGATAATGAGGGGGATTCGGGACTGAAGGCGGGCTGTGTTACGGAGGCATTCAGCCTGGCATATTTTCTGGCTCTGGAGATGGTGAAGTGGAGCGGCGGCATATCGGAGGGCGGTGTCAGGAATGTTTTCCTGAAATGGGCGGAGTATCTGAATTATCTGGAGTTTGCGGATCAGGAAATAAAGGATATGGTAAAAGCCTGGAAAAATGATTTCAGAGAGCAGGATATCCGTATAAAGGGTTCTTCCAACAAGGCGGCAATGATGATATTTCCAATTGGGCTTGCGAACGAAGGAAACTGTTTAAAGGCAATACAGGATGCAGTTGATTTTACGATGCATATATGTACTTCAGGCTCTTCGGCGGCAGCAGCGGCGGCGGTTGCAGCAGCGGCGGCCAGGGCAATGGAACCGGAGACCGTGTTGGATGATGTGCTGGAAGCAGGTATGTGGGGAGGAGCGGAGGGCTATCGGATCAGCCTGGAAAATGGAGCGGCGGCAGGCGGGGCATCGGTAGAAAAAAGGATACGTCTGGCAATTGATATTGGGCGCAGGGGCGGTTCACCGGAAGAAATTATGGAGGAACTCAGGGACTTGATAGGGACCGGCTATGCGGCAACGGAATCCATACCCTGTGCGTTCGGCATTCTTGCGGCATGTCCCGATGACCTGATGCAGGCAATAAAAATGGGTATCAGCATATGCAATGAGACGAGTGTGATCACATCGGTGGTGGGAGCACTCGGGGGATGTCTGTACGGCAGTAAAAAGATGCCGAAGGAATGGCTCGAGGTCATAAATGGTGTCAATAATTTTGATCTGGAATGGGTTACCAGAAGTGTGTCTGCGGAATATTATGAGGAAGAAAGATGAATGTAGCAGCGCGGCGGTATATTTCCGCCGCGCTGTTGTGTTATGATGCGGGAGTCCGGTCTGCCGGACTCTTTGTTTTATAATGGTATGATATAAGTGTGGTACCTTTGCTGGGAAAATATGTAAAATGATAACGCATTTGTAAAACAAAAAGCTGCAAAAGAGATGGAAAAGAGCTGCCATTATATGGAAAAGACTAAAAAATGAAGAGTTAAATTTAAAAACGGAGCATTACATTGGTAATTTTTGTAAAAATGGCAAGTAATATGTTGACAATACAGGACAAAGATGATAATATTTCTTAAACGGGCATATAAATTATGGTAAAATTGAATAAAATGATCATATGACTTTTTTTATAATTATAAATGAATAGTCATAATGAAGTTAAAAATAAGGAGGAGGAAAATGAATGCAAATGATAAGCTATTAGGAAGCATATACGGAGCGGCTCTGGGAGATGCAATGGGGGCGCTTACCGAAACAAGAAGTGCTGAAATGATCAAAGAGGATTTTGGAGGATTTGTGGAGACGTTGTTTTTGCCGCCGGAAGATTGCTTTGCACACGGGATGCCGCTGGGAACGGTTACGGACGATTTCAGCCTGGCATATTTTACCGGAGTTGAACTGGTGAAGTGCAGGGGAAAGGTGGATGAGCAGGCGGCAAAGAAGGCGGTACTGGAATGGGCAAAAATGCCGGAATTTTTCCGCTTCGCGGGACCGACAACACAGGCGGCGGTGGCAGCGATGAAAGGGGGAGAGTGCGGAGATACGAAGTCCTATCTGGCATGTGACAATTCCAAGGCAACGAACGGTGCCGGAATGAAGATTTTCTGTGTGGGGCTGATCAATCCGGGCAAGGTGGATAAAGCGATAGAGGATGCGGTGACAATCTGTATGCCTACCCACTCCAGTAACACGGCAATATCGGGAGCCTGCGCTATCGCGGCGGCGGTGTCAAGGGCAATGGAGGAGGATGTATCTCTTGAGGACGTGATCGAAGCCGGCATGTATGGAGCGGAGAGAGGCTTTCAGCTGGGAACGGAAAAAGGAAAACGGTTGGCGGTTCCTTCCGTGAAAAAGAGGATCAGCCTGGCAGTGGAGATAGCAAAAAGAGGTATGGCCTGGGAGGAGACTATGCTGGAGTTGCGCGATATCATTGGCGCCGGCCTGATGGCGGCAGAAGCCATACCCTGCGTATTCGGTATTCTGGCGGCAAATCCGGGGGATGCTTTCGGAGCGGTAAAGATGGGGGTAAATATCGGAGATGACACGGATACGGTAGCGACTATGGTAGGCGCGATAGCAGGAGCTCTGTATGGGATGAGTAATCTGCCCACAAAATATCTTAAACTTATCAGCGAAACAAACGGATTGGATATAGAAGGCCTTGCACATAAAATAGAGGAAGTGTATTACGTATGAGAGGAAAAAAATATGTGGTAGCAGTCGGAACGGTCTGCATGGATGAATATTATCGGGGAGTAAACTGGCCGGAAGAAGGAGATAAGAGTCTTGTAAAAGCAGGCGGCTGCAAAGTCGGAGGCATGATACCCAATGCGGCCTGTGTATTTGCCGGTTATGGGGTAAAGACCTATTTTTACGATGTGGTCAATGAGAGCGCACAGACGCGGAAGCTACTCGAAGACCTTGAGTCCTATGGGCTTGATACATCTCCCGTCGTATATGATCCGTCCCTTCCGGATACAAAATGCATTATTGTATTGTCGGAGGGGGAGAGGACGATATTGGTGGTGGATGGGGAGAAGCCAACGCTGAAATTGGAAGGAGAGCGCCTTGAACTGTTTCGGAGTGCGGCTTATATCTATTCGGCGGTAAGTGAAATGAAGCATTTTGCTGATCCGGTAGAACTGGCAAAAGACCTGAAAGCACATGGTGCACAGCTGGTATTCGATGTAGAGACGGCAAACTGTTCGGAGGAAGATGAAGAACTGCTGATGTGCGCCGATATTTTATTTTATAATGAGTATGCATTTGAGAGTTTTAGAAAAGAAAAGAGCAATGAAGAATATATTGAGTATCTTTTAGGGAGAGGCATAAAGATTATTACGGTCACTTACGGTGAAAAAGGGAGCAGTACTTATACGGACAGGGAAAGAAACCAGACAGGAGCCGCGAAATTTGAAGTGTCAGATCCCACCGGCGCGGGAGATACTTTTAACAGTTCCTTTGTGAGGTGCCTTCTGGAAGGGATGGATATCCACCGGGCGGCTGAGTTTGCCAATATGGCGGCAGGTTATGCGGTAACCCGCCTCGGACCAAAAGGAGGAGTACAGTCTGTGGAACATGTGGAACAACTGCTGAAAGAAAATCCGTTAAAACAAATAAAAGTATGAAGTATGGCATATCGGGAAAGAGGTGATCAATATTGTCAAAACCAGTTTTACAGACAAAGGGAATAGAGAAAAGTTTTTTCGGTGTCCAGGTGCTCAAAGGGATTGATTTTGAGGTCTGCGAAGGTGAAATCATGGGACTTGTGGGGGAGAATGGCGCCGGTAAGTCCACATTGATGAAGATCATTACCGGTCTGTACACAAATGATGGCGGGGAAATCCTGTTTGAAGGAAAACCGGTGGTATTTTCAGATCCGAGCAAAGCACGGGATATGGGAATATCCATTATCCACCAGGAGTTCAATCTGTTTTCCCAGTTGTCGGTTGCGGAGAATATTTTTCTGGACAGGAAAGATTACAGGAACCGCTGCGGTATTATTGACTGGAAAAAAATGTATGGTGATGCGGAACATATCTTAAAGGAACTTGGTACGGATATGGATGTGAGGAAGCCGGCCAGACAGTTGTCGGTCAGGGAACAACAGCTCGTGGAGATTGCCAAGGCTGTTTCCGCCAGGGCAAAGGTACTGATCATGGATGAGCCCTCGGCAGCGCTTCCGGACAATGAGGTACAGAAGATGTTTCATGTTGTGAGGATGCTCAGGGACAGAGGTGTTGCAATTGTCTATATCTCACACCGCATGAAAGAGATCGAGGAGATCTGCAACAGGGTGAGCGTGCTCAGGGACGGCAGGAATGAAGGCGTGGTGGAGATGTCAAAGGGGAAGGTCGATGATGTGATATCGATGATGATCGGACGTGAGATCAGCGATTATTACCCGCACAGCAAAAGAAGCTTCGGGGAGGCTGTCCTGCGTGTGGAAGGCGTCTGCGGCAAAGGGATTGAGGAGACCTCCATGGAAATCAGGTCGGGGGAGGTTGTGGGGCTTTATGGGCTTGCAGGTTCCGGGACAACGGATTTTGCAGAGACAGTCATGGGGCTCTCCGAAAGAACGGCGGGAAAGGTCTTTTATAAGGGACAGGAAATAAAGAAGGATTCCATAAAGGCGGCAATGGACGCTGGAATGGGATATGTGCCGCCTGACAGGCGTAAGGAGGGGATCATCGTGATGATGGATATTACACAAAATACGGTGATGGCGAATCTGAAAGCATATGAAAAAGCAGGCGTCCTGCAGACAAAAAAGATATATGAAAAAGTGGAAGGACATGTGGGGAACCTGCAGATCAAATGCGCCGGACAGGGGCAGCAGGTACTGCGGCTCTCAGGCGGTAACCAACAGAAGGTGGTGCTCGCGAAATGGCTGGACAGAAATCCGGGGCTTCTGATCTTAAATGAGCCGACAAGGGGCGTGGATGTGGGGGCAAAGAGCGAGATCTATAAAATGATCGATAGGCTGGCAAACGAGGGGCTGGGAATTCTGATGATCTCATCGGAAGTGCCGGAAGTCCTTGGAGTCAGTGACCGTGTTGTTGTTATGTGCCGCGGCAGAGTTACGGGCGAGTATATGAATGAAGGGATCGGACAGGATGTCCTGCTGAAAGCGGCATCCAGCAACGCAGGAGGTGAAAAGGATGAATAAGAAGATGTTTTTGAGAATCCTGAAAAAACAGGAAACGCTTATTGCCGTGTTTTCACTGATCGTGTTTGCCATATTTTCTGCCTGTTCGGATAACTTCTTTACGGCTACCAATATCCGGCTTTTATTTCAGCAGTATGCGGTAAACGGCATTTGCGTACTGGGGGTAGGCATTGTTGTGATCCTGGGCGGGATAGATTTGTCAGCGGGCTCCATACTGGCGATATCAGGCGCGCTTGGCGGTTCCCTTGTAAAAATGGGAGTTCCCGTGTTTTTTTCCATACTGGCAAGTGTGCTGATGGGAATGTTCCTGGGAGGTATAAACGGCACGATCATCACAAAGCTCCATGTGCCTGCGATTATTGCGACAATTGCCACAAATTATGTGTTCCGCGGCATACTGGTAATCCTTACGGGCGGCTTCTGGGTAAACAATTTTCCAAAGTCTTTTACATCTATGGTTACCGGAAGGTTTCTCGGGTTGTCAAATGTTTTCTGGATGGCGATGGTATTTCTGGCGGTACTGACATTTATCCTGCACTATACAAATTTCGGGAGAAAGATTTATGCGGTGGGAACCAGTGCTGAGACAGCGGAAAAATGCGGGATCAACGCGGACAGAATCTATATCCTCGGATTTGTGATCTGCGGAGCGATGATCGGTTACGCTGCGATGATGTATGCAGGACTTTACGGGGCGATCAGCACATCGGGAACCGGGGCGTCGCTGGGGACGACGGTTCTTGCGGCAGCCCTTGCGGGCGGTATCAATTTCAACGGCAGAGGGACACTGATCGGCGGTACGGTCGGTATGTTTCTGATCACTATTATCAACAATGGCCTGATCCAGATGAGGGTATCGGAATACTGGATCAATGCGGTGACCGGGGCGATCATTCTGCTGGCGCTGATCCTGAACGCGCTGAATGCAAAAGATGCGGGGAGGTGATATATAATGAAAAAATTTCTGGCTGAGTACATAAAAAAGGACGGTAACAGAAATGTTGTCCTTCTGATTATATATCTGGTAGTTCAGACGGTTGTGTTTTCCATGCTGCTGCCCAATTTTATGACTGTGTCAAACTTTCAGAATCTGATGCGTCAGAGCGCCGAACTGGGGATGGTTTCCATCCCGCTGGCGATCGTACTGATGACGGGAAATATTGATCTTTCTATCGGATCTGTGATGGGTGTCTGCGCGATTTCCATGGCAAGAATGCTGAAGGCGGGACTGCCGATTCCGGCAGCCGTAGTTCTCACAATAGGTATTGGGGCGTTGGCGGGCAGCCTGAACGGGTTCTGCGTCGCAAAACTTCATCTGGACGGACTTGTGGCAACGATAGGAACACAGGTTATGCTGAGAGGCTTTTGCTATATCCTGACCGGAGGAAGGTCCGTGAGCGGGTTGCCATCGGAATTTACGAGAGTATCCAAAATGTATATTCTGGGCGTACCTGCCAGCTTTCTGCTGATGCTTGTCATATTTGCCATTGCCATCTTTGTGATGCAGAAGACCAGGTTCGGAATCCAGGTTCATGCGATCGGCTACAATGCGAAGGCAAGCAGATTTTCCGGTATAGAGGCTGACAGGATAAAGTTCCGTCTGTTTGTTTTAAGCGGTTGCGTTGCGGCGGTTGCTTCCATGTTTATGTTGATGCGTTTTGCAAGCGCGGAGTCCGAGTTTGCAAACGGATATGATACGGACACACTGGTGGCAATCCTGCTTGGCGGTATCGATATTGCCGGAGGCTCCGGAAATATGCTTGGTGCATTTTTGGGGCTGATCACAGTGGCAATCCTGAAAAACGGACTGAACCATATCGGGATGACGGCAACCTACCAGCAGTTTATCGTGGGGATGCTTATTGTAGTCTCAGCCGTGAGATGGAGAAAAAAACGTGACTGATCAGTCTTTCGGGACTGTCAAAATAAATATAAAGGAGAGGAACTATGATGAAAAAAAGGATGAACAAGGTAATGGCAATCGTAATGTGCGGCTCTCTGATGGCAGGTGTGCTTTCTGGCTGCGGAGCGGTGAAGGAAGAGGCTTCGGCACCGCAGGAAGCGGAAACGGGAGAGAGCGCTGAAGCAGCAGAGACTCCCGCGGAAGAAAACGCGGAGCAGACAGCCGGCGGGAAATCCCTGTTTCTCTGCCCGAAGTGTGTGGGGTATGACTATTGGACTTCCTGTGAAACAGGCGCACAGGAGGCGGCGGATGCCCTGGGGTATGATCTGACATTCAACGGGCCGGCGGCGACGGATTCGGCGCAGCAGATCACCATGATGGAGGATGCGATGACGCAGGGAATCGCGGGGCTCGGCATATCGGCAAATGATGCGGACGCGGTGATAGATACAATCGCAACTGCTAAGGAAAAAGGTATCTATACGGTTGCCTTTGACTCCGATTCCCCGAACTCCGACAGGGATTATTGTGTGATTCCCGAATCGGATGCGGCGATGGGGGAACAGCTGGCTGAGATGATTGCGCAGGAAATGGGCGGCGAAGGAAAACTGGCGTTTATGGTGGCTTCCTTAAGCGCGGAAAACCAGGTATCCAAATTTGAGGCGGCGGAAGCCTATATCAATGAGAAGTATCCTGATATTGAGATCGTAGCAACCCTTTGTTCTGATGATGAGAATGAACATGCTTATGAAAATGCCCAGACACTGCTTTCCACATATCCTGACCTGAAGGGAATCCTGGGATTTGCGGGAGCGGAAGCGCCTCAGGCAGCGGCAGCGGTCGGACAGGCAATTGACAACGGCGACCTTGAGGCAGGTCAGATCTGTGTGACCGGGATCGGTTTCCCTTCACAGTGCAGGGAAGGTTTAAAGAGCGGTGTCTTGAAGCAGATCTTAAGCTGGAATCCGCAGGAGACGGGGAAAGTGACTGTCTATGTACTGGATGCGCTGCTGAACGGAAAGACCATAGAAGAGATCGAGATTGACGGAATCGAACTGAGGCTGGACGGCTCTTATGTATATCATGGCTGTATCCTGCTGACACCGGATAATGTTGACGATTACAATTACTCATAGGCGGTATGATTCGGTAAATACGCCGGGAACAGAGAACTGAAGCTGATGGCCCGGTAAAATGGATGTGAGGTATAACATATGAGAAAAATAAAGGCAGTACCTGTTACGAAGGAGAATTTTGCTCCTTTTGGAAGATATTTTAATTTTTTTGACATTCCCGCAAGGGAAAGTGAAGATTTTACGGCTTATACAAGCATTGCGGAGCTGACGGATGAACCGATGAACCTGGGCATTACGGTGTGCAGGGGGGCGGATCAGTTTACATCTGTGAGTATGGAGCGGCATATGCTGACGGAGGAACCACAGTTTTGCGGGGACGGAGAGATGGTTCTGACGGTGGCAGACAGCGATCCGGACAGATATCCCGAAGCGGAAGATGTGAAGGCATTTATTATGAAGCCAGGAGATGTGGTGGTGCTTGCAAAAGGGATATGGCATGATGCCAACCATGGGACAAAAGAAGGGCATGATGTTCTCTATTATTTTATGGCAACAAACAAAGAGCCGGATAATCTCCGTGAGATTGAATGGGTTAAGATATCTCCGGAACCGGTCCTTGTGGAAACAGGAGGTGACGAGAGTGGAAAATAAAGATTTTACGACGATAAAAGCTATGCCTCTGACAGAAGAAAATTTTGCGCCTTACGGGAAGTATGTAAAAGTGATGGAAGGTGAAGGACGAACCGGAGAAGGAGGCTGGAGGGCCTGGATGAGCCAGGATGTCTGTATGGAGGTCCCTGCGAATATCGGTTTCACACAGGTGGGCGGTATGCCGCTTATCGTGGATTCCATGGAAGTACACAACCTGACAACGGAATTTCTCGCCTGCGGCAATAAGCCGATCGTACTTGCCGTGGCAGATTCTGATCCTTACGCAGCGGGCGCAAGAGCAGCCGATATTCGTGCATTTATCATACAGCCGGGAGAATTTGTTGTGCTGGATAAGGGCATATGGCATGATGCCTGCAGGAGTGCGGAAGGCGATGAGTGCTACTACTATTTTATGGCGCAGAATCTGGAAGTGCCGGAATTTATCCCGATCCTGGGTGAGGCTGTCCGGATAGAACTGTAAGGTGAAATTAAAATGCATCATCCTGATTCGTATGGCACGAAAGCGGGCATATGGAAGTCAGGAAAAAAAGGAAACAAAAGAAATGAGGAATGGTTAGAATGAATCAAATGAGATACAGTAAGATTTTGGGTAGCCTGGTTTATTGCGCGCTGGGCGATGCAATGGGGGCGGTCACGGAAAATCTGACATTTGATCAGATCAGGGAAATGTACCACGGAGGCCTGCGGGAACTGGCAGAGCCGGGCAGGACCGCTTTTGCCTACGGCAATAAAGCGGGGCAGATCACGGACGACTTTTCTCAGACGTATCTGCTGACGGAGGAGATCATCGGAAATAACGGAGTGATAGACCAGGAATGTGTGGAAAATATGTTGATACGCTGGTCAGGTATTCCGAGATACTTTAACCGGTTTGCAGGCCCAACTACCCGCAGTGCGATCGATGTCCTGAAAGCGAAAAAGGAAGGAAGGGATTACAGGCCGGAGGGAGTGGTGGATTATGCCAGGCAGGCAACAAACGGAAGTGCTATGAAGATTTCCCCGGCAGGTTTTTTTCATCCCTGTGATATCGATAAAGCGATTGAGGACGCCGTATGTATCACACAGGTGACGCATGACAATCATCTGTCCATCTCGGGGGCGTGCGCGGTAGCCGCGGCGATCAGTAGCGCCTTTGAGGAGGATGCTACACTGTACAGCGTTATGCAGGCGGGAATCTACGGCGCCAAGCGCGGAGAAGAAATAGGAAAGGAGCGTTCCAGGATTGTGGGAGGCCCCAGCGTGGTGACGAGAATGGATTATGCTATTTCCGTAGCACTCAGTTCCGTAACAAAGGAAGAAAAGCTGCGGCAGATCTATGAGATCGTAGGAACGGGACTCCATATATCGGAAGCGGTTCCGGCAGCCTTCGGTATTATGATGATCTGTGAGGGAAATGCATGGGACAGTGTCTGTGAAGCGGTAAATGTGGGTTACGATACGGATACGGTGGCAGCGATCACCGGCTCCATTGTAGGAGCGCTGGAAGGCGCGGAGAAAGCAGATCCTTCCATGATTCATATTATGGACCGGGAAAACGATATCCGGATAGAGGAACTGGCAAAAAAAGCGGCTGAATGTATCGGCGGCTGACAGAATATTTATTTCAGACAAAGCCTTCTGCTTTTTATGCGGAAGGCTTTGCCATATTCGGTCTTACCCGCCGCCCTTCGGCGTCGTAGACTCCCGAATGATCAGTTCGGACTGCAGTTTGATATGCTGCGCCGCAAAGTCCGGGTTCTGGATTCGGTCAACCAAAAGTTCCGCGGCGGTGTAGCCAAGCTGGTATTTTGGGGTGTTGATCGTGGTGATCTGGGGAGAAGATATGATCGCGTAATCCACGTTGTCGTAGCCGATGACCATAAGATCCTCCGGGACGCGGAGCCTTAACTGCTTTGCGGCGTTGATCACAGCGCTGGCAAAGAGGTCGGATATGGCGAGAAAGGCGTCCGGGCGGTACGGCTGGGAGAGAAGCTGGGTGGCGGAGGAGAACGCCATATTGTAATTGATCTCGGGGAGATTGATAATAAAACGCAGAGTCGGTTTGATGCCGGCCGCCTGCAGCGTCTTTAAATAGCCTTCCTGGCGGACATAGTTGTCCCGGTATTTCAGGGAACCGGAGATAAAAGCAATCTTCTTTCGTCCGTGGGAGAGCAGATGGTTTACGGCGGTTGCCGCCATCTTGGTATCGTCAAAGCTGACGGAGGAGACGGTTTTGCTGTTTATATCGTAGTCGCAGCACTGTACCACGGGGACGAGGCTGCTTAGGGAGTGCATGAGCTGAGCGTTTAAGTGGTTTAAGCAGATCACACCGGATATCTTTACATGGCGTATGAGCTGCTCAAAGGAGGAGAAGGTGTTGCTGCCAAGCTGCTCCTGCAGGATCATCATGGTATATCCGTGCTGCAGGGCGGAAGCCTTCGCGCCTTTGATGATCTCATTAAAGAAGGAATTGAATTCAAAGGGAAGGACAAATAAAAGGAGCCTGCCGGAAGCGGGCGCCTGAACAATATATTCGTTTGGGTTAAGCCCCCGTTTATCAAGAACATCATATACTTTTTCAATCAGGCCGGCTTTGACATTGCTCTGTCCGTTTAACACGCGGGATACGGTGGCGGTGGAGACGCCGGCTTCTTCTGCTATTTCCGAAAAGGAGAAGGGGTATTTTCTGCGCATGGTTATTTCCTCCGTATTTTGTTCAGTATAGCACATTTCAGGCAAATTTCAAGGATTTCACTTCTTATTTCAGAAATAAAAAATTCAAATTGAATATAATATACAAAAAATTACGCGATAGGATCAGTATATATAGGATATATTTCACAAGGATATATATTATCTTCTTGTTTTGTTGACATTCAATCTGAAATTACATACTCTGATTACAGAAATAGGTAAAAGAAAGAAGGGGGAGCGGATGCGGTATATTTTGCAGTTGAGCACAGGGAGCTTTGGCAGTCCCGCATGCAGGGCACAGGATGCGGAGCGGATGCTGGAATATTGCATAAAAGCGCTGGATGTGGAGAAGGTAATATTCGGCTGGGCGGCAGACAATAAGCTGAACCGGGAGATCAGCGGCATGCTGGATCAATATCCGGTAGAAAAGTATTTCTGGCTTCCGGTGTTTGCGGAGATTCACAGCGGGGAAGCTGTCAGGCGAAGTGTGGACCTCACGGAAGGAAAGCAGAAAGCATTTCAGACCTGCAGGGAAGATGCCTTTGATTTTGTATGCCAGTCCTCGCAGGAGAGCCTGACAGGCGCGGCGGAAGTGTTTGAGAGACTGACAAAAGGGTGCGCCATGGACGGGGTGTTCCTGGACAGGATACGGTATGCTTCCGGCGCCGGCGGCGTGGGCGCTCTGTATGGATGCTGGTGTCCGGCGTGCCTTAGGTTTTATGAGAAAAACGGTGTGGATACGGAGAGAATAAGGTATCTGGCAAAAGGGGGCGGGACAGCTCGGTTTATGCCAAAAGAGCTGGAAAAAGGAATCTACCGGTATGAGGATGAGGATATTGACAGGCTTATGGCGGCAAAGCGGAAAAACATCACGGACCAGGTGGAAAGGCTTGGAAGGAGATTTCATGAGAGGGGGCTGAAAGTCGGTGCCGATACGTTTGCGCCGGTTGTGGCGGATTTTGTGGGACAGGATATTTTTGCGCTGGCAGAGGCGGTTGATTTTGTAAAACCCATGGTCTATGTCAGGACGGATGCGCCGGCGGGGCTTCCCTTTGAACTGCGTGCGCTGGGATGTGATATAAAAGGAAAACTGGATCGGCTCTGGGGCGGAGATACGGGGAGTATGGAACTGGCGGTGAAGCAGACACAAGAGCTTCAGGGCGCGGGATGTTCCATAGCGCCGGGGATCGATGCGAATTATGTGGAAGATATATGCAGTGCGGATACCGCTTATGTGAAGGAATATCTGGCAAAACTTGCGGCGGCGGGAGCAAAGAGCGTTGTCCTCTCCTGGGATATCATGCGGATATCGAGAGAGACGATTGATGCGATAGGGGCGGCGGAATCATAGAAGAGAAAGATGGGATAACAGGTGTTGCACCCGCTCTGTAAAAGGAGCAGGATAACAATATAAAGACAATCCGGCATCTGCCGGGAAAATCACGCAAAAGGAGGAAAGAACATGAAAAGGAAATTAATGGCAGTCGTTTTAACGGCGTCACTGGCATTCGGGCTTGTGGCATGCGGCAACGGTGCGGGAGGTGAGACACAGGCACCCGCGGAAACCGAGCAGGAGGCTCCCGCTGAAGAGGAACCTGCGGAGGAAGAGGCACCGGCGGCGGAGGGTAAGACACTGAAGGTGGCGTATATCCCGAACTCCATGTCGAACGAGATGAACGCTTACGGCTATAAGATCATGGAAGAGCATCAGGGAGATTATAATATGGAAGTGACCGCTTTTGACGGGCAGTATGATTCCCAGACGGAAGTTGCGGCGATTACAAACTGTATCGGACAGGGATACGATGCACTGATCCTCTGCCCCAGCGATATCAATGCTGTGATCCCTGCAGTAATGCAGGCAAAAGAGGCGGGGCTTATCGTGGAGCTGTACTCGGCGGACCTGCCGGAGGAATATCGCGAATACCGTGATATCTTTGTGGGTGTGGATGATACGGAAGCGGGAAAAAATGCGGCAAAAGCAATGATCGACCAGTTCCCGGACGGAGCAAAAGTGATCGAAGTCGGCGGTACGGCAGGGACGGATGCTCAGATCCGCAGACATGACGGATTCAATGCAGGATTAGAAGGTTCCAATATCGAAGTGCTGGACTATCAGGCGACCGACAGCTGGTCCTCCAACGAGACCATGGCGATCACGGAGGATATGATCGTAAAATACGGAAGCGACATTCAGGGTATCTTCTGTCACTGGGACGGCGGTGCCACAGGCTGTATCGAGGCGCTGAAAAAGGCAGGGATCGATGGCACATACATTGTGGCGATCGACGGCAGCAGAAGCGGTTTTGACCAGGTGAAGGACGGCACACAGAATGTATGTATCAGCCAGAACGTTGTGAACATTTCTCTGAAAGCGCTGGAAGTGATCAGGAACGCGGCGGACGGCAAGGAGTATGAAGCGGAAAATTATGTGCCCCTGGATATCGTGACAAAAGATAATGTGGAGGAACTGCCTTATCCGGAGTGGTAAGATAGAAGGCACTTCGTGAAGAATGACGAAGGGGCGAACGAAAAATGACGAAATGGCATGGAAGTCCGGATGGCTGAGGGTGGATTGGACGGTAACGATTCGGACTTCCGGCTTTCGTGTTATAATGGGAAAAACGAAGGAGGATGCGGGATGGAGAGAGAACTTTCGGATATGATCCTGTCGGTGGAACATGTGAGCAAATCGTTTCCCGGCGTGAAGGCGCTTGACGACGTATCGCTAAAGGTCGGGCGGGGTGTTGTGCACGGCATCGTAGGCGAAAACGGGGCGGGTAAATCAACGCTGATGAAAATATTGTCGGGAGTCTACACGAAGGATGCCGGGACGGTGGAGTTTGACGGACAGAGAGTGGAAAAGACAACGCCGATGGAGTCGCTGCGCAGGGGACTGAGCATTATCTATCAGGAATTCAGCCTGATTTCCTCCATGACGGTGGGAGAAAATATCTTTCTGGGGAGGTTCCGGGAGGCAGGCGGCATGAAGGGAACCCATCAGAAGGCGGCGAAGCTGCTTGAGCAGATCGGCTCGTCCATCAGCACCCATAAGTTTGTATCGGAACTGAGCACATCGGAGAAGCAGATGGTGGAGATAGCGAAGGCGCTCTCCTTTGAATCGAAGCTGATCATTATGGATGAGCCTTCGAGCAGCCTGACGGAAGAGGAACTGGCAAAACTCGGAACACTGATCAGGCAGATGCGGGAGAAGGGGATATCCATCCTGTACATCAGCCATAAACTGGATGAGATTTTTGAATACTGCGATGTGGTGACCGCCATGCGGGACGGTCATGTGATCGACACGCGCCCCATCTTAGAACTGAGCCGGAGTGAGATGGTCAGCATGATGGTGGGCAGAACGATCGAGAATGAATATCCGGAACGTCCCCGCGTTGTGGGGGAGCCGCTGATGAGAGTGGAGCATCTGACGACGGGAAAGCTTAAGGATATTTCCTTTACCTTAAACCGGGGGGAGATACTGGGCTTTGTGGGGCTTGTGGGAGCGGGCAGGACGGAGATCGTCCGCGCGATCTACGGGGCGGATAAAGTAAAAAAGAAAGAGATACGGATCGAAGGGAAAAACGTAAAGATAACAAGTCCCCGGGACGGGAAGAGATGCGGTATGGCGCTTGTGCCGGAAGACCGCAAGCAGCAGGGGCTTGTGCTGCCTTTTTCCGTGGAATCCAATATTTCCATGGCAAATCTGGAAAAGCTGAAAAAGGGAATATTTCTTTCGCCGGACAAGGAGCGGAAAATGGCGGAGGAAAATATAGAGAATCTTTTGATCAGGACACCTTCCCCGACTTCGGCTATTGTAAATCTTTCAGGCGGCAACCAGCAGAAATGCATTATTGCGAGATGGCTTCAGACGGAGCCGAAGATCTTTATCATGGACGAGCCTACCAGAGGGATTGATGTGGGGGCGAAGTATGAGATCTATATGCTGATGAAAAAGGCGGTGGAAGCCGGGAGCTCCATTATCCTGATTTCTTCCGAACTGCCGGAAGTGCTGCATATGAGCAACCGCGTGCTGGCCATAGCGGACGGGCGCATCACAGGGGAGTTTGATCCGGAGAAGGTATCGGCGCAGGAGATCATGAACAGGGCAATAGGATAGGAAAGAAGGGGAAGAGAGTATGGATGCAGGAAAACGCATCGGAAATTTTGTGAAGGACAATCTGGTTTTGGTGACGATCATGATCCTGGTATTGGTGACTGCCATCCTGGAACCGAAGTTTTTGACGATTGCCAATATGGGTAACCTGATGAATCAGTTCGGGCCGCTTAGTTTTGTGGCGCTGGGGATGACGCTGGCGATCATCGGCGGATTTATCGATCTTTCCGTGGCAGGTATCGTGTCTTTGAGCGCAGTCTTTACGCTCTCCATGATCGATGTGCTGGGACAGTTCGGGGCGCTTCTGGCAGGACTTTCGGCGGGGGCGCTGCTGGGGCTTGTCAATGCCGGCGTGGTAGTGAGCTGCGGGGCATTGGCGCAGGCAAAGGCGCTGTTTATCACGTACGGACTCAGTGCGGTGTTCAGTGCTTCGGCACTGCTCTACACGGATGGCGCAACCCAGCATATGTCCCATCTGGAATCCGGGACGGATTTGTTTCGGGTGATCGGCTCCGGAAGGATAGGGTTTGTGCCGGTGTCATTTTTATTGTTTATCCTGATCATGTCGCTGCTGCATCTGTTTCTGATGCGCACGCAGATGGGGCGGGAGATCTGTCTGAGCGGGGCAAATATCACGGCGGCGCAGTTATCGGGCATTCCGGTAAAGCGGCGTATTGCGCTTGTGTTTACTTTGTCGGGCGTACTGTCGGCTTTTGGGGCGATCGTTTTATTTTCCCGTATCACAACGGCTTCGCCGCTTTTGGGAGCAAATTACGAGACCAATGCAATCCTCGCGGTAGTTGTGGGCGGCACTTCCCTTTCGGGAGGGCGCGGCAGCGTGATCAGAACGATGCTCGGCGTTATGCTGGTTATCCTGTTGTCGAACTGCCTGAATCTGCTGGGCGTATCAACATATTTGCAGTCCGTATTAAAAGGCGCTGTCCTGATCATTGCGATCTGGATCGACCGCCGCAGGGTAAAGTGAGGTGGAATGATGAGTGTTGTCAGAAAAGTGGTAAAGGAAATTGAAAAGCGCAAGGCGCTGACGGCGATTCTTTTGATGCTGTTTATGATGGTGTTTTTTGACACCAGGTTTTATACTGCCTATAATCTGCTGGATATGCTGAACTCGGCGGCGATCCTGGAGATGCTGGCGTTTGGAGTAACACTTGTTATTATATGCGGCGGGTGCGATTTTTCCATCGGTGCGATGATGAGCCTGTCCGGTATTATTACCATTAAGCTGATGGACCACATGCCTCTTGGGCTTGCAATCTGTGCAGCCATCGCCTGCGGTGCGCTGGCGGGATTTGTGAATGGTTTTTTCGTGGTAAAGCAAAAAACAGAGCCCTTTATCATCACGCTTGGAATGGGGATGCTGTTAAAGGGCATCGCCCAGCAGATCACGGACGCCCATCCGGTTCCGGCGAAAAATCTTTCCTTTATGAAGATTGCCAACGGGAAAGTGCTGTTTGGCATACCAAACCTGATCATTATTATGGTGGTGATGCTGCTTGTATTTTATTATATTTTACGGTATACTTCCTTTGGAAGAAACTGTTACGCGGTGGGAGGAGACTACAATGTTGCCACACAGTCCGGCATCCGGGCGGAGCGGATCAAATGGTCGGCATTCGTGATCTGCGGAGCGATGGCGGCGTTCTGCGGCGTACTGCTCTCTTCGAGATTAAATACCGGCTCTTCTATCTATGGGGATACCACGGCTCTGTCCGTAAACTGCGGGTGTGTTGTGGGCGGTACATCCTTTGCCGGGGGTGTGGGCGGTGTGCCTCAGTCCTTTATCGGGCTGTTAGCGATACAGTTATTGGAGAACTGTATGAATATGCTGGGAATCAGCGCCTATGTGCAGCAGGTCTGCGAGGGAATTATTATTCTGCTGATCCTGTGGTTTGATAATTATGCGCAGAAGCGGAAGGAAGAGGCGGTGTGAGAGGAGGAAACGGAGGATGTATCTTGCAATAGATGGCGGGGGGACAAAAACGGAATATCTGCTGCTGGATCAGGAGTTTAAGACGGTCGGAAGGCATCTGGGAGGCTGTATCAACCATGATTTTCTGGAGGGCGGCTGGGATGGCACAAAGCGGGAACTGTTAAATGGTGTGCGGACTTTGACCGGAAATAACGGAGCACACATATCTGATATAAAAGATGTGGCGGCAGGGCTTGCGGGTATAGACAACGGCAGGGATCAGGAGGAGATCGAAGGGATCTTCAGAGAAATCGGTTTTCGGGAATTTACGGCCTGTAATGATGGTTTTTTGACGGTCTGGGGAGAGTGCCCCGGGGGTGTCGGGATCGCTTACAACTGCGGCACGGCGGTCTGCTGCGCTGGAATTGATGAGAGCGGCAGGATGGAAAAGACGGCGGGGTTTGATGAATGGTCCGGGGATGCGGGCGGCGGAAACTGGATCGTTCAGAATGTGTTCAGACTTGCCTACAGGAGTCTGGTGCTTCACAGAAAAGAGACGGCGTTTGCGGCGGCGTACCGGAGGAGATTTTCTCTGAAAACGGAAGCGGATTTTCTGAATTCCTGGAGTATGCTGAAAGATGCTGGGGGCTATCCGGATATGAGAAAGGACGCGATCGCACTGTTTTTCGAGCAGCTTGAAGCCGGAGAAGAGGGGGCGGCAGAGCTGGCGGAACAGATGGCGCTGTGCGGGGCGGAAAATATACGGGCGCTGACGGAGCGGCTTGTATTTTCGGAATCTCCGGTTTCCGTAGTACTGACGGGCTCCATCCATACCAAAGCGGCGAACAGGACCTATCTTGCTCTGCTTGAGAGAAGGATAAGGGAGAGGACCGCGCTGCCGTTTACCATGACAATGGCGTCGGGGACGCCGGCAGAGGGAGCGGCAAGGCACATCCGCGGGAAATGGGAGGGCAGTGCCCGCCGCCCGGGAATGTTCGGCTAAGGGAAATTGTCACCGTAACTGATAAAAAATTCTTCTAAAATAATATTTTTTTGCCTAATCTGATAGTTGAATAAGTCGGGCAAATATATTATGATAATCTGTAATACAATTTTCATCCGGAGGTTGTATTACAGTTTTTTCATATTTATTACAGATGATTGGAGGTGGCGTATGAGTGAATCTTATGTAGAATGCCTTATCAAACATAAGACGCCGACAGTGAAAGTATTTCTGAGAATCCTGTTTACGGTGCTGACCGTGCTGTTTGCTCTTCTTATTTTTATGGCAGGCTTTCTGGCACTTATCATGGCGGTGGTATGCGGTGTACTGAGTTACTTTATGACGCTCGAGCCCCGGGGTGCAGACGTGATTCTCGGGCGTTTTTTAGCGCCTGAGGCATGGATATATTTTGGGGTTTGGTTTTTTTTTACTAATTTTGTATGCAAATA
>JAAWOG010000054.1 GCA_022799355.1 Lachnospiraceae bacterium | reverse complement strand
TTTATCCGTAAGTAACATGAACATATCCTCCATGGTTTTTCTTTATTGTACTTGAAACCTGGAGGTAATGCAAAACTTTTCCGGTTTATCCGGGTTAGGGGAGTGTGGATTGAAATCTCAGATTGATATAGATGATGGTGATTTTTCTGGTCACTCCCTTAGGGGAGTGTGGATTGAAATCTGAACATCAAAATACTGACTAAATGGAGTATCAGTCACTCCCTTAGGGGAGTGTGGATTGAAATGGCGAAGCCGACCTTTCGTAAGTTAGTTTAGCCTGTCACTCCCTTAGGGGAGTGTGGATTGAAATCAGATAGACGAGTATCTAAGAGACTTAAAATGACCGTCACTCCCTTAGGGGAGTGTGGATTGAAATTTCAGCTTTTTGTCAATATTGGCAAGTCTCTTGTGGTCACTCCCTTAGGGGAGTGTGGATTGAAATAGGCTGGAATTGGACGTAAGTCCACCGCATGTAAGTCACTCCCTTAGGGGAGTGTGGATTGAAATAACTCCGGTTAAGCAGGTGAAACTTCAGTACTGGCTGGATGTGATCCGGCAATGCAAAGTTTTCGGCATGACAAATCAGGCACGGCTTTAGTTGCATGTGTTGTTGCCTGCTCTCGTTCTGAAGCTCTTCCGCAAGACTTTTTTGAATTTATTTTGATTAAAGAGTCTTTTAAATTTATAATACCCTATACCAATCAAAACCGTGATGCTATAAAAAGCAAAGGCACACATATAGCGTTGTAAAAACCTTTGTGTTAATATAGTAATATGTTCGGTTCTCCGGTATTTTCCTGAGAACTGCTCTGTGCTCTGCCCTGTGGGGGAATTTTATCTGAACATGGAAGTGCGGAAATCTATGAATAATAAAAAAATAACCATAACGGCGCTGCTTGTAACGGCGGCGCTGATGTTTTCCTATATTGAATCATTGTTTCCCTTTTTTTTCGGCATACCCGGAATGAAGCTGGGGCTGGCAAATCTGGCGGTGGTAATGGCACTGTATTTATATGGATTTAGAGAGGCGCTTATGGTGAATGTCCTGCGTATTCTGCTCCTGGGTTTGTTATTTGGCAATCTGTTTTCCGTTTTATTCAGTCTGAGCGGAGCACTGGTCAGTTTTTGCTGTATGCTGCTTGCGAAAAAAATTGGTTTTTCCATCTATGGTGTCAGTATGGCGGGAGGGGTTTCCCATAATGCAGGGCAGCTTTTGGCCGCGGTGTTTATCGTAAGGACAGTGGAAGTAGGGTATTATGCGCCGTTTCTTCTGATTGCGGGGCTTCTCACGGGACTTTTGATCGGGGTATTGGGAAAGGAGCTGCTTAAGCGCCTTCCAAAGGCGTAAAAACTTGTCGGATGGGATAGGAACCGTTCCTGCCCATTATGCAGCCGGTCAGTATTTATGGAAGGTTTTTTCGTTACGATTCACTCTGTGACCGGTAATGATTTTTCGTCATTTTGCTAAAAAAACCGGAAAGTGCTATTGATTTTATTGTCATTTTTGGGTATAATCAGTTAAAGTTGTATCTTTGGGAGATCAAAGTTTCAATTATTTTTTTGGAAAGGCGAGGTATTTTTTTAATGGGGAGTCAAAGGGGTAATGTATCAGGAGGTGCAAGTCAGTCAGCAATGTTAAAGAGTCTGGCGATACAGGCGTTCGCAGCGGTCATATTAGGGGGTATTTTGCTGATTGGCGTTTTTGTATGCAATTCGGCGATGTCTAAGATGAACGCGACGCAGATTGAAACGACGAAGGCTCTGAACCAGTATCGGCTCGGTTCAAAGATTCTGACATATGAAGTGCAGTCCTATGCAGCTACGGGAAAAGATAAATATTATGAAGGCTATATGCAGGAACTGAATAAAGATCAGAACAGAGAGAAAGCTGTTGCGATTTTAGAGGAGTGCGGCCTTACGGATGATGAGTGGGCGGGACTCGAGAAGATCGCTTCCATGTCCAATAATCTTGTTCCGTTAGAAGAAGCTGCTATGGAATCTGTGAAAAACGGAGATCTGGCTATGGCGCAGGAGGCTGTTTTCAGTATGGAGTACGGCGATACCGTGGAACAGATCAGCAAGGTGACGGATGATACGATTCAGAGTATTCTGAACCGAAAAGACAGTGAACAGAGGAGGCTGAAATTAATTCAGTTTATAATGGAAATGATGTTTGCCGCTTCTTTTGTCTTTGTTGTCCTGCAGATGTTCCGGTCTATCAGATTTGCGTTTAAGGAACTGCTGTGTCCGATCCAGAAGGTATCCGATCAGATGGAAGTGCTGGCAAGGGGAGACTTCCATACGGATTTGGATCTGAGAGAAAACCAGAGCGAAGTTGGTAAGATGGTGGGAGCTATTTCCTTTATGAAAAAGAATCTGCTGGGAATGGTGAAGGAGATTACCGAAATCCTGGAGCAGATGGGGAATGGCAATTATAATATACAAATGGAACAGGAATATGTGGGAGAGTTTGTATTAGTAAAAGAATCCTTCCTGAAAATCGGGGAGCAGATGCGGAAAACCCTTTTAACGATCCGCAATGCGTCCGGAGAGATCAGCAGCGGTACGGAGCAGCTTGCCTTTGCGGCTGAAGACCTTGCGAAAGGCTGTACGGATCAGGCGATGCAGGTTTCCGATCTGATGTCTGTTATTGAGACAATGACAATGAGCATGGAACAGAATACAAAAGAGGCACAGGAATCCGCTGAGATAGCTGCAACCGCCAGCATTACACTGGAAAAAGGAAATGTAAAAATGCAGGAACTCAAAGAGGCTATCGAAGAGATCAGCGTATGCTCCGAGCAGATTGGTACCATCATCGGTACAATCGAGGATATCGCCTCTCAGACGAACCTGTTGTCCTTAAATGCGGCGATTGAAGCGGCAAGGGCGGGAGAAGCCGGTAAGGGATTTGCTGTTGTGGCGGAGCAGGTTAAGAATCTTGCCAATGAATCCGCGAAGGCGGCAGGTAAGACTACGGAGCTGATCGAGACAACGGTTACCGCGATGAATAAGGGAATTATGATTGCCGATGAAACTTCCGAGAATATGAAGGAAGTAATGGAGAGCACTACGGTCGCAACGGAGAAGATCAACCAGATCGTGGAAATGTTGGAGCGGGATGTGGAAAAGATGCACAATGTCAACGACAGCATCGAGCAGGTATCTTCCGTTGTGGATAACAATTCTGCAACTTCCGAAGAGACGGCGGCAGTCAGCGAAGCTCAGAAACGTCAGGTTGAGGCTATGGTAGACATGATGAATAAATTTGAAATTTGAGTATAGCTGCCGTTTCGTGCCGGAGGTGTTTGGAAAGAGGTGCCGAAGATCGGCTGATACGGGCTTTTCATACAGCGGTCGGAGTTTACATATGCAGAAAGCGAGCCAAAGCCATAAAAATATGGCTTTGGCTTATTGACTGTAACAGTCATTATTTTGCAAAAACATCGATTGACAAAGAGGCGGCAGATTAACAGAGAGGTAACAGTTATGTATGCGTATTTCAGAGGAAAAATAGCAGCCAAGGAGCCGGACCTTGTGATTATTGAGGTAAATGGCATTGGCTACAATATTCGTATTTCCGCGGGGACGGCATCCCTTCTGCCTCCGACCGGGGAGGAGGCAAAGCTCTATACTTACACTTCAGTCAGGGAGGATGCCATAGCGTTATACGGTTTTTTGACGAAAGATGATCTGGATATCTTTAAGCTGCTGATCGGCGTAAACGGTATCGGACCAAAGGGCGGGCAGAGTATTTTGTCCGTGATGAGTCCGGACGAGCTGCGGTTTGCCGTTTTGTCGGGGGATGCCAAGATGATCGCGAAAGCGCCGGGGATCGGTGCAAAGACGGCTCAGCGTATCATACTGGATATGAAGGATAAGGTTTCTCTGGAAGATACACTGCGGACGGATGCGGAGGAGATAAAGACGGATTCTTCGATTTCCGACAGTGTGCGGGAGGCGGTGGAAGCGCTGAGCGCACTGGGATACGGTATCACGGAGGCAACGCGCGCCGTGAAAGCCGTAAAGGATGCGGAGCAGATGGCTGTGGAGGATATTCTGAAAGCTTCGCTGAAACATCTTATCTGAGGTATTTTTCGTGCCGTGGCACAGGGCGGAAGAAAAACGGAGCGGTATTGATGTGCGGAGGAGATCAGGTTTCGGAATCATATGATGGAGGAGAGAGGGTGTCTGCGGCTGGCAGATATCATACGGGAAATATATGGCAAGAACAATAGAGACAAACTTTACGGAAGAAGACGGTAAAATAGAGGGAACGCTGCGCCCCCGGACGCTTGAGGACTACATCGGACAGGAGGGCATTAAAGAAAACCTGAAAGTCTATATTCAGGCGGCAAAGCAAAGGAGTGACGCGCTGGATCATGTGCTGTTGTACGGACCGCCCGGACTTGGTAAAACAACCCTTGCAGGGGTTATCGCCAATGAGATGGGAGTCCATATGAAGGTGACTTCCGGTCCCGCCATTGAAAAGCCGGGGGATATGGCGGCGATCCTGAATAATCTGGCGGAGGGGGATCTGCTGTTTGTGGATGAAATCCACCGTTTGAACAGACAGGTGGAAGAAGTGCTCTATCCTGCCATGGAGGATTATGTGATCGATATTATGATCGGCAAGGGACCGACTGCCCGTTCAATCCGTCTGGATCTGCCGAAGTTTACGCTGGTGGGCGCCACCACAAGGGCAGGGCTTTTGACGGCGCCTTTAAGGGACCGGTTCGGGGTAATTCATCGACTGGAATTTTATTCGGTAGAGGAGCTGACAAAGGTTATTTTGCATTCCTCCCGGATTTTAGAGGTGGAGACAGAAAAGGAAGGCGCGGTGGAGATCGCGAAAAGAAGTCGGGGAACGCCGAGGCTTGCCAACCGGATGTTAAAAAGGGTACGGGATTTTGCGCAGGTAAAATATGAGGGCATTATTACGGAAAGCGTGGCAAAGACAGCGCTGGATCTGATGGATGTGGACAGGATGGGACTGGATCATATCGACAGAAATATGCTGCTGACCATGATAGAGAAATTCAGCGGCGGCCCCGTGGGGCTTGATACGCTGGCGGCGGCAATCGGAGAGGATGCCGGTACGATCGAAGAAGTATATGAACCTTATCTGATCAAAAACGGGCTGATCAACCGTACCCCCCGGGGGCGGGTTGTAACGGAGATCGGATATTCTCATTTCGGACTTGCCAATATACCGTAGTATCATGTATAATAGACTTGGTATATTTTTGACGGATGCGCGGTACATATGGTGCTTTGCAGGTGAGGGGAAAATATGGATTCCAGAGTGGATGCCGAGGTTTTGATCGGTGGTAAAGTATATACACTGAGCGGCTATGAAAGCGAAGAATACTTTCAGAGGGTGGCAAGTTATATCAATAATAAAATGTCGGAGTACGGGAAGCTGGACAGTTTTAAAAAGCTGCCGATGGATATGCAGAGCGTTCTGATGCAGATTAATATTGCGGATGAATATTTTAAGGCGAAGAAGCAGATCAGCATTCTGGAAGAAGAGGTAAAGGCAAAGGAAAAAGAGCTGTATGACCTGAAACATGAACTGATTTCCTATCAGATCAAGCTGGAAAATTCGGAAAAGATTGTGCGGAACCTGAATGCGGAACTGCTTGAGAACTCGAAAAAGATTGTGCGTCTCGAGACGGAACTGAAAGGAAAAAATACAAAATAAGAAAAGAGGCTGTCGGCATTCGGCAGCTTTTTTACGCTGTGGGAAAATACGGCGGAAGGAATGGCTGGGTTGAGGAATATGATGGAAAAAAAAGTGGAACTGCTTGCGCCCTGCGGCAGCTATGAGAGCTTTCTTGCGGCGGTGAGGGCAGGAGCGGATGCGGTCTATCTGGGCGGCAAGGCATTCGGGGCAAGGGCCTATGCGGAAAACTTTTCGGAGGAAGAACTGATATCGGTGATAAGGCAGGCGCATCTTTTCGGCGTCAGCGTCTATCTGACCGTAAATACGCTGGTAAAGGAACAGGAGTTTTCGGCTGTTTATGAATATATACTGCCGTTGTATGAGGCGGGGTTAGATGGGGCGATCGTACAGGATATGGGGGTTTTTCGTTTTCTGAGGCGGAACTTTCCGGGTTTGAAGCTTCATGCCAGTACCCAGATGACGATCACAGGCTCATATGGCGCCGCATTTTTAAAGGAGATGGGATGCGAAAGGATTGTGCCGGCGAGGGAGTTGTCCCTGCAGGAGATAAAAGCCATCAAGCGGGAAGTTCCGATTGAAATAGAGGTTTTTGTCCATGGGGCGATGTGTTACTGTTATTCGGGACAGTGCCTGATGAGCAGTATGATCGGCGGCAGAAGCGGCAACAGAGGGCGCTGTGCGCAGCCCTGCAGGCTTCCGTATAAAACGGCAGGAAAAGAAGGGTATTTTTTAAGCCTGAAAGACATGAATACATTAGAGCATCTGCCGGAATTGATTGAGGCGGGGGTTGATTCCTTTAAGATTGAAGGCCGCATGAAAAGGCCGGAGTATGTGGCAGGGGTTGTATCAATATATAGAAAATATATAGATAAATATTATCGGAAGAAAATTATGCCCAATATGCCGGAGCGCAGGGCGGAGTCCGGAGGAGGGGAAAAGGACAGGAGAGAAAAGAGCAGGAAGGGATCAGATTGGAGCGTTTCTTTGGCTGACAGGAAAATTCTGTCAGATCTTTATATCCGCAGTGAGACCGGTAATGGCTATTATGAGATAAGCAGAGGGAAGGAGATGCTGACGCTCAAAAAGCCGGGGTATAATGAGGCGGATCAGGCGCTGCTTGGAAAACTGCGGGAAACCTATGTCAGGGAGCTGCCGAAGGTGAGGCTGGATATGAGAGTACGCTGCCGGGCGGGAGAGGTGCTTTATGGAGAAGTGCGGCCTGGGATGGCGGCGGGAGGGGCTTCGGATTATATGACGACAGCGGAGGTGCCGTTAAAGACAGCAAAACCGTCCCCGGCGGCAGCGAAAGTTTTATCTCAGGGATCGGAGTTTTCTCCGGCATTATCGGAGTTTGTTTTGACTGCGGAGGGACCGGTGGTGGAATTTGCCCAAAAGCGGGCGGTCAGTGCGGAGGAGATCCGGGAACAGATAACCAGAACCGGAGACACTCCGTTTGTGGTGGAAAGATGCGAAGTGGAAACGGATGAGAATGCCTTTGTTCCGATGAAATGGATAAAACAGTTGAGGAGAGAACTGCTGGAAAAGATCTATATGGAATGCGGAGCCCGGGAGCGGGAAGGCGTATGTGAAGCGGAAGGCAGAAAGGTATGTGAAACGAAAGGCGGAAACATATGTGAAGCAGGAGACAGAAAGGTATGTGAGGCAGGAGACAGAAACATATGTGAAGCAGAAAGAGGAAGCATACGGGAATCGAAAGGCGGAAGCATTTGGGAAACAGGAGCTGAAAATATACGGCTGTCAGAAAGTAAGGGCATATCGGAAGGAAAAGTAAACGGAAAAAAGGCAAACAATATATTACTGACGGAGATCGTGCAGACAAAAGAGCAGTTTGAGGTGATTTATGCGGCTATGGTAAAAGATATGCCGGCGGTGAAGAAGCTGTCGGAGGCAGGAGATAAGATGGAGGGAAAAAACCTGTGGGGAGCAGAGAAAGCATCCCCGGCATCCGTAACGGAATATCTGATTGCGGACGCGGATCTGCTTCTGGAGGAGCCGGAGATTCCTGACAGGCTTTCCGGCGGAAAAGTATACTGGGGAGTAAAGTGCCCTTTGATCCTGCGAAAGAAGGATGAGGGATATCTGCAAAAACTGGGGCGTATGATAGAGGAGAAAAAACCTGATCTGGTATACTGCGGCACCGTAGATGTGCTTGCCTGGGTAAAAAGTCTGCGCTTTCAGGGAGGGATTGCCGGGGAAGCCTCTCTCTATGCATGGAATAAGGAAGCGCTTTCTTTCTGGGGAGAGGAACTGGACCGTGTCAGTATCCCGCTGGAACTTGACAGCAGGGAAATCCGAAGCCTGAGCCGTCCCCTTCTGCGCGGCGGCAGTGAGCAAGATGACCGGAGAGCGGATGGCTGTACTTTAGGCGCAGGCAGAAGCGGGGAGAAAGATAACCGGAGAGCGGATGGGTGTATTTTAGACGCAGGCGGAAGCGGGGAGCAGCTTATCTGTGCGCATGATCCCGCCGATAAACTGGAAGCTCCCGTTTACGGAAGAGTTCCTTTTATGGTATCGGCAAACTGCATCAAGCTGTCTTCGGGCAGATGTGACAAGAACAGAAAGCTTTATACGGAACTTACCGACAGAATGGGAAATGTATTTCCGGTCTATACAAATTGCAGCCATTGTTATAATATAATTTATAATTACCTTCCGACTTCCTGTTATGATCATTTATGGATGCTGTTAGAGGACAAAATCCGCGCCTTCCGTATCGAATTTACGACGGAGGAGGGAAAGGCGGCAGGGCAGATCCGGCAAACTTTCCGGGACTTTCTGGCATCTGAATTAAAGGATGAAAGCGGCAAGCCAGGCAGAAGGGCGCAGGCGCGGAAGCAGAGACAACGGAAAGATTTCAGGGAAATAACAAAGACAGAGACGACACAGGGGCGTTTTGCCCAGGGTGTGGAATAGAAATAATTTAAATATATGGAACAATACATCGTTGCGTTATCAAAATATTTCATAGCCCTCTTTATGGCAATCTATACTTATGAAAGTTTTTCGGTATTCAGGTTCCGGGAAGAGAAACAGAGAAAGGGTATCTATACAAGACAGGTCATCCTGTTATTTTTCGTACATTTTACCTGCTTTCTGACGATCTGTATCAAGACCGGGGAACTGAAATACCTGTTTTTCTATGCCTTCCAGCAGCTTGCGGTATTTGCGGTTCTGGTACTCTATGAACTGCTTTATCCGACGCTCAACAGGCTGGTGCTCCATAATATGTGTATGCTGCTTGTGATCGGTTTTGTGATCCTGACAAGGCTTAACATGCATCTGGCAATCCGGCAGTTTTTTATTGTGCTGGCATCTGTGCTGATTGCGATGGCAATCCCCTACGCGATGCGCAGGCTTAAAAATCTGAGAAGTTACAGTTGGATCTACGCCCTGCTGGGAATCGTGCCTCTTGGCGGGGTGCTGGCTCTGGGGAGTACGACCTACGGTTCAAAACTTTCCTTTTCCATGTTCGGCATCAGCTTTCAGCCCTCGGAATTTATCAAGATTCTGTTTGTTTTCTTTATGGCAGGCGCATTATATCAAAGTACGAATCTGCTGCAGCTTGCTTATGTTACCTTTGCGGCGGGAGTCCATGTGCTGATTCTTGTGGCATCCAGGGATCTGGGTTCGGCGCTGATCTTTTTTGTGACTTTTGTGCTGATGGTCTTTCTTGCCACGGAGAATGTCTGGTATCTTTTGCTCGGCGCTGCGGGCGGAGCGGGCGCTTCGGTGGTCGCCTATCAGCTTTTCCGGCATGTGCAGATGCGGGTGCAGGCGTGGAAAGATCCCTGGAGCGTGATCGACGGGGACGGCTATCAGATCACACAGTCCCTGTTTTCGCTGGGGCGGGGCGGGCTTTTCGGGCTTGGCCTCTTTCAGGGGGAGCCGGGGGATATCCCGAAGGTGGAGAGGGATTTTATCTTTTCCGCCGTATCGGAGGAGATGGGGCTGATTGTGGCGCTCTGTGTGATTATGATATCGCTGAGCTGTTTTATTATGTTCATGAACATTTCCATGCGGCTGAAGGACAGGTTTTATCAGCTTGTGGCGTTTGGCATGGGAGTTATCTATATTTTTCAGGTTTTTCTGACAATCGGCGGAGACACGAAGTTCATTCCTCTTACCGGGGTGACATTGCCTCTGGTCAGTTACGGCGGCAGTTCGGTTATGACGACAGTGTTTATGTTTGCGGTGATCGAAGGATTATATATCATCAGACAGGATGAGGGAGCGGTACATGGTAAAAGAAAAAATAAAACTGCTGCGGACAGGCGGAAAAAAGGCGGCGCTCCCGGGGCGGGAAGCGGAGAGGACAGAGCAGGACAAAGAGAGCATCCCGGCAGAAAACGCAGAGAACTTGCAGGAACAAAGCAAAGAGAGCGGTTTGACGCAGACCACGCCAAAGGAGCCAGATCAGAGCCGGGAGGATACCCCGGAACAAAGCGCAGAGAACAGGCCGGACCAAAGTGAGGAACCCGGGGAGATACGGGCTCAGAAGGCATCGGCGGTAAAAAAGAAGCCGGGAAAAGCGAAAACAAAAAGCCGGAAGAAAAAGAAAGCCCATAAAAACAGGGAGATCCTGCTGGTATCCTACTTTTTTGTATTTTTGTTTCTGGGTATGATGACCTATATCTGTGTCTATGTGTATCAGAATCAGGAGGTTATGATCAACAACAGCTACAATGCCGGCCAGCAGATCCTTGTGGCGCAGAACAGACGGGGGAGCATTATGGCAAGAGGAGGCGAGGTGCTGGCGGAGACAGACACCCGGCCGGATGGTTCCGAAGTCAGAAACTATCCCTATGACAGTCTGTTTTCCCATGTGGTGGGGTATTCCACCAAAGGAAAGACGGGTATCGAGGAAAAGATGAACTATTATCTGATCCAGTCCAACGTACCCATCAACGAGAAGATGGATAACGGGATGAAGGAGAGAAAAAATCCCGGGGACAATGTGTTTACCACGCTGGATGTGAAGATGCAGGAGGCGGCAAATAAGGCCCTCGGCGTCTATGAGGGAGCTATCGTTGCCACGAACCCGAAGACAGGGGAAGTGCTTGCCATGGTCTCGAAGCCGGATTTTAACCCCAATGAGATATCACTGATCTGGGAGGAGCTGCTTAAGGATGATGAATCGGGTGTTTTGCTGAACCGGGCGGCGCAGGGGCTTTATCCGCCGGGTTCCACTTTTAAGATTGTGACGGCGCTTGAGTATATCCATGAAAATCCGTCCACCTACACAAACTACGGTTTTACCTGCAACGGTTCCATTAAAATTGACGGCTCCAGAATACAGTGTTACCATGGGACGAAACACGGTAAGGTAACTTTTGAGAGAGCCTTTGCGAAATCCTGCAACGCCTCCTTTGCCAATCTGGGGACAAAGGTGGACTGGAATAGCTTTGATCAGACGCTGGATGGCCTTTTATTTGGGAAAAAGCTGCCCTTTGATCTGGAATCCGCGGTCAGCACCGTGAAGGCTGAGCCTGGCATGACGACGGAGGAACAGATGCAGACTGCCATCGGGCAGGGGGAGACGCTGGTTTCTCCTCTGCATATGAATCTGATTACCTGCGCTATTGCCAATGACGGCGTTTTGCAGTATCCTTATGTGGTGGATCATGTGGAAAATTCAAACGGCGCCGTGATCAAGCGGTTTTCTTCCTCGGGCAGCACAAAGATGATGTCCCAGCAGGAGGCCTATATTTTGCAGGGGCTGATGCGGGAGGTGGTGGAGTCGGGGACTGCCACAAAGCTGCTGGATCAGCCATATACGGCGGCGGGAAAGACAGGCTCCGCGGAGTACAACAGCGCGCGGGATTCCCATGCCTGGTTTACGGGCTTTGCGCCGGTGGAAGATCCGGAGATCTGTGTTACGGTAATTATCGAGGGCGCCGGTTCCGGCGGCGACTATGCGGTACCCATGGCAAGGCGGGTGTTTGACGCTTATTTCAACGTGGGAGAGTAAAGCGGCATGGAGAGGTGGCCGGTGTCAATCATAATAGAAAGGTCAACAAATATGGAGAGAGAAAAGTTAGGTTCAAGAATGGGTTTTATCTTATTGTCGGCGGGCTGTGCCATCGGCATCGGCAATGTATGGCGTTTCCCCTACATCACGGGGATGTACGGCGGCGGTATGTTCGTGGTACTGTATCTGTTTTTCCTGGTGGCAATGGGAGTGCCCGTTATGACCATGGAGTTTGCGGTGGGGCGCGCCAGCAGAAAGAGCGTGGTAAAGAGCTTTACGGAACTGGAAAAACCGGGGCAGAAATGGCATCTGCACGGGTATCTGGGGATGCTTGGCAACTATGTACTGATGATGTTTTATACCACGGTTGCGGGCTGGATGCTGTACTATTTTTATCTGATGCTGACGGGAACCTTTGCCGGAAAGGATACGGATCAGGTTGCCGGCGTATTTCAGGGGATGCTGGAAGATCCCGTGGTATTGACGGTCTGTATGGTCATAATTGTAACGGCGGGTATCATAGTCTGCTCCATGGGACTGCAAAAAGGGGTGGAAAATATCACGAAGGTCATGATGGTATTGCTGCTGCTGATCATTATTGTCCTGGCAGTGCGCGGGATGACGCTGGAAGGCGGTATGGACGGGGTGAAATTCTATCTTGTTCCCGATATGCGGAGGATGCGGGACACCGGTATTTTGGAGACCGTGGTGGCGGCAATGAACCAGGCGTTTTTCACGTTGAGCCTGGGGATAGGTTCCATGGCGATCTTCGGCAGTTATATCGATAAAAAACATACCCTGCTGGGAGAGTCCGTCAATATCGCGATCCTGGATACTTTTGTGGCAATCGTTTCAGGACTTATTATCTTTCCCACCTGTTTTGCTTTCGGGATCAGCCCTGACAACGGACCGAGGCTTATCTTTATTACGCTGCCCAACGTATTTAACCGGATGGCGGCGGGCAGGATCTGGGGCGCACTGTTTTTCATGTTTATGACTTTTGCCGCTTTTTCCACGATACTGGCGGTGTTTGAGAACATTATTTCCTGCGGGATGGATCTGTTTCACTGGGACAGAAAGAAGTCCTGCCTGATCAATCTGGCGTTGATCATCCTGCTGTCCATGCCCTGTGTGCTCGGGTTTAACCTGTGGTCCGGCTTCCAGCCTTTGGGGGAAGGATCTGCGGTTCTGGATCTGGAAGATTTTATTGTCAGCAATGTACTTCTGCCCATCGGGGCGCTGATATATCTGCTGTTTTGTGTGACAAAATTCGGATGGGGTTTGATAAGTACCTGCAGGAGGCAAATACCGGCGATGGGTTAAAGATGCCGAAGGCAATCCGGTTTTATGTGACATTTATCCTGCCCGTTTTGTTAATCCTTCTGATTTTGCAGGGATGGTTCGGATAAAGACTTTCGGGCAATGCGATAAGCGCAATAAAGCAATCAAAAAGCTGCGGCAGCATCCGGAGCTCCACAGGGTAAGTGATATGTTGTGGAAGCGCCGAACGCTGTGGCAGCTTTTTTGGTAAACCGGAATCCGTATCGTTTTGTTATTGTGTCTGTGTCAGTTTTTGTATTGCCTCTTCTTTGGTTTTGACAAAAAAGAAGTCCTCACATACCGCTTTTTTATCAATTACAATTCTGTCCGCACCTGTTTCATACCTGATAGTCATTGCCAGATCCAGGGCGCTCCTGGCATCGTGGATCAGTTTTTCACTGCCGGAAACAATTGCAGGTTCACATCCGTTTTCTTTTATATATTCTATGTTCATATTCATAGCTCCCAAGTTTTCACTCAATCTGCCGTATTCAGCGTAAGCGTAAATACGGCTTTGCAGTACAGATTCCTGTCAGACGTGTATTTTGCAGGAACAATGGAGGATTGTCAAGAGAGGATGGTTTTGGTATCCTGTTTTTTGGGGTGCGGATGCGGGGCGTGAGTATTGGGGGGAATGCAGGAGGTGGAACCTGTTTTGAAACCTTTCGGCTGCTTCGTGTTACGGCATTTCGGAAGAAAGAATCATAAGGAAGGAGCAGATTATGGCTATCAGCATAATAGACAAACGGAATATCCGCGAAGTGGCGGAGTTTATGTCTTTTATAAAGCCCGACTGGTGGGATTTTGAGGGGGCGTATCAGCAGCTGCAGGATGCGTCTTTATTGGCAAAGCTTATTGGGTGGTGCATGGAGGAAGAGGGGAAAATACGCGGATGGATATTATGTGCGGAATTTGAGGGGTATTCTTATCTGAGCATAGAAAATCTGGGGTATGATGAGAATGGAACCTATGTAATGGAAGGGCAGACAGAGCCACTGCTGAGAAAAGCGGAAAGTTATGCGAAGGAGAAGGGATACCGTAATTTGAAGTATGTCATCGGTTCGACAGGTATGTCCTGCCATGGCAGGGAACTGATGAACTTTGCCGATGAGTTGAAGAACCTGAGATCGAACGGGAGAGAGCATTTTGATTATTTTACAGGGTATGGTTTTAAACCGTCCGGATTTATACCAAATTGTTACGGAAAAGACTACCACGGAATCATTATGATAAAGTCTCTGTCTCCCTGTTAATTGCGGCAGCATTTTTCATCTATGCAAAATATCTTGCATCTTTCCCGACTTTGTTTTATACTGTGTTACAGATATAGTAAGGCACACCAGAAACAGGAGGATTTGCAATGGTTGAAGCAACCAGTTGTGGCGGTGTGGTTATATTTCGGGGCAAGATACTTCTGCTTTATAAAAATTTTAAGAACAAGTATGAAGGCTGGGTATTACCAAAAGGAACTGTGGAAAAGGGAGAAGAGTACAAGGAGACCGCCCTTCGGGAGGTGCTGGAAGAATCCGGTGCAAAAGCAACGATCATGAAATATATAGGGAAAAGTGAATATACTTTTAATATTCCCGATGATGTGGTGGACAAGGATGTTCACTGGTATTTGATGATGGCTGACAGTTATTACAGCAAACCGCAGCGTGAAGAGTATTTTGTCGATTCGGGGTATTACAAGTACCATGAAGCGTATCATTTGCTGAAATTTGCCAATGAGAAACAGATTTTGGAGAAAGCGTATCAGGAATATCTGGAACTGAAAAAGGCGAGCAGATGGTTCAAGAGGTAGAAGAAAATAATCCGTCACAGATGAGGAATCCTGCGCTCAAGCGGGGTTCCTTTTCACCATAAGGGGATGTGCGGAAAGAGGTTTGCGGAACTGGAATAGAGGTCAACGTGCATAAATTTTACAAATATCTCTACTGGGATGAGAATATCCCGGAGAAGAAAAGAAATCGAATTAAATGGCGCCTAAAGGTCTCTAAGCGGGATAAACCATGCTATGTGCTGACACTGTGCGAGGGAAGGGATCAGCTCGAGATTTACAATTCCTTTGTGCTGCTGCAGTCCTATTTCCGCAAAAATCCCAAGTTTATTATAGGGATCGCGGACAGCTATGGGGCGGCGGTGGAGATGGTGGAGAAGATAGCCGGGGAATGTTACCAAAAAAACGGCAATGCGGATTTGAAAGTATATCTGGCGCAAAGGGATGAAGCGTAAGATGCCGAACCTGACGGCAGTTCGATGAAAAGATAGGGCGTCATCCGAATGGAAAGGGACTGTCTGCGGGGCAGAGAGGGTATATGCTGGAAATAGTTTTATTGATTTTAAAAATAGCAGGAATCATATTAGCCGCGGTTTTGGGTATTCTGATAGTAGCAGTGTGCTGCATTTTGTTCGTGCCCGTCAGGTATCGGGGAGATTTTGTCGTATCTGATCGAGAAGGCGGGGAGGGAAAAAATATCGCCGCTGTGTTTCGGGCATTGTGGCTGCTGCGGTTTGTCAGGGTGTATGTCTCTTTTGAAGAAAGCTTTAGAGTGCGGGTAAAACTGTTTTTATTTACGGTGTTTGATACGGCGAAGGAAAAGAAAGCCGGGAGAAAGAAAAAGGCGGAAAAAAAGCAGAAAGCGGAAAAGAAACAAAAGGCGGACGAGGAAGCGGCGGAAAAAGAAGCGGATGGCGGAGCAGAAAAGCCAAAGCAGGAAGCAGGACGGATCAGGGAGGATAATGGCGAAGCGGAAAGCCTGCAAAGGGAGTCTGATTCGGATATGGAAGCAGGAGAAGCGGAGAGCGCCTCTATGCCAAAAGAAAAAAAGGGGATCAGAGGGCGAATTTCCAATATTCTACAGACAATCCGGACTTTCTGTGATAAACTGAAAAGGATAAAGGAAAAGGCGGAAAAAGCAGAGCAGCTCTGGAAATCGGAGCATATGGTCAGCAGCAGGAGCCTTTTGGGAAAGGTGCTTGTCTATCTGCTGAAGCATTCAAAACCCAGGCGGCTGGACGGATATATTCAGTTTGGCTTTGAAGATCCCGCCGTGACCGGCTACGCGATGGCGGCATACGGCATCCTGTATCCGATCTGGAGCCCGAAACTCTCGGTGGAGCCGGACTTTGAGAAGCAGGTGCTGGCAATGCATATCAGGATCAGGGGAAGGATACGGGCGTGGCATTTTTTAAGGGCGGCGCTGAGCCTTTATTTTTCAAAAGACGTGCGGCGGGTGTTGCAGGATGTCAGGAGTTTGTAAAGCGATATAAAGGATAAAGAAGAGGCAGTATTTCAGTCCTGCGTTTTTATGAAAGCGGGAGTGTAAATGATAAAAAATTAGCACGATCAGTGCGGAAATGAGGAAAACCTATGCAGAATAATAATTTTCCGGGTGTTGTAGAATCTCTGTTAAAAGGAATGGATACCGTACTTTCCACAAAGACGGTGGTGGGGGAGGCAACTCAGATCGGTGATACGATCATCCTTCCTCTTGTGGATGTGTCTTTCGGCGTGGGAGCAGGCGCTGGCGCGGAGGACAAAAAAAATCACGGCGGCGGCGGTATGGGAGGAAAAATATCACCCAGCGCGGTACTTGTGATCCGGGATGGCTATACGAAACTGGTCAATGTGAAAAATCAGGATACGATGACGAAGATCCTGGATATGGTGCCGGACCTTGTGGATAAATTCACATCCAAAAAGGAGACTGCGGTAAAAAAGGAAGATTTAAAGGATGAGGAGATTCTGGATATCGCGTTTCCGGAAGATGAATGATAAAAGGCAGTTTTTGTCATAAAAACATTTTCCCGGCATATACTGTTATAAACGGTTTCGGGAGAAAAAGTGTGAGGCGGGTTCTTGGGCTTATTCTGTTCTGGGTGGCAATAGGAATGCTGCTGATGATGTTGATCGGCAATAATATCGTGGGAGTTATTCTTGTCGCCGGCCTTCTGATCGCCGGTTATAATTTGTTTTGTTTATAGAGATAGAGGAGTATGCGGTTTGAACTTGGACGAGATGGAGGAAAAGGAACTTCAGGCGTTAAAGCTCTGGCTGTTCAGTGAAAATATCCGCGTGCAGGCGGAACAGAAAAAACTTCTGGAAATGAAAAACCATTTTCTGAAAGAGAGGATGCAGTTTCAGGAGGAGATGAAGGCCCTGAACCAGAGAGTGACGGCGGCAAGGCAGCGTCTCAAGCAGGACGAGCAGTTTTTTAACAAAAAGATGGACATCCTGAAAAACGGGTTTTCCCAGCTTGAGGAGGACAGAAAAGCTTTCGAGCGGGAAAAGGCGGCATTCCGCAGGAAGGAAGAGGAGCTGGGACACAGGAGAAGCCTGCATTTTCTTCCCGGGGAGAAGGAAGTTTTCTTTGCGGGCGTGAAAAATCAGCTGGCGCTGAAAAAGCGGTATAAGGATCTTTTGAAGATCTATCATCCCGACAACCTGGCGGGAGATAAAGAGATGATGCAGCAGATCAGCAGAGAGTATGAGCATTTGAAAAGGGAGCTGTAGCTTTTGGAACATACCAAAAACCCATCCGCCGGTTTATGTTTCAATCACCGGTCAGATGGGTTGTCCTGCGTTTTTAGCCATAGATTATGCTCTTTCCACGGCGCCGGAACGCAGACATCTTGTGCAGACATGCATGGTCTTGGCAGCTCCGTTAATTTTGCATTTCACATTCTTGATATTAGATCTCCAAATCTTGTTGGATCTTCTATGGGAATGGCTCACGTTATTACCAAAATGAACGCCCTTGCCACAAATATCACATTTAGCCATCTTCGCACCTCCTAACGAACTGAAATAGATTCGCAACATTAGTATAATAGCAGATTAAATGTAAAAATGCAAGGTATTTTTTGGGAAAAGATAGTATTTTTATATTCCATTTTTTACAAAAAGCGGTTATAATGTAACATGTCAACAGACGGGCAAGCGATGCGAAGCATCATTTGCACGGAGTTGACATGTTAGCGATGGTTCCGTAGGAACCGGAGCAAAACTGTAAACGTGAAACGTTTAACAGTACATGTCAACAGACGGGCAAGCGGTAAAAGCCCCGTTTGCGGACCGGAGTATTTTCGGAAAACATGAACTTTTTCGGAAAGGACAGTGAAAAAGAAGGAGGAATTTCATGAAAAGCAATTCATCTATGAATACCCACATGGGGAATATTTATATTGACAGTGAAGTGATCGCACAGTATGCAGGCAGTGTGGCTACGGAGAGCTTCGGCGTTGTGGGGATGGCGGGAGTCAATGTAAAGGACGGTATTGTATCTCTGCTGAAAAAAGATAATATCACAAAAGGTATCGCCGTAACCATGAAAAACGGTAAACTGACGCTTGACTTTCATATTATCGTATCTTATGGCGTCAGCATTATGGCGGTGGCGGATAATCTGATCAGCAGCGTGAAATATAAAGTGGAAGAGTTTACGGGGTTTGAAATAGAAAAAGTGAACATCTATGTTGAAGGTGTCAGAGTGATTGATTAAGGAGGAAATATCGGTGGCTTTAAAGACGATCGATGCTAAGATGCTTTCCAGAATGTTCTTAGCTGGTGCGAAAAATCTTGACAGTAAAAAAGAGTGGATCAACGAACTGAATGTATTCCCGGTGCCTGACGGCGATACCGGGACTAATATGACGATGACGATCATATCCGCGGCAAAGGAAGTGGCGGGTGTGGACATGGAGGATATGTCTGCGGTCTGCAAAGCGATATCTTCCGGTTCCCTGCGGGGAGCAAGGGGAAATTCGGGTGTTATTTTATCTCAGCTTTTCAGGGGCTTTACAAAGTCCATAGCGGATAAAAAGGAACTGAATGCGGCGGATCTGTGCGTAGCGCTCGACAAGGCGGTGGAGACGGCCTATAAAGCTGTTATGAAACCCAAGGAGGGTACGATCCTGACCGTGGCAAAGGGCGGCGCGCAGAAGGCGGGCGAACTTTTGGAAGAGGGCAGGACGCAGCTTGATGATTTTATCGGGGAAGTGCTGCGGCATATGGAGGAAGTGCTGGCACAGACGCCGGAACTTCTGCCCGTTCTGAAACAGGCGGGAGTCGTGGACTCCGGCGGACAGGGGCTTGTGGAGGTGATAAGAGGCGCCTACGAAGCGTTCCAGGGGAAGGAGATCGATCTGACGCAGGCGGTGGCCATGTCAGCGGGCAGTACATCTTCCGGAAACCACAGCAGCTATCAGGCGCAGGCGGAGGCAGATATCAAGTTCGGTTATTGTACGGAATTTATCATTATGCTGCAGAAAACCTTCAATATTAAGATGGAGATGGATTTTAAGGCGTATCTGGAATCCATCGGCGATTCCATTGTTGTTGTGGCTGACGATGATATCGTAAAGGTACATGTGCATACCAACGATCCCGGCTTTGCGATTCAGAAAGCGTTAAAATACGGTGCTCTCTCAAACCCGAAAATTGATAATATGCGCCTGGAGCATCAGGAAAAGCTCTTTAAAATGGCGGAACAGGGCAGCAAAGAGACGGCTGAAGAAGAGCCTGTGATGGAAAAGAAGGATACGGCTTTTATCGCGGTGTCCATCGGTGACGGTTTAAACGAGATCTTTAAAGGGCTGGGCGTGGACTATATCATAGAAGGCGGACAGACCATGAATCCGAGCACGGAGGATATGTTAAACGCCATCGAAAAGGTAAATGCGGACCATATTATCATCCTGCCCAACAACAAGAATATCATTCTTGCGGCAAACCAGGCGCAGTCTCTGGTGGAGGATAAAAAGATCTATGTGATACCCACAAAGACGGTGCCTCAGGGGATTACGGCGGTAATCAACTATGTACCGGATCTTTCCATAGAGGAAAACGTGGCGGCAATGGAAGAGGAGATCGGCCGGGTAAAGACCGGGCAGGTTACCTACGCGGTCCGCGATACCTCCATAGATGATAAAGAAATTAAACAGGGAGATTATATGGGCATCGGCGATAAAGGCATTTTGTCCGTGGGAGAGGACAAGGATGCCGTTGCCAGGGAGATGGTAAAAGAGATGGTGGATGACGAGGTGGAACTGATCAGCATCTACTATGGCGCGGATATACCCGAGGAGGAGGCGGAAGCCTTCGGTAAGGAAATGGAAGGCCTCTATCCCGACTGCGACATCGAACTGCAGTATGGCGGACAGCCGATTTATTATTATGTAGTATCCGCTGAATAAAGCCGCCGTTTTTTCAGGCGCGCTATGGAAAATTATGTGATTTCATGAAAACAACGGGCGGTACGCCCGTTGTTTTCGGTAAGGAACGGATTATGAACCTTCATCTGACAGACAACATCACCGTACTGAAAGGAATAGGTGATAAGACGGCAGCATTGTTCCGGCGTATGGGAGTGGAGACGGTAGAGGATCTTCTGCGTTTTTATCCGAGGGATTATGACAGGATCGAGAAGGTCTCCCGGATCGAGGACCTTAAGGATAACAGCCGGGCGGTGGTGCGGGGGACGATCTGCAGCGGCGTTTCGGAGCGAAAAACAGGGCGGCTTGTGATCAGTTTTTCACAGGCGGCAGATGAGACCGGAAAGCTGCAGTTATCCTTTTTCAATATGCCTTATATCAGGAAAACGCTGAAAAAGGGAGCGCTTTATTATCTGCGCGGAAAAGTCAGCAGAAGGGGCAATGGTTTTACGATGGAACAGCCGGTGCTTCTTTCGCCTGCGGAGTATGAGAGGCAGCAGGGCAGGCTTCTTCCGGTCTATCCTCTGACCACGGGGCTGAACCAGAAGGCGGTGCGTAAAGCGCTGCAGCAGGCGATAGAAGCGGTGAAAAAGGAGAGCGGCATACTGCCGGAGATATTGCCGCCCTGGCTTAGAGAAAAGGAGAGGCTTTGCGGTATCGCGGAGGCGCTTTCTGGTATCCATTTCCCGCAGGGGCAGGAGGAACTTGTTTCTGCGAAAAAGCGCCTGGCTTTTGAAGAATTTCTGATCTTTTTACTGTTGGTTAAAAAGATGAAAGATTCCGCGGAGGCAGTGCCCAACGCCTATCCGATGATAGAGACCGCCGATACCCGCCGTTTTCTCGAAGGGCTTCCCTTCAGGCTGACGGAAGATCAGGCGCGGGTGTGGCAGGAGATTTCCGGTGATATGACAGGAAGTTATACGATGAACCGCCTGGTACAGGGAGATGTGGGTTCCGGCAAAACGGTTCTGGCGGCCCTTTCCCTTTTGATGGCGGCGGCAAACGGGTATCAGGGGGCGATGATGGCGCCCACGGAGGTGCTGGCGCAGCAGCATGCTCAGACACTGCGGGAATATACGGTTCGGTATCATCTTCCGTTTCGTCCGGTCCTGCTGACGGGGTCCATGACTGCGAAGGAAAAGCGGGAGGCATATGAGCGGATAAGAACCGGCGACAGCAATCTGATCATCGGTACCCATGCGCTGATTCAGGAGAAGGTGGTGTACCATAATCTGGCACTTGTGATCACCGATGAACAGCACCGCTTTGGCGTCCGGCAGCGGGAAGTGTTTTCTCAGAAGAGCAGGGGGGCTGCGGATAATGAGTCGGGGAAGGCGCTGCGGATGCCCCATGTCATGGTGATGAGCGCAACGCCGATCCCCAGGACGCTGGCGGTGATTTTGTACGGAGATCTGCATGTTTCCGTGATAAAGCAGCTCCCCACGGGGCGGCAGAGCATTAAAAACTGCGTGGTTGGGACTGACTGGCGCAGCCGGGCATGGAAATTTATGGAAAAAGAGATAAGCGCCGGCAGACAGGTTTTTGTGGTCTGTCCGATGATCGAGCCGTCGGAGGAGTCGGAGCTGGAAAACGTGGAGGAATATACGGAGAAGCTGCGGGCAGTTCTGCCTGCGGCGCTGCGGATCGAAATGCTTCACGGTAAGATGAAGCCGGCGGAGAAAAACCGGCTGATGCATGCTTTTGGGGAAGGGATGATCGATATACTGGTTTCCACCACGGTAATTGAGGTGGGCGTCAACATTCCCAATGCCACGGTGATGCTGATCGAGAACGCGGAACGGTTCGGGCTTGCGCAGCTTCATCAGCTCCGGGGCAGAGTGGGCAGAGGAGAGCATCAGTCCTATTGTATTTTTATCAATGGTTCGGAGTCGGATCTGGCAAAAGAAAGGCTGGAAGTGCTGAACCGTTCCAACGACGGGTTCCATATTGCGGAGCAGGATTTAAAGCTGCGGGGGCCGGGGGATATGTTCGGTGTGAGGCAGAGCGGCATTTTGAATTTCAGGATCGCGGATATTTATCAGGACGCGGATATGCTGATGCTGGCGGATGGAGCTGCGGCCCGGATCACGGCGGATGCCGGCTGGGAGGAGAGGGAGGAATATCGGGAGCTTTCTCTCTATCTTCAGAGAAGTGTCAGAAATAACATTGACTTTCCCGGCATCTGAACGTAAAATGTTTTTGTGTGCCCCATTTCGGACCGGTGATGGGCGTATTGCACAGAATAAGGAAAGAGGAATGCAAGAAGTGATGAAAAAAACAGCGGTAGTGACGGACTCAAATGCGGGAATCCTCCCGGAGGAAGCGGCAGAAAAGCAGATTTTTGTGCTTCCGATGCCTTTTATGATAGACGGGAAGGACTATCTTGAACATGTGGATCTGACGGAAGAGGCGTTCTATCAGATGATGAAGGAGCATAAATCGATCTCCACGAGCCAGCCGGCGCCGGGAGATGTTTTAGGACTCTGGGATAAGGTGCTGGAAGAATATGAGGAACTGGTTTATATTCCGATGAGCAGCGGGCTTTCGGCTTCCTGTCAGAGTGCGCTGATGCTGTCGGGGGATTATGAGGGCAGAGTGCAGGTGGTGAATAACCGGCGTATTTCCGTAACCCAGAAGAGCGCGGTGTATGATGCGATACGGCTGGCAGAGGAGGGAAAGAGCGCGGCAGGGATAAAGGAAATACTGGAGGCGGACGGGGACAATTCCAGCATTTATATTATGTTGGATACGTTATATTATCTGAAAAAGGGCGGGCGGATCACACCGGCGGCTGCGGCTATCGGAACGGTGCTGAGGCTGAAACCCGTTCTGCAGATCCAGGGCGCCCTGCTGGATGCTTTCGCAAAGGCAAGGACCGTGAATCATGCGAAGCAGGCGATGATCAACGCAATCAGAAATGATATGGAAAACCGTTTCGGCGGGGCCGATCCGGAGAACTGTTCTCTGTTTATCGCCCATACGAATAACGAAGAGATGGCAGGGCATTTTAAGGCTGAGGTGGAAGAGGCGTTTCCGGGTTTTCAGGTGGAGGAGCTTGATCCGCTCTCTCTGGTGGTAAGCTGTCATATCGGACCTGGCTCTCTGGCGCTGGCATGCTGTAAGAAGCTGAAGGCGGAATGACAGGCCTGCTTAACGTGCCGGGGGATTGTGAAGGCGCAAAATAGGCGTTGTTACACGGTTCGTTTAGAATATATGTGAAAAGAAGAGTAATGAAAAGACGGGAGTTAGGATTGATATATGGCAAACAGCAGTAATTATGATGCTTCCAATATTACCGTTCTGGAGGGGCTTGAGGCGGTCAGGCGGCGTCCGGGGATGTATATCGGGAGCGTTTCCACAAAGGGGCTGAACCACCTGATCTATGAGATCATGGATAACTCGGTGGACGAGCACCTGGCGGGATTTTGCGATAAGATAGAAGTGATACTGGAAGCGGACGGTTCCGCCACGGTTTCCGATAACGGACGGGGGATTCCCGTAGGGATGCACGAGAAGGGGATCAGCGCGGAGCGGCTTGTTTTTACAACGCTTCATGCCGGCGGAAAGTTTGATAATGATGCCTATAAGACCAGCGGCGGACTTCACGGGGTGGGTTCTTCGGTGGTCAATGCGCTGTCCAAAAAATTGACTGTCAGAGTCAAAAATGGCAGACATATCTACGAGGATACTTATGAGCAGGGTATACCGACCACGGAGCTGATCGGGGGGCTTCTGCCTGTTGTGGGAAAGACGAAGGAGACTGGCACAACGATTAATTTTCTGCCGGACGGAGAGATATTTGAGAAGACAAGGTTCCGGGAGGAGGAGGTAAAAAGCAGACTCCACGAGACGGCGTACTTAAATCCGGCGCTGACGATTATTTTTGAGGACAGGCGAAAGGCGGAGGTGGAGCATTTGGAGTTCCATGAGCCGGACGGTATTATCGGATTTGTAAAGGATATGAATGCCAGTAAGGAGACGGTCCACGAGGTGATCTACTTTGAGGGGGAAGCCGAAGGCGTGCAGGTGCAGGCGGCTTTTCAGTATGTGAACGAGTTCCATGAGGACATTCTGGGCTTTTGCAACAATATTTACAATGCCGAAGGCGGTACCCATATCACGGGTTTTAAGACCATGTTCACAAACGTGATCAATACTTACGCGCGGGAACTGGGGATATTGAAGGAAAAGGATGTGAATTTTACCGGGACCGATGTCAGAAACGGCATGACGGCGGTGATATCCGTCAAGCATCCCGATCCCCGTTTTGAGGGACAGACTAAGACAAAGCTGGACAATCAGGACGCTGCGAAAGTAGTGAGCAAGGTGACGGGGGAAAAGACCGTTCTGTATTTTGACCGGAATCTGGAGACATTAAAGAGTATTATCGGCTGTGCGGAGAAAGCCGCGAAGATCAGAAAGGCGGAGGAACGCGCCAGGACCAATATGCTGACAAAGCAGAAGTTTTCTTTTGATTCCAACGGAAAGCTTGCCAACTGCGAGAGCAAAGATCCCTCCAAATGTGAGATTTTTATCGTGGAGGGAGACTCGGCGGGGGGCTCTGCGAAGACGGCGCGAAACCGGATGTACCAGGCTATTTTGCCGATCCGGGGTAAGATACTGAACGTGGAGAAGGCCAGCATTGACAAAGTCCTCGCCAACGCGGAGATCAAAACCATGATCTATGCCTTTGGCTGCGGCTTTTCGGAAGGCTACGGCAACGATTTTGATATCGGTAAGCTGCGTTATGACAAGATCATTATTATGGCGGATGCGGATGTGGACGGGGCACATATCTCCACCCTGCTGCTGACGCTGTTTTACCGGTTTATGCCGGAGCTGATCTATCAGGGACATGTGTATATCGCCATGCCGCCGCTTTATAAAGCGATGCCTTCTAAGGGGAAGGAAGAATATCTTTACGATGATGCGGCGCTGGCAAAGTACAGAAAGCGGCACAAGGGACCGTTTACGCTGCAGCGTTACAAAGGCCTCGGCGAGATGGATGCCCAGCAGCTCTGGGAGACAACGCTCGATCCGGAGACGCGGATGCTCAAAAAAGTGGAGATCGAGGACGGCCGCATGGCGTCCGAAGTGACGCAGATGCTGATGGGGACGGAGGTACCGCCGAGAAAGAAGTTTATCTACCAGAATGCGACGGATGCGGAGCTGGATGTGTA
>JAAWOG010000053.1 GCA_022799355.1 Lachnospiraceae bacterium | reverse complement strand
GCAACCACAACCGTTGCGGAACTTAAAGAGCAGTTCCGTGGCGAGTTCGGTGGCATCCTCCGCGTGTATCAAGGACGGAGCGAAGCACCCGAAGATGCGCCTATTCCAGCACGGAGGATTACAGTTACGGGGGTACTTTTAATACCAGTGCGAAGGATAAGACGGCGTCCATTACGGTGCGGCTGAATTATACGGTAAAATAGCGGTAAAGCAAGAAAAACGGGCTGTGGTAAGGAAGAAGGCTTTATCACAGCCGATACGAAAGAGGGGTGACGAGGGATGCCTTGGTGTCCGACATGCAAAAACGAGTATTATGAGGGGATCAAAGTCTGCTCGGATTGCGGCTGTGCGTTGGTGGATTCTCTGGAGGAATGGGAAAAAGCCGAGCGGGAGAAAAAAGAGGCGGCCGAGCGGGAACAGATAGCCGCTCTCAGAGAAATGCTGGAGGAGGCGAATGATAACGCTGAACCTGTGGAGCCGGAAGAGGGCGCAGATGCGGAAAACAAAGAAGCCGGCGGGACAGAGGATAGCGGGAAGGCATCCGGGAGTCAGCAGCGGGGCGTCTACCGCAATTATGAGGAGAAGGCGGCTGATAATAAGTCCTCTGCCTGGACGTTGCTTGTGGTGGGAACAGCAGGGCTTATCGTGATCATCCTGTGCTTTTTGGATGTGATCAGTCTGCCTTTTAGTGAGTCTTCCCGGTTTATGATCCTTGGCGTTATGGGCGCCATGTTCCTGTTTTTTGTCATAATGGGTGTGGTTTCCATGAAAAATGCAGGAAAGTATGCCAAAAAAGCGGAATCCGAGAGAGAATTGACGAAAGAGCTTGAAAAATGGTTTGTGGAATGTGTGACGGCAGAGAAGATAGATGAGGGGCTCTTTACGGAGGAAGAGGCGGATTTCAGCGATGAGCAGAAGTATTTTAAGCGTTTTGACAGAATGAAAGAACTGCTTTCAGAGCGTTTTCTGAATTTGAACGAGGGTTATATGGACAGATTTTTGGATAAGCACTATCAGGACATTTTCGGAGAAAAAGGAAATCAGTAAAAGACAGATATGAATATAACAATACTGACGGTAGGAAAGATTAAGGAATCTTTCTACAGAGAGGCGGTGGCCGAATATCAGAAGCGTCTGAAACGCTATTGTCGTCTTGAAATCATTGAGGTGGCGGATGAACCTGCGCCGGAGAGGGCATCTTCGGCACAGGAGGAACTGATCAGGGAGAAAGAGGCGCAGCGTATTTTAAGCCGGCTACACGATAACAGCTTTGTCATCACACTGGAAATTGCGGGTAAAAAACTGGATTCGGAGAAGTTCGCGAAAAAGCTGGAGGACCTTGCCCTTTCGGGAAAGAGCCAGCTTGTTTTTATTATCGGGGGTTCCCTGGGGCTGCATACATCGGTGTCTGCCCGGGCGGATTTAAAGCTTAGCTTTTCGGATATGACCTTTCCTCATCAGCTTATGCGGGTGATTTTGACAGAGCAGATTTACAGGGCGTTTCGGATTATCAGCGGAGCACCGTACCATAAATAAAGATAAAAGAGAACAGACGTTCTTAAAAATAAAGGAGAATAAGAATTGTATTTTACCCCATGGGAGGCAAGCGGCTTTCATGGGGTTCGTATTATGGACTTATAGTTAAGATTCACTCAAAGATGGTTCTAAAATCTTGAGTAAGATTCGAGAGAAATTTGGTCTGACAGAGGAAACTGCAGAAACATACTTGAAAGAAATAAGTTAAATATAACAGGCAGAGCATTTTTGCTGTTCTGCCTGTTATAATACCATGAGATTTTTCGCATTTAGGTATATTTTTGAGCACTATATCACATATGATATCCCCAGAGAGCAGAAGTGCAGGAAGAACAGCCGTATGCTAAGAAAAAATTTTACCTGCCCGCCTCAAATCTTACAAACAGCATAATCTGAAAAATCCCGTTGTCCGGATAGCAGCCTATGGTACCCCCCCCATTTTTCCGAAAAAGCCAGTATGCTCTGCATTCCCAGTCCGTGGTTTCCGCTTTTTTGGCTTTTGGGTAATCCGGTAACGGAATCCAGCATAAGTTCCCCTTCATATTCATTTTTTGTCCGGATTAATAAATAGTCTTTCAGACAGTGTATTTTTACTTCAATGTATCTTTTTTCTTTTGCATAATCCTTGACACAATGTATGGCATTTTCAAATAAATTCGCGATAACAAGGGTAAACTCATAGTCGTTGATCGGTATTTTTTTAGGAATCCTGGCATCGAGATCCACTTTGATATCAAAGGAGAGCGCTTTTGCCATCATATTAGAGAGAATGGTGTTTACAATAAGGTTGCTGCAGTATTCCTTTATTTTGTTTTCCTCTGCTATATGGCTGATATGTTCGTTTACTTCTTTGATTTCTTCGTATTTTTTCTGCTCCAGCAGGGAGTCAATGATTCCGGAGTAATGGCGAATATCATGGTGCAGTATTTTCAGGTTCTGTTCTGCCTGTTCCACAAAATAGTACCGGTTTTCCAGCCCTTTGATATAGGATTCCTGTATCATGTTTTTCCAGTAGGCATCGATTCTCCTGGATTCGCTTTCGAGATAGCGTATCACAACGGCATAGGATACAAACATGGTGATGACGATGAACAGGATTCCAGGAATATTATCAGGATTGTCGTAGATGGTATTTGGAAAAAACGCGATAAAGGAAAAGCTGCAATAAAAAAATACGGGGATCAGACATAATTCCCACCAGCTTTTATCGGAGTCATCTTTTTGGGATTCCAGACACATTTCCCTGATCGTCAGGGATAGGAATATCAAAATGACAAGATGTATAAGGGAACTTCCCGTCAGGGCAAGAACCGTATTGTCCGTATATATTTTAATAATTGCTGCAGAGATGGCTCCCGCAATGACATAACTTGATGCAAAAAGCCCCACAAACAGGACCTGGCTGCTTTTTTTCCCGGAGATAAGGAAGGGCGTTGCCTGAGTTAGGAGAATCTGCAGAATTGTTACGATAACATAACAGAGATCGCTGTCGGGAAACAGGAGCAGTTTAAAAAAATCAAGAATGTTTAACAGCAAAAACAGAAAAAAGCATATTACACCGGTTACCATTTTGGAATAGCGGTGTATGATAAACAGATAAATAAACAGTATCAGGAAAATATGGCTTATGGTATATGACAGGGCTGTAAAATAATTCATGATAACTCCTCATTTGTATTGTTCCGATATAAATGACAGATATTCTTTTTTTACCTGAAAAGAGCTTTTTCTGCTGATAGGAATACTATCGCCGTTGATCATTGTGACATTGTTTGGGGTTAATTTTCTGACATAGCTTAAATTAATCAGAAAGGATTTATGGACGGAGAGAAAGTTTCCCGCGCGTATCAGTTCTTTTATTTCTTCATCAAAAGAATTCCGTATATAGATACTTGTTATTTTTCCGCCGCCTGCCAGATGGATTTCCAGCTTTCTGGAACAGCTTTCAATATATGCAATCTCTCGGTAGGGAATGGATTCCAGCCCCGCTTTTGTCTTTACGAGGAAGAGAGGTTCTTTTTTATTCTCCATCTGGGACAGGGCATAGTCCATCGCTTCAAAAAAGCGGTTTTCCTCTACCGGTTTCAACAGATATCTGATAGCAAAAATATTGTAAGCATCCAGGGCAAAGCCATCGGATGCGGTGATATAGATAATTATGCTTTCTTCGCTTTTCTTTCTGATCTCATATCCCAGATCGATACCGGTAATCCGTGACATGACAATATCGAGAATATACAGATCCGCCGGTTTTTCCAGCTGTATTTTCTGCAGCAATACGGAGGCATCCGAATAGGTTTCCATATCAAAAGAAACATCGGGATAACGGGCGCCGTATTGAAGCAGCAGCGTCTCCAAATCTTTTAAATTTTCTACATTGTCATCACAAATCACTACCTGCATAGATACCTTCACTTTCCGGACTTTGTCCATAATGCACCGGAGAATCGCTGTTATTTCATTCCGCTTCACAGGCTGAAAATGCCCTAAATGGGTATTATACACTATTTTAAAGAATTGTAAACCGGCTAAACGCCCTGTTTATGGCACTTGCGAAGAACTGGACCGAGTATGCGAAAAATGCGAAATGGAGGTGTCATTATTCCTGCTATAATGAAAAAGATATTCCGATAAAAAGGGTTAATAATGACAGGAGGAAGGAAGATATATGGAAAATCAACTGGTATGGAATAACCGGTATAATGTCGGGGTGGATGTCATTGATAAAGAGCATAAAAAGCTGTTCCGTATTCTCAACAAGCTGTTTGCATTCGGACAGCAGGAGACAAAAAGGCCCTGGGTTTGTCAGGAGACGGTGAAATATTTTAAGGATCATGCGCTGAGACATTTTCAGGATGAAGAAGAATATATGGTGTCCGTCGGATACACAGGGCTTAAGACACATATGCGGATTCATAAAAACTTTCGTGAAACAACACTGCCGGCGCTTGAGAAGGAACTAGAACTGGCGGGCTATTCGGAGGAGGCGGTCAATCATTTTCTTGGCGTATGTGCCGGCTGGCTGATCGGACATACGCTGATAGAGGATCAGGCGATTGTCAGCGGAGAAGAGGTAAAACAGTGGGAAAACCTGCTGCCGGAGGAAGAACAGGCGGTGATGGGGCAGGCAATCGTCAGCCAGTTACATAGCATGTTTCAGCTTGAGCCCCGGATGATCAGTAACTGTTACGGCGGGGAAAAGTTCGGGGATGGTATTTATTACCGTCTGATCTACAGTACCAGAGAGAAAAAAAGATGGGAGTTTTTTCTGATCTTTGAGGAACGGCTGATTATCAATACGATCGGCAGCGTACTTGAGACGCAGTCCAAAGCCATAAGCGTTTTGCTGATGAATGCCGCAAGATATACGGCAAGGCAGTTTGTAGGACATATGAAGGGATTTTTTCCCGCATTGGAAGAGGCGGAGGTAAAAGAAGAACAGCTCCTGACCTATGATCAGTTTGAGAAAGTATTTGAGAAACACAGTCCCCAATACAGCCTTTTGTTCGACACGGGAGAAGGATATTTTGCGTACTGTATGACTACCATCGATATGCTTCCGGATAAGGAGAACGGAAGTTCCATTATGACACAAAATGCGATGGCAAAGGTTGAAAAATATCTGTCACAGAATAAAGCGGAAAAAACGGCGGCGGAGAAGAAGAAAAGGATTCTTGTGGTGGATGATTCCAACTTTATGCTGAAGATGCTGCAGAAACTGCTGGGGGAGGATTATGAAGTGCAGACGGCAACATCGGGGCTTTCGGCGTTTCGGAGCATTGCACTGAACAGACCGGACCTTGTCCTTTTGGATTATGAGATGCCTGTCTGCAAGGGCAGCCAGGTATTGGAGATGATCCGTTCCGAGCCGGAATTTGCGGATATTCCGGTTATCTTTCTGACCGGCAGAGTGGACCGGGAGAGCGTGAAAAAGGTACTTGAATTTAAACCGGACGGTTATCTGTCGAAAGCGCTTACACCGGATTTGATAAAAGAGGAGATTGACCGGTTTTTTGAAGGGAAAACGAAATGAAGCTGTTTCAAATATGCAGGTTTAAGTGGTGGCTGATCTTATGTTGTGCGGTGTTAGCGGCCTGTGAGATGACCATGTTATCGAGAGCGGAAGAAACAAAAAAACTTTCCGATATCGTTGCCTTTACAGGCATTGCACTTTGTTATATCGATGAGAACGGGATGCCGGAAGAGGAGATGGTCCAGGATGGGGCGCTGATCGAAAAGGATGCGCGGCTGGCACTTCGCTATACCTATGAGATACCGGAGGAAAAAATAAGTGCCATAGAGGCGGATATTCCGTACTATCTGGAAGTTTCACCACATCTGATCCTGCCGGATTTAAAGGATGGTTCCTCTTTGACAGTAAAATCAGATGAGGGTACCATCGAGTTTGGAAAAATTTCTGCCGATGGAGTGAGTGCCTGGATCACGTTCACCGGGAAAGAGGACGGCTCCGGTACGGTCTTATCCGAACTCGGCGAATTGCAGGACGCGTTCTTCTATTTACAGTGCAGGCGGGCGGAAGATCCGCCGGAAACAGAAACGCCCGTAGAGGGGAAAGAAAATCTCTATGCGATGAAGTTTGAGAACGGCGAAGAACTTTTGTTTGGGTATGCGGAGCTGGAGCGCACGGAGGCGAAGGCAAAGATTGAAAAGGGGGGCGACCTGCGGGATAAAACTATCATCTGGACGATCGACTATACGCCCTGGCAGAATCCCGGCGAGGAAACGGGGATTACATCGGATACGCCTTTTGAGCTGTCTGACAGGATCGATGATGCCATGCACGGTTATGTGGCGGGAAGTATCAGGATAGACGGCGTTCCGGTTGCGGATTATGTTTCCCGGGATGATATACCTGAGGATGCGGACGCCTATGCGCTGATAGAGGCTTCTGAGGGCGGTACGGTTCTGCATATCGGAGGGAAGATGCTCTGTGCAGGGGAGGCTCCGGCGGGAAAGCCGGCAAAACCGGTTCGGATCATGTATGAGACAACCCTAAGGGATGAACTTCTTCTGCCGGGGACCGGGGGAGATAAAAAAGTGATAAACAGTGCGGAACTTCTGGCGGAAAAGGGAGATATCTTTCACAATCTGGGCATCAGCGGGAAGTATGAGGTGGCAGTGAAGCCGCCGAAATGGATGGAAAAGACAGGAAAAACGACACGCTATCCGGATGGAACAGGTTCTGCGACGGACTGGACCGTTACGTTTCATCCGAACGGATTTACGTTCACTGATGACAATGAACTGACGCTCCATGATCAGCTCCCTGCGGGAAGTACACTGGTGCCGGGCACCGTGCGGAAAAACGGAGTCAGTGTATCGGTGAAGGAGACGGAAAATAATGGGTTCACCGTTTTGGCGGGGGAGGCGAAGGAACAGCCTGTTGTCATAACCTATCAGACGACGGTACCGGAGGAGATGTATGACAGCGGTACAAGTCTTGGAGATAATATCGCCTGGTTTACGTTCCGGTATCAGGAGAAGGATTACGAGACGCCGGAGGCGGTAACACCGGTGGGAAGCGGGGACGGCAGCGGCACATCGGGAACCGCCACGCTGGTAAAGGAAAACGGTGGATATCATGCGGATACCCGAAGTATTGACTGGACCGTAAAGATCAATCCCCATAAGGCATATCTGAAGGGAGGTACTTTTACGGATGATCTGGGAGATGCCGGCGGAAGCTGCGGGATTGCCGGACATACCGGCGGACTGAAACTGCCAAATGACAGTGTGGGAGACATCAGGATTTTGATAGACGGTTCTGAGCCCGGTGGGGCGGATGGAAATCTGGTAAAGCTGGAATATGACCGGCAGGTCATTACCGTTACGGCAGGAGAAATCGGTGCCAGGACGATTACACTTCTGTATACAACAAAAGTATGTGATCCCTGTATTTTTGCCAACAACACGGCAAAGGAGAAATTTGTAAACCGGATAGCCACAACAGATATGGTGATCGGAAAAAATTCTGCGGAGAAGCGCAGCACTTCCGCACAGAGCCCGGTGGATGTGAGCGCGGCCGTACTGACGAAAAAGACGCCTTTGTATGATTATGCGTCGGGGATCATGAAATGGACTTTGGAAGTGGATGGTGCAGGACTTTCCATGACAGACGTGGTGCTGACGGATGTACTGCCCGCGGGACTTGCCTGTGTGGATAGTTCTTTTCGGACCGAGCCGGAAATCCCGGGAGCAAGACTGACGACATCGGGGCAGGAACTGACTTTTGAACTGGGGGATGTGAATACAAAAACACTTGTTATGTTTGACACAAAGGTTGATCCGGAGAAGGCTGGGTTTAACAGTGACGGGGATGTCATAATAGAAAATACTGCCCGCATGAAGGGGGAAGCAGACGGCGTTATTTTTATGGAAGTCTCCCATAGAGTGGAACAGAAATTTGTCAACCACGGGCTTTTAAAGAGCAGTAAAACGGACAACAAAAATGAGTGGATCGAGTATGAGGTGTTGATCAATCCTTTCGGCCTTTCCCTGCCGCAGACGCCCGCTCTTGTGGATACGCTGGATAAGCGTTTGCAGATTGATGAGGATACGCTGCGGTTTTATAAGGTGAATCTGTCCGGAAACAGCGGCAGTACGGGACAGAAGCCGGTGTATACAAAGATCGGAAACGGTGAGCCGCTTAAGATCGCCGACTGTGATCCTGCGGCAAACAGTTTTACGGTATATCTCCCGATCAGTGCCGGGAGCCGGGATGCCTATGTGCTCTCTTACAGGGCGGATATCCTGGAGAGGCAGGCGGGAGGCTACGGAAACAGCGTTCGTTTTGAGGGCGGAAGTGTCCGGCTTGGAGGGACAAAGCAGAACAGCGCCCCGGTCGGCGGCGGAGGTGGCGGAGGCGGCGGTGTCGCTTCTAGGAGAGTGGGTATTACCATAACCCAGACAGACAACAAGACGAACAGGCCATTGGCGGGTGTGACCTATACGCTCTATCGATGGGATCAGGATAACAACCGGCGGGGACTGCCCGTTGCCCAGGGGATTACAGACGCTCAGGGGAGGATTACGTTTCGGGTGAAACCCGGCGCGGTATATGAACTGGTACAGACAGGCGCTGTCTCCGGCTATGATGATGCGCCGGGGTGGGCGGAGCTTCCCGAGGGCATAACACAAGGCGGCGGAGGGCTTTTGATCACGGCGGGATTATCAGGTTCGGAGCGGAAACTGGAACTGACGAATGAAGCGGATGATACAAATAAACCGGACGGCTCAGGAGGAACAGGGGATACCGGCGGCTCCGGCAGTACGGAGGATTCCGGTAATACGGGAGGTTCCGGAGGCTCAGGGAGCGATGGAAATTCCGGTAATTCCGGAGGGACGGAAGGTTCCGCCTCTTCCGGCAGTGCGGACAGCTTCGGCCATGCGGACAGTTTGAGCGAGCCGGATATTGCCTACGGGGACGGCATTTCAGGGAACATATCGGAACATATGCTGACAGAGGAGGAAGGCTTTGGTTTGACAAAGCCCGGCGGAGGCCGTCAGGGCAGAGCCACAGGCGGCGCGCAGACAGGGGACAGGATGGCATGGCTTGTACGGTTCGCTTTTATCGCCGGGACCATATCGACTGTCGGCCTGGTATTGCTTTATCTATGGCGGAAAAAACATCGGGAAAGGGAATAAATATCAGGTTATCACAATACAACTAATTCAAAATTCATGTTTATTGCAATTTGTAAAAACGCTGTGTATAATAAAATTGTCAGAAAAATCAGAGCGGCATGTAGAAATTGCGGGAAACGGAAGGAAAGATTTTTTGGGCGGAGCATGTTACGTGTTCTGCCTTAGTTGTATTATGGGATGGGAGAATATGCTGAATGGAAACAGCGAACAGAAAAAAAGCGATTATATTGACAGGTATTCAGGCGAGCGGGAAGTCCACCTTTTATCGCCGGAGGTGGGCAAATGATTATGTGCATATTAATCTGGATACACTGCACACGAGAAACAAAGAGAATCTGCTTTTGGAGGACTGCCTGAGGAAGGGATATTCCTTTGTGGTGGACAATACGAATCCTACTGCGGCGGACAGGGAAAAGTATATTCTCAGGGCAAAACAGTACGGTTATGAGGTCGAAGGATATTTTTTTCAGTCTGTGATTGCGGACTGTGTGAAGCGGAATCATGAGAGAACGGGAAAAGCCTGTGTTCCCGATAAGGCGATCGTGTGTACATCCAATAAATTAGAGATGCCTTCCCATCGGGAGGGATTCGACAGGCTTTATTTTGTCAGGATAGAACAGGGGGAGTTTATAGTTGAGAAATGGAGGGAGAGAGAATGAATTTTGATGAACTGGATGCAAAGATGAGAAGATTTGAGCAGTCACTGGATCAGGTCATACTGCCTGAACTGTATCTGGCGGTACGGCTGGATGGCAGGAATTTCACGAGGCTGACAAAGGAGATCTGCAAATTCGAGGCTCCCTTTGATGTCCGTTTCCGGGATGCCATGATTGATACCGTAAAGCACCTGATGCAGTGTGGTTTCAGGATTGTCTACGGTTATACGGAGAGTGATGAGATATCGTTGCTGTTTCACCCGGATGACAATACGTTCGGAAGAAAGGTGAGGAAGATCAATTCGGTGCTGGCTGGGGAGGCGAGCGCCTGTATGTCCTTAAAGCTGGGAATTTTGTCCTGTTTTGACAGCAGAGTGGTTCCTCTGCCTAATTTAGAATGCGTAAAAGATTATTTTTCCTGGAGGCAGGAGGATGCGCACAGAAATTCGCTGAATGCCCACTGCTACTGGATGCTGCGGAAAAAGGGATTGGATGTGAGGGAAGCCACGGCGCAGATAGAGGGGAAATCCGTCTCCTGGAAAAACGAGCTGCTCTTTTCCGAACATATTAATTATAATGACCTGCCCTGCTGGCAGAAGCGGGGAGTCGGTGTGCACTATGTTACTTATAATAAGAAAGGGTATGATCCGGTAAAGGGACAGGAGGTATTGGCACTGCGCAGCCGGCTGGAGGCGGATCTGGAATTAAAGACAGGGGAAGAATATCAGGAGTGGGTGGCTTCGCTTTTGGAGGGGAGATGACATCGGGAGTAAAATACAGAAAAAATCCGGTAAAGTTTTTCCGGTTTTATGAAATGGAAATTGCCGTACAGGGTACCGCAAAGAGATCAAGATCCGGCGGATGGTAAGTAAAGAAGAGAAAGCAGACAAAGAGAATGCATACCAAAATGCAGAGCATAACGGTATAAGATTTTGCCCCGCAGGACAGCGTAAGCCTGTAAGAGAGCAGAAACGCGGTCAGCGTACTTACTATAAAGATACCAATATCCAATATAAGATAGTTCCTGCCCAGTATAAAAGTATAGGCATAGAAAAGAACCGGAATAAGCAGGGTTCCCGTCAGTATTCCGAAGCACAGGGAAGAAATGATGCAGGGGTAAACTTCTTTCAGGCGCAGTATTGTAAAGAAAGCGTATATCAGCATCGGAAAAAACAATAATTTCATATGTTCCCATATGGATTCGTTCACCGGTGTAAAGAGACCGACTGCGGGATGATTGCCGGACCAGCCATATATAAAATGCGCCAATGTTCCCATAAGCAGGACAAACAGGATTCCGATTATGGTGAAACCTTTTAGATTTTTCATGGAAAGTACCTCACCGGATAAGTATATGGAGAAAGATGGAAATTATGCACAAAGAAAAGTACTTTGGTTTTTTCAAACGGGCAAATTCCGCAGGATAGACGTTTCTCACTATTTTATAAAAAGTTTATAGAATTAAGAGGACTTTAGTATGTCAGAGTGGTATGATAGAAGAAGTAAAACAAAGGTGAGGAAAACAATGCGGAAACAACTTATAAAGGCGGCTTTCACACTGTTATGTGTGCTCGGCCTTCTGGCGGGAAAAGAGAGAAATACGGCATATGCGAAAGAAGAGAAGCCGGCGGATATGTTTACCGGGGATGTGGCAATGCTGAAACAGGAACATAATGGATATGTGATGCAGGTGACTGTTGGAAACAGCGGGGCGGATTTCACCGGTACGGTGCAGGTGATCTTTGCCGGTTTCGACAGCGGAAACTGTGCCTATCAGACGCAGATCACACTGCCTTCACAGGGGAAAAAACAGTTTACGATCAATATAACCGATACGGCGGCGGATACCACGCGGGGCGGTGCATGTGCGCTCAATTTTCTTGATGAGAAGGGAGAGATACTGCAGTCCATCGAACTGGGAAATGTGCTGGAACATACAATAACCGAAACCTCGGCGGGCGTTTTGTCGGATGATTTTGCAGGGCTTTCTTTTATGGAGGCGGACGGAGAGACGATCAATATTCAGAACAGGCAGTTTCCCATGAAGCTGATGGAGTTGAATGAGGAAAATCTGAGAGAACATCTGGATGAATTATACTATCTGATCATTGATAGGTTTGATGTTTCGTCCCTTGGCGATGAGAATATTGAGGCGATTCAGGACTGGGTGAAGGACGGCGGCTGGCTGATGATCGGGACAGGAGAATATGCGGATAAGACGCTCTCCGGTTTTGACAAAGATTTTCTGGATGTGGGTGTTTTGGAGATCAGCGTGCCTGGGGAGGAAAATATTGCCTCCGCTCAGGCGGAACCATTCGGCTATTCTTTTACGATGTATACGAATGACGGTGTTGATTTTACCAATATGGCGATTGCGGAACTGGACTATGGAAGTTTTTTTGAAAGTTCTGATCATCCGGCAATATGCGGTTCGATAGGCAATGGGGGCGCAGAGGTTTATTTCTTTTCTTTCAGTGACGCGGAGCTGCAGAAACTGAATGGTTATACGGTTGCTTCCATGTATGAGGATTTCCAAAATTTCGGTTATAAATATGATGAATATTCGGAATGGGAGTACAGCAGGGAGAGGGCCCTTTCTTTTATCGACAAAATCAATACCAATGTGAATTTTACCTGGTTAAAGGTGATGATCCTTGTGTATGTTGTGCTGGTCGGACCGGTACTGTATCTGATCCTGCGCAGATGCAAAAAGTGTGAGTGGTACTGGATCGGCGTACCTGTGCTGGGGGTATTGTTCATTGCGGGGGTATATTTTCTCGGGCAGGGCGCCCGGGTGAAAGAGACAAAAGTCTATTCCGTTACGGCGCAGAGGGCGGACGGCGACCGAAAAGATACTTATTTTATGGCATATCAGGCGGGAACGAAGCCCTGGGAGGTACGTTTGCACACCGATTACGGTTTAGCAGGCCCCGGTTCCGGCGGAGGCGGTTATTCTTATGGAAGTTACATTCGGGATGTGGATGATTATTTCTATACGGTGAGCGATGACGGCGATGGACTTCTGGCGGGGATTAAACCGGAAGAAAATTTTGACAGCGGCATGTTTTATGCGGAAGGGAGTACAAAGAGCAGGGGAGAAATTTCCTGTGAAGATCTGAAATATGACAGAAAAGGAACAATCGCCGGGAAGATCACGAACGGGACCGATTGTGACATGTCTTATATGGCAGTATGGTATCAGGATGATATTATGGTGTTCTCCGATGTGAAAGCCGGGGAGACGATCGATCTGAAGCGGGATAAGCAAAATGGCAAATGCGTATTTGACAATACCTTTTATTATGTGGATGATCTGCTCTATGATATGGTATCCGTTTACAGATATCGTACCGATCTCGGATATGAGCAGGATGATATGGCGGCCCTTTTGGTCGGGCTTGGTATTGCGGAGAGCGAGAAAACGTCGGTATCGGATCAGTTGATTGCTGCAGGCGGTGCGAAACCGTCAGCACCAGAACAGGCGGTTATCGTGGGAGTTGTGAGAGACTATGACAGAGTGACAGAGGGAAAATACAGTGAAATCTCTTACGGGTGTCTGTATTCCTTTGAGGAGATAGAGGGAGGACGGTATGCTTCACATTGATCATCTGTATAAAAATTATGGGAAATTTCAGGCGGTCAAAGATGTAACGCTCCATATCCCCCGGGGAGATCTGTTTGGCTTTGTAGGGCCGAACGGCGCGGGAAAGACCACCACGATACGGATGGTGTGCGGGCTGATGCTTCCCGCTTCCGGCAGTATTACGATCAATGGCGTGGATGCTTTAAACCACCGGAAGGAACTCAGAAAACAGATCGGTTATGTGCCGGATTTTTTTGGCGTGTATGACAATCTGAAAGTGAAGGAGTACATGGATTTTTATGGTTCCATGTATCGCATGAGTTCCGGAGAGATCGAAAGAATTTCCGATGATCTGCTGGAACTGGTCAATCTTTCCGACAAAAAGGAAGTTTTTGTGGATACGCTCTCGAGGGGCATGAAGCAGCGTTTGTGCGTGGCAAGGGCTTTGATCCACAATCCTGCACTTTTAGTGCTCGATGAGCCGAACTCCGGGCTCGATCCCAGAGCGAGGGTGGAGATGAAGGAACTTCTGCTGAATTTGAAAAGTATGGGCAAGACCATTGTAATCAGTTCCCATATTTTATCCGAACTTTCCGAGATGTGCAACAGCATCGGGATCATGGACCATGGAAATCTGGTGGCGGCGGGGCGCATTGAGGATGTGATGGACCATGTATTCGGAAACGATCAGCTTATCATTACGCTGGAGGAAGGGCGCGAGACGGCGCTGCGTATTGCCAGCGAACATGCGAAAGTGAAAGTGCGCTCCGCAGGTGAGCACGAGATCAGGCTGTCGCATACGATGACAAAACAGGAGATTGCAAGAATGATCGGAACGATGATAGCGCATGATGTGGTCGTAACCGGTTTTCACAAGCAGGAAGGCAATCTGGAAACACTGTTTATGCGCGTCACCGAAGGTGACGGTGGCATCGAAGGTGACGGTGGCATCGAAGGTGACGGTGGCATCGAAGGTGACGGTGGCGGCGAAGGTGACGGTGGCATCGAAGGTGACGATGGCGGCGAAAGTAATGGCGGCAAGACAGGGAAGGGGGAGAACAAAGATGTGGCTGAATCCGATTGTTAAGAAGGACGTGAAAGTGCAGTCGCGCAGTATGAAGATCTGTTTTGGCGTGCTTGCGTACGAATTGATACTGGCGCTTGTCTTTTTTCTTGCCATGTTTATCATCCAGGAGAACAGCACCTATTATACCGACAATATTTACAGTGATCTGGTGGGACTCTATCCGGTGCTTGCCATCACGCAGTTTGTGATTCTCGGCGTGATCGTACCTGTCAGGACGGCTTCCGCCATATCGGGAGAGAAGGAACGCCAGACCTTCGATATTATGATGACCACCGCCATGACGCCCTTTTCAGTGATCACAGGTAAGGTGATGACCGCAATCGTGCAGAGTATGCTGTTTATCGCCGCCAGTCTGCCGATTATGGCGCTCTCCTTCGTAGTCGGCGGTATGTCGTGGAGTTATCTGTTCTGGTTTTTCGCGATCGCGCTTCTCATATCGATCTTTTCGGCGAGCATAGGGATTTTATGTTCTTCCCTCTGCAAAAAAAGCGTCAGCGCAGTGATCATGTCCTACGGGTTTTATCTTATCTTTTTCATCGGTACGTTGGTGCCGATCATATTGTATGAGATATACAGTATAAATTACTGGTATACGGGAAGTTCGGTATATAGCGGAAAAAGCTACTGGGAAAATGTTGCTCTGCCCCTGCTCCTTAACCCGGCGGTATATCTGGCGGAGTTCGTTACGCTGGTCATGACAGGCGAATCAATTTGGAATAATTCCTTTGATATGACAGGAGTGGGAGGACCGATTCGTTTTCTGGCTGGCGGAAACCGCTGGATCATAACTTCGACGATCCTGTTTCTGGCGGTCTCCTTCTTATTTCTACGGCTTGCCGCAAGGCGCATCGATCCGGTCAGGAAGAGCATAAAGAAACGGTAGGCATACTGCGGGTATCCGGATGAAAAGTACCCTTCTGCAGCACAGACTTATATAAAAGGAGGTGGAATGGCAGGGAGATATGGATATCGGGAAATATCTGTTGGATGAGATCAAAAAGTGCAGACATAAGATGAACCTGGCAAAGGCGATAGACTATGGGATTCTGTGGGCGGCTGTGGGCGGGATGGCCGGTATATTCTGTGAGGCGGTTTCTCTGTTTTTGCCTTTTTACAATGTGCATCAGATCGCGGCGCTGTGTTTTCCGGCAGGTTTCTTTGCGGGCGCCTGTTATGCGGTGTACAGGCGGGCGGATATGAAAAAGGCGGCAGGGCGGCTGGATTCTTTCGGGCTGAAAGAACGTATGCTCACGGCTTATGAGAATCTGGGGAAGGAGGATGGCTTTGCCCTGCTCCAGAGGCAGGATGCCTTCCGTCACTATGAGAAGATCAGGGGAGAGATCAGGATATCTCTTCTTCCGGATAAGCGTCACACTCTGGCACTGTTTATTGCGGTGATTGCGACGGTAGGTATTGGGGTGATTCCATCTCCGGTGAGGGAGCGGGCGGAGCTTCTGCACCAGGTACAGGAAGAGGCGGAGGCGGAAAAAGAAGAACTGGAAGAACTTTTGGAGACACTTGAGGGAGTGGATATGGAAAGCCTGACGGAGGCTCAGAAGGCGGAACTTCAGGAACTTCTGGAAACTATGGAACTGTCCCGGGAGGAACTTGCCGGGGCGGATTCCTGGGAGAGCCTTTCTGCCGCCACGGGACGGCTGGATTATAAGTATCAGCAGGCAGCCCGGAGTCTGGAAGAAATTGCGGGGCATCTTCAGAACCCGGATGCGGCAGGTCTTGCCGGTGCGGAGGCTCTGGCTAAGGCATTGTCAAAGGGAGCGGAACAAAACGGACAGCAGTTGGCCTCCGGGGGCACAGCATCCGGGACCCCCGACAGCGGGGATGGCTCCGGCGGTGAAAATACCGGAAGCGGAGATGAGAATTCCGGCGGTGAAGATACCGGGAGCAGTGGAAACGGTTCCGGTGAGGAAAATGGCGCCGGCGGTGGAAACGGCGCAGATGGTGATAACGGCCAAAACGGTGGAAATTCTTCCGGGGACGGAGGAAGCCAAGGCGGTGGAAACGGAGAGGGAGAAGGCGGTTTTGGCGAAGACGGCGGCTCAGGCAGCGGGAGCGGCGGCGGACGCGGTACCGGAAGCAGTGACGCTCCCCATGATTATGTCAGCATTCCGGGTGAGACGGCGGATGATACTTCTTTGACGGGAAATAAAAGCGGAGATCAGGATTCGGATTATTATCGTCAGCAAAACGGCCTTGCCTGGGAAGGCGATCATGTGGATTATGGTTCTGTGATCGGCGAGTATACGGACAGCGCCTACGAGGGTATTGCAAACGGGAAATATCCGAGCGGGATGGAGACGGTTATCAGGGACTATTTTGAAAATCTGAACAAATAAAGGCTGCGGCTTTAATTTGGGCGGAGAGTTCGGTATATGGATTGAAGGATATGGAAAGCAGGAATCAGTTTGAAAGCGGGAATGAAAATATGATGGCGGATATCGAGTTGTACCAGAAAAAAATAATGGAATGTGAGCAGGAGATAGGGAAGGGGATCATCGGGCAGAGGGAGGTGATCCGGCAGGTGATGCTGGCGCTGCTCTCCGGGGGAAATGTGCTGCTGGAGGGGATGCCGGGGCTTGGGAAGACGATGCTGGTGCGCACGATCGCCCAGGTGTTTCGGCTGTCCTTTAAACGGATTCAGTTTACGCCGGATTTGATGCCGGGTGATGTGACCGGCACGAATATTATGGTAAAAGAGGAAGGAAACAGCAGTTTCCGTTTTGAGAGGGGACCTGTTTTTGCCAATCTGGTGCTGGCGGATGAGATCAACCGGGCGACGCCCAAAACGCAGTCCGCTCTGCTTGAAGCGATGCAGGAGCATACGGTGACGGTGGGGAATGAGAGCCATCGGCTGGAGGAACCGTTTTTTGTGCTTGCCACCCAGAACCCCATTGAGCAGGAGGGAACCTATCCCCTGCCCGAGGCGCAGCTCGACCGGTTTATGTTTAAGGTGCTGGTGATGTTTCCGGGGAAGGAAGAACTGCGGGGCATTGTGGAGATGACGGAAGGGCTGAAGAGGCCGGAAATCCGCAGCCTTATCAGCGGGGAGGAACTTTTGGAAGTCCGCAGGCTGATATCCGGGATGCCCATTGCGGATGCGGTTATGGACTATATTCTGGAACTTGTGATGGCAACGCATGAGGCGAATCCGTATATCAGGGAAGGCGCCAGCCCCCGTGCGGCACAGTCTCTGATCCGTTCCGCCAGGGCCCGGGCTTTTATGGAGGGAAGGCTGAACGTTTCTTTTGAGGATGTGCAGAAGATGGCATATCCGGTACTGCGCCATCGTGTGCTGCTGAATTTTGATGCGGTCTCGGAGGGCGTCAGCGAAGATACCGTTATCCGCCAAATCATGGAGACAAAGGGAAAAAATCCGTATGCTTGATCACACATTTTTTGACGGATTGTCCCGTCTGCAGCTTAAAATGTCGCATAAGAGCAGCTTAAACAGCTCCGGCAGCCACAGGTCTCTAAGAAAGGGAAGTTCAACGGAATTTTCGGATTTCAGGGAGTATATGCCGGGAGATGATCTGCGCCGCATGGACTGGAACATATATGCCAGACTGGATAAATTATATATTCGGGAATATATGGAGGAAAAGGAGGCGCAGGTCCGGGTACTGATCGATACCAGTGCGTCCATGGATTACGGCGCCGCCAGCAAGGCGGAACTGGCAAAGGATCTGGCGGCAGTGGTGAGTTTTCTGGCGCTCAACAATATGGACCGGGTACTGTTATACGATATGAAGGATATGGGGCGGGCACTTTCCGTGGGCGGTGGAAGAGGCGCCTTTGCCAAAGTGCTTCACTGGCTGGAACAGATGGAATTTTCCGGCGAGATCAACATGCTCTCGGCGGTCAGGAAGATGCGGTGCGCAGGAGGCGGTGTGACGGTGATGATCAGCGACTTTCTGCATCCGGATATGGTGGATGAGAGGGCGGCATCGTCTTATGAGAAGCTGTTGCGGTATCTGGATTACTGCGGGCAGCGGCCGGTGATCCTTCATACGATGGCATCGGAGGAGCTGCATGTTACGCTGGAGGGCGTGCTGAATCTGATTGATGCGGAGACGGACCTAAAGAGACGGCTTTTGGTGGATGCGAAAGCCATAGACAGTTACGAGCGGGAACTGGCACGGTTTATGGAGCGCATGAAAAAAGGCTGTGCTTCCGGCAGGGGAGTCTATGTGCTCTGTGATACGGGAAGGGACAGAAAACAGCTTGTGTTTCAGGATTTAAGGGTGATCTATGATATTTGAGAGTTTGTGGCCGCTGGCACTGTTTTCGGCGGTGCCGGCAGTGATCATATTATATTTGTTAAGGCCCCGTGGAAAGGATTACAGGATCTCTTCGACGCTGCTGTGGGAAAAGCTGTTTTGCAATCAGCAGTCCAGGACGTTTTTGGAGAAGTTTATTCACAATATTCTGATGTATCTCCAGATTCTGATTCTGGCGCTCCTTGTTCTGGCGCTGATGTCGCCCTATCTTCAGAAAGCGGGAAAAAGCAGGGGGAATGTAATCCTTGTCTTTGATACCAGCGCGAGTATGCAGCACGATGCGGGGGATGGCAGGATGCGCCTTGAGAAGGCGCTTGATCAGGCGAAAAGCCTGATAGCTTCTTCGGAGGACACTGCTTTTTCCATTATCACCTGTGACCGCACGGGCACTGATCCGCTGGCGGTGGGCGTGAAAGACAAGACTACTCTCCTTACGGCGATAGATGGGATCGAATGCTGTGACGGACCGGGAAATCTGCCGGATGCACAGAGTATGGTGGAGACCTTTCGGGATGCTGCCGGTGAGGCGGAAAAAGGCTCGCCGGGGACGGAAGTAATCGTATATACGGACGGCAGCGGAGCGGAGGAAGCCAGGAGTTTTTCCGAGTATTTTGATGCCCAGGTGCTTGTGATGGGTGAGTCGGTGAGCAATGTATCGAATCAGTTCCTTACCTATGCGGAAGCGGATGGAGGGGAAGATAAAGATGCATCGGCGGATAACGGGCAGACGGATCAGGCGGAGAATACCCGGGTGATCACCTGTGCCTGCGGTCTTACGAATTACAGTGATGCGGAGGCTTCCTTGGAGGTCAGCCTGTATGCGGGTGAGAGGCTGGTCGAGATAAAGAAAATGACACTTGGCGCAGAGGAGACGGCGCTGTGTTTTTTTGAGGATTTTTCCTGGCAGGGCGAGGCACTGCGCAGTGAAATCAGTTCCGTGCAGTTTGCCGGAAGGGATGATAAGGATTCTCTGGCGGGTGATAATACGGCATATGCCATCGAAGAGCAGGCGGGCAGCGTGGAGGCGGCGCTGATCGGAGAGGGCAATACTTATGTGGAAAAAGCCTATGCGGCGGCCTTCGGGAAGAGCCTTACAAAGGGGAAGGAAGAAAGTGCGCTGTCAAATGCGCCGCAGATCGTGCGTATCTATGACGCCGGTGCGGAGAGCAGCCTGCGGGATGAGGGAAATTCCATGGTGTTTCAGGATGAGCGCCATAAGGCAGGGACCGTGGAGAAGGTGATGCTTGCGGTCACGGACTGTGAGCTGACGGCGGGACTTTCCTCTTTTTCGATTGGGGTTAATGCGGCAAATGTGTATGAGGTTCCTTCCTGGGGAACCGGGTTTTTATGGGCAGGCGGACAGTGCGCCGGGTATTATGGCGAACATGACGGCATCAAAACGGTAGTGGTCGGCTTTGATATCAGGGAATCGGATTTTCCGCTTAAGGCGGAGTTTCCGGTGTTTATGGCAAACGCCGTTGGTTTTCTGGGGGATACTTCGCTTCTGGCGGAAAATATTTATGAAGCGGGGGATACATTGCTGTTTCATCCCCAGGCGGATTTTGATGTAAATACGCTGAATACTCAGACAAGAAAAGCCGGACTGTATGAGGTGACGGCAGGGGATATGACGGAGCGGTATGTGGTGCGTTTTGCCGCGGAGGAAGAGGCGGACGGACGGATCACGGCGGAGGGAATTACCTCCGATACCGGTTATGGCAGCCGGCCCGTAAAGGTGCGGCTGCGCAACATACTGTTGGTACTGGCGCTGCTCCTTATGGCGGCAGAATGGATACTGTATGTGCGGCAGATGCGGTACCGGGGCAGATTTTATCTGGCCGTGCGCGCAGCCGGCGTATGTTTTCTTCTGCTGGCGCTTTTTGGCGTGTCCGTAAACTTAAGGGGCGCTGTCAATACGACCGTCTTTCTGATGGATATATCGGACAGCAATGAGCAGAACCTTCCGGCCATGGAAACTTATCTGAAAAAAGTACTGGATCAGATGCCGAAGAATAATCAGTACGGCATTGTGACCTTTGGGAAAAATGCGCTTGTGGAGCAGTTTTTGACAAAGGAGGACCATTTTTCACAGGTGATGTCGCTGCCTGATAAGACAGCCACAAATTTTGAGGATGCCCTTTCACGGGCCCTTGCCATGATTCCCGCGGAGGGAGCCGGAAGGATAGTCATCTTAACGGACGGAAAGGAGACAAAGGGGGAACTTGGGCGCATGACATCGGCGCTTCTTTCGAGGCAGGTGGAGCTTCTCGCTTATGTCTATGAGTCCGATCAGGGGCCAGATGCCTATGTGAAAGATGTGGAACTGCCGGGATATCTGTATCAGGGTGATCTGTATTCCATGACGGTGACGGTGGAAAGCAACTATGAGACGGACGCCCGGATTCAGATTCTGACGGGCGGGAAACAGACGGCTGCATACGAGGTTCATTTAAACAGGGGGAGCAATCAGTTCCGGTTTCAGCAGAAGGTGACAGGAAAAAATGTGGAGAGTTTTGAGGTCAGAGTGGCTGCCGCCGGGGATACCTGTGAGGAGAACAACAGTTATCACGCCTATTCCGTTGTGGATGCCGTGCCCAAAGTACTGATGGTATCCGGTAGAGGGGAGGATAACGGCCAGTTTCTTAATCTGCTGCAGACGGCAGGCTGTGATTTTGATGTGGTATCTGCGGAAGGGGCGCCGGATTCTCTGAAAGAACTGCTGGAATACCGGAGCATTCTGCTCGAGAATGTATATCTGTCCAATCTGCCGGAGGGATTTTTGGCAAATCTGGAGACCTATGTGAAGGACTATGGCTGCGGCCTTGTCTGCATCGGCGGCGATGACAGTTTTGCCCTGGGCGGTTACCGGGAAAGTGTTTTGGAGACCGTGCTTCCGGTGGACATGGAGCTGCGGGGCGTAAATGAGATACCTTCCACGGCGATGATCATGGTGATCGATCACTCCGGCAGTATGAGCATGGAGATGGGCGGCGCAACAAGTCTGGATCTGGCCATCACCGCCGCAAAGACGGCTGTGGATCAGATGCGGAGCACGGATCAGGTTGGCGTCATTACCTTTGACGATACCTTTGAGTGGGTGGTAGAGCCGACGCCCGCCGATGATAAAGAAAAGATCAAGACGCAGATTGAGACCATTGCGGAGGGGGGAGGAACGACCATTCAGCCTGCGCTGTGGGCGGCGCTTAAGGGGGCGGAAGATTGTGAGGCCGGTATCCGCCATGTGATCCTTCTGACGGATGGACAGGGGGAGAGCAGAAACTATAAAGATATTATCAGAGAATATACAAATGCGGGCGTCACCCTCTCGACGGTGGCAGTGGGAGGCGATTCGGATGCCAGACTTCTTGAACAGCTTGCGGACAACTGCGGCGGCCGTTATTATTATTCGGATATGGCGTCTGACATTCCGAAGATTTTCGCGCAGGAAGTATTTTTAAGCGGAGATACCTACCTGCAGAACGGGTTGTTCCATCTGGCGGTGGATGGCGGCAGTGAGATCACGAAAGGGTTGTTTGAGGACGGATGGCCGGGCATTTACGGTTATGTCAGCGCTACGCCCAAGGGAGCCGCGAGTGTGCTGATCGCTTCGGAGAAGGACGATCCGGTGCTTACCGTTATGCAGTACGGTCTGGGACATACCGTGGCATGGAATACGGATGTGACTAACGAATGGACGGCCGGGTATGCGGGCAAGAGCGATTATGTGCAGCTCTGGAAGCGCATCGTGGATTACAGTGTGGGCAATGGGGGCATCGGTGAGGATTCGCTGGATGTGAAGGCAGAGGGCGGTTATACCGATGTTGTCTATCACGCCCGGGATTATGACAGGCAGACAAAAGTGGAGGCGGTGTACACCGATCCGGAGGGGAATACCCGGACGGTGCCTTTGCAGGCTGTGGCGCCGGGGCGCTTTGAGACAAAGCTGGATACGGATGTCACAGGCATTTATAACCTCAGTGTGCGGCGGATGGAGGAGGGAGAAATCGCAAACGCCGTGACTGGCGCGGTGGCAGTGCAGTATTCGGATGAATATAAATTTGATGTGGATAAGGGGATTTTTACCGGCTTTGTGGAGCGCTGCGGGGCGATGCTGGATCAGGAGCAGAATTTCTGGGAGCAGAGAAAGAGCGGGATAAAGGAGCGCTATGAGCTGACAAAATGGCTGCTTCTTCTGCTGATCTTCTGGTTTATGATGGATATCGCGCTGCGCAGGCTTTATATTCAGCCAAAGGATATGAAATGGTATCAGCGTATTGTACGGTATCGAATGAGGAGAAAGGGAAAGGCTCAGGGCTCCCCGGCCGAACTTTTGATCGGTCAGATTGAAGGAGAAGGAAAAGCAGGATGGGATGAGACGGCATCCGGCGAAACGGATAAATCCGGCAAATCCGGTAACGGAAGGGCTGCCGGGGATGCGGCGGATCTGCCTGAGGGGACTCCCATACGGGCGGAAAGCAGGAAAAACAAAAAACAAAGGAAACCGAAAAAGGCCGACCGGAAGGAAGAGATGCAGACACTGGATACTTCCGCCCTGTTGCAGAAGAAGGATCAGAGAAAGCAGAGGTAAATAGGCAGATGGAGAAGGATACTCGTCTTATCAATATTTATCTGAAGATTCATCACAAAAGATCGCTGACCATCAGTGACCTGAACTATCTGGCGCAGTATGATCCGGAATGTTTTCAAAAAACCTGTAAAAATGTTGTCTATAACATCCCTGAGACAAAGCCGATCATGACGCCGGATACTCCAAAGGCCATACAGGCGGAAGATCAGAATGCGAATCAGGAATCATTGCGGACGGGTAAGCAAAATCCGAATCCGGGATCAGGGCAAAAGGGTTGGTCAGAGACAGATACGGGATTATTACCTATAAAGGAAGGCGGTCAGAAACCGAAGCCCGAACAGGATGCCTCTGACTGGCAGGACATAGAAAAAGTCCTGGAAAATCTCAGGCATCTGGAAATGCAGGATTTTCCTGTTGCGGATATAGACGCTGAGAGGGTGAAGGACCTGCTGGGAAATCTGTATATGGAACTGCTGTTTCCGCATAATGACAACTATCCGTTTATGGATATGACGGATCATATCCATGTGCCATCGTTTGACAAAAGAGCATAGGGCTGAGAAAAGATTGAAGGAGGAAAAGTATGTGCGATAATACATTATATGAGCCTGCGGATATTATTATCTATGTGCAGGGGGAGGGGATAGTGGTAAAAGAAAAATCTTTTCTGGCATATCGAAAAAGGGACAATAAGATCGTAGCAATTGGAACCGAGGCGGGTACGGCGGTGTGGAGAGAGTCGGAGGATGTGATGGTGATTTCTCCATTTCGACAGGGGATGATAGCGGATTATACCGTTGCTGAAGTACTGCTTTCCTACCTGCTCACAAAAGCACTGGGAAAAAGGTCGTTTTTCAGAAGAAGACCGGCAATAGCCGTATGTGTACCAAAGGGTGCTACACCGATGGAAAAAGCAGCGTTCCGGGATGCTCTGATTCAGGCACGCGCTGGCGAAGTCTTTATAACGGAAACCCCGATGGATCAGTTTATACGGGAATTTCCTGAGAAATTTCCGGAAGAATACAGGAAGTTCAGGGTTATAGTGGGCATCACAAAAGAGGAACCGGAACGCTATGTGGAGGAGAAGTTCGGAGAGATTCTGACATACGCTGCCCAGGAGAGTATTTCGCAGGAGAAGGTGTATGGATTGTTACAAAAAAGCGAAGGAGCAGGGGATGAGGGAGGTCGATGAGGAGCAGGGGGCAGTGGCGGATTGCCATGCGGTGAGGGATCGATTTATAAAGTCCGTACTTTATGTCATGAAATACGGTATGTTTCTCCTGGCAGTGTTTTATGTATGCCTGTGTTTTTCCATGCGCCTTACCGCACGTGAGACTTCGTATGCCAAAGAGGAATGCATGTTGTATTATATGGTGAATACGGACGGTATGAAGGGATTGGGACATAGTATTTTGATGGTCGTGGATGGTGAGGGCTGTGGAACGGTGCTCAGTTTTAACGGGATGCAAAGGTCGCTGACGGAGAGTCTTATGGGGAAGAGCGGCATCGGGAAACTGAGCGTGGGGGCTATGGACGCGGAGGAGACGGAAGCTTTTCTGCTCTCCGGCGATCTGAGTCTGGATGGCGATCAGCTTGCGGATCATTATGATATGGCGTTGTACAGACCGATCACACAGGAGGATTACCGGATTGTTTTATCGCAGGCAGAGCCGTATAGAGAGGCGGAAGAGAGGTTTACCGCTTTGTATCAGAAGTGGGTGACGGAGGAGGATAAAGCAGAAAAAGAGAAGTATTATCAGGCGTTAGAGCAGATGGGAGAGGATGAAAGCCTGCCCTTATATCGGATTTATACTAATAATTGCGACCATGCGGCAAGGAGAATGGCATCTTCGGTTGATCAGGATCTGCTGGACTATACGGATAATGCATGGCGCATAACGCCTAACGGGAATCTGAAAGCTTTTGGTAAGGAGGCGGAAAAATGGGGCGTTATGACGCTGGGAGCGCAAGGCATAAGGGAGAGAATTTTGCTGTTTCTGGTGAGTTTTTGATAATATACCCTCCGGAATAAACAACAGTCAATATAAGGCTTGTTTTTTATTTTTTGTTGTGTTTTGCCGTTGACATTTATGCTAATGTGCAAGTTTTCCGTAACAGTTCAGCCCAGGACTTTGCATTTACTGCAAAGTCCGTGAAAACATGTAAATTGAGCCAAAAGAATCTGCCCCTCGCCGAAGGCGACTTGAAAT
>JAAWOG010000131.1 GCA_022799355.1 Lachnospiraceae bacterium | reverse complement strand
CATGACTTTGCACATGATTAAAATGCCCTCCTTACTTTCCTTGAAAAAACGAACTCTGTCTGCCAGTGTCGTATAATACATATCTGCCGCATTCGTACACGAAAAATCATGCATGAGTTTTCCGATTGGTGTATCTCCGCGATAGGCACCGTTTACATACAGTATATGTGAGCCGTCCTCAAATCTTTCCCCGGTTCCTAAAAAGTAGCCCTTTTCCTATCACATCATTTTCCGTGATAAACACTACCCATGTTTCCGGAAGATTGTCAAAATCATCACTTTTCTTCAAAAGAGTTGCGTCCATCATGCTGGAATTATACATTGCTCTTTTTCTCCCGGCCCCTTTATCGGCTCGTTGGATTTCAACGTTTATTTTAACACCGGTACTGTCAGTAGCAAGAATATCAAACCTTACTGAACGATTCAACAAATTTTCTACAAATACCTGTGTACGAACGTCCAGCACTTTTAAATCCGGCTTTTCGAGTACAATCTGCAATATTAGTTCTATGCTTGCCGTATCTCCCTCAAAACACTTTGTGAGGAAATCATCATCAAGCAGGCGAAAGCCTTTTAGCCGCTGTAAATCTTCCTGATGTTTCCGGTCTATCTGTTCCGTCATTGTCAATCTTTCCACCTGCTTTCCTTTTCGTTTTTGTATCTCCATACTACCATAAACCTCCCAATTTAACAAGCACATGGCTATTTGTGTAGCGTGAAATTATAAATTTCACGATCCTGATTTGAGTGCCCGCTGAAGCGGGCGAATGGGAGTTAGTGTATTCATTACTTTCTGGTCAAGCGATAACTTTGAAATTTACTTTGAAGAAGATGATTTTGATGAATTTGCAGATAAATTGAAAGAATGTGATATTGAATATGTCCATCCTATTGTAGAACATTCATGGGGACAGCGTGTTGTTCGCCTCCATGATCTCCCACAGTTTCAAGCGGAAGTTGGGGAACACCGCTTACTGTTATGTGCGGAGGATATGGGACAGGTTGCGCCATATTCCGATTTGGGGTATAATTTTTTTGATTTCAGCAGAAACTTTCAAAAAACCCAGCAAAGGAAATGCAGTATGAAAATCTTCGGTAGATTATTTGGATTTGTAACAGGTTTATCCATACTTTTATGTATGTTAATCGCGGCGTGTGCGTTCAGACCGGATTTTTCAAGGGAAATAGCTGATTTTCTGTTTCCGGAGAAAAAGGGGAGCGGGACGGTGGAGACAGGCGGTACCCCACCGGAGAGCGTTTCTGCGGCCGGAGGAGAGAGGGAAGATGAAGCGGAAGAGGAACCATCGGACCATCGGATGGATGAGGAAGACGAGGAGGAGTTAAAGCCGGAAGAAGAGGGAGCAGCGGAGGGATCGGCGGGAGACCGGGCAGGTATGGATGATAAGGTTGCATCGGACTATACCGCGCCGGATCTCTCCGAGATTGTCACGCCGAAGGAAGTATCTGGCAGAAACGGTTATCAGCAGATCGAGGGAGAGCAGGAGCAGGTTGACGAGCCTGAGGCGAGAGAGATCAGGAGCCGCCTGGATCTGGGATATACGGGCGACGGCCTTACGTTTGATGCGCTGTATTATCCTTATTATGCAATGCTGAATGAAAGAGGAAAACATGTGTACCGCCAGATCTATGCAAATGCGAATGAACTGTATGCGGAGTTTGCGCCGGTGGAGGCGGTGACGGCGGGGGAACTGAGGAATATTTTTTCGGCGCTGTACAACGACCATCCGGAGCTCTTCTGGATGGAGACAGCCTATGCGGGGAAATTTGCAGGAGACGGCGGATGTGTGGAGATCGATCTGAAATTCAACCGGACCGCCAGGGATTTGGAGAGCGCGCTGGCACTTTTTGATGAAAATGCACAGGAGATCCTTACGGCTGCGAAACATCTGGAAAGTGATTATGAAAAAGAGATATTTGTCCATGATGCGCTGATTGATAAGGTGGAATATCGGATGGGTGCGGTGATGAACCAGAGCGCCTACAGTGCAATGGTGAACGGTGAGACGGTATGTGCCGGATATGCGAGAGCTTTCCAGTATCTGATGCAGCAGCTTGACATTCCCTGTTATTATTGTACGGGTTATGCGGGGGAGAGCCATGCCTGGAATATCATAGGGCTGGAGGATGGCTGGTACAATGTGGACACCACCTGGGACGATACGGGGGAGGGAACCTACGATTATTTTAATCGGACGGATGCGGAATATGCGGACAGCCATGTGAGGCAGGAGATGTCGGTATACCTGCCTTCCTGCGGCGGACAGCTGTACCGGGGATGGGAGCAGGGCGAAAACGGTCTAAGGAGCCTGGAAGAAACCGGCATAACGCAGGATAAAGTGTTTTCGGATATACAGGAGTATTATGAGGACTGCCGCGCGCAGATTGTATTAAATGGCAGCGGCAGCTATACTTTTTATAATGTGATAGAGGGAGAAGAAATACTCGATGCATGGTACGAAGAGTATCAGAGCAGGCGGTACAGGGATGCATATATGGATAGCGTTATGGAGGAGATAGGGGCTCATTTTTGCGAGATAAAATTTGAGGTGGAACAACTGCAGGGGGAGAGATATCTGATCAGACATCATGTGCGGTTTGATTGATTTTGTATTTTGGTATGAATGTATTGTACTGTATAAAGCGGATGAGGAGAAGGAAACGGCAGGCTGAAAAGTCTGCTTTTCTTATTTCATAGGAAATTGCGTCCTATGAAATAAAAACGCTCCGCGAGGATAAAGGAATATGGCTGCTGATGCAGCCGCGCTCCGGCGCGAGAGTCCGGCTTGC
>JAAWOG010000052.1 GCA_022799355.1 Lachnospiraceae bacterium | reverse complement strand
TGATGATGCCTCCTTTCATAAGTTTGTGTCGATACAAATAGGATAGCACATTTTGTTGAAGTTCTTTTATATTTTTATCTAGCACAACAGGTTAAATTAGGTAACTGTGCAGAAGCAGATGTTATAAATTAAGCATTAAATTCCGGAGCTAATGTTAATAATCTGTATTTATATACAATCAATACGAAAACAAACTTACCTAAACCGATGTGTGAGAATTGCAGTTATGCTTTTGGAGGTAGAGTTGCGAATGTGTATTCACATTGACGAAGAAAATAATATGGAAACAATGAAGGTAATATCAATTAGAGGTCGCATGGCTTATGTCATATGCCTGTTTGAAAGGCTGTTATTATATTTTAAATATGATAAAAAAGAATGGACTGAGGTACTAAAAAAGTTGTGGACATATACTGATGTTGAGTATTTTGATGAATGGATATATGAGGTGGCAGAATATTTGCCAGACTGTATTTTATAAGACTCACAAGATGCTTTTGAATTTATTACAGCCGAAGAATATGAGTACCTGTATAAATTATATAGTAAGTCCTGCCCAGAAGTATGTGCATTTATGGATTTAATATATGAAATCGGAACTATAAATGCGTATACTATATTAATGGATAATGATATTAAAACAATTAAAAAGGTAGAAGAGGCAACAAATATATTAAAGAGTCATGATATAAAAATCATGGCAATTGATTCGTTTAAAAAATATTCATTTGATCAGTGCAATGGATGGGGGGAAAGATTTGACGGAAGAAGCTTATCAATAATTCTTTAGCTGAACTGGTTTATTCTTCTTAAAAGCAGGAACAAAGATTTTGTGTTTTTTTACTGATTTGTGTCAGGGAGAAGTGAAAGGAATTTAAGTAAAAATGAATTTATTAGCAGAAAGCGAACATTATATGGTGTATGGTGAATATGAAAATGTGATGATGATTATTAAAGCATCACAAAAAAAAATACTTATCGGAGATTTTTATGGAAATCCTCAGGGAGCAGTTATTGTAGAAGATGAAACATATTGTATTATGTGGGGGTGTGGAGTTATTATATATTATTTAACAGAACCGTTTAAGGAATATGAATATAATATTCAAACAACGCAGTGGAAAGAATGGGGGAGAAATGAGGTAGACGTATGGATTGAAGATATTGAAAGCATTCATGGCGAAACAGTAGCATTCATGACAGAGCAAGGAGAGTCCGTTACAATAAATGTTCAAAATTACGATTTCCCATATCAAAAATAGAAGAAAGAAATATGGAATTAATGAGAGATATCATTTAGAATCCATATACAATTCCTTTGGGAGTGCGTGATTAGGGAATACGCTCTGATCAATTACTTCCAATATCTGAGGGCATGTTCTGCAAAAAAAGTTCAGTTCACGGTAAAAACACTCATTTTCTATAACGAGATCCGTGACTTTTGTAAGGTTTTTGTTTCAGCAGCTGTGGTCTCCTACTCGATTCTTTCGGCTATAAAATCCAGCGTTCAGCTGTGATATATTTCTCTTGGAACTCTGCCATTACTATACACGTCACCACCACATTCAATGAACCGACCGCACCGCATAGACATACCGCTCCGATAAAATATACTGATAATTGATATAGAGCAGTTTTTTATCGGGCGACATCACGTTCTGGGATACTTCTAAAAGCGGATGGGCGAGAGTGCAGTCGAGCAGTTCTGCCTGTTTTCTGGTAGCATATACGATCCGAAAAAAACTTTCGGAATTGCCGGGCATCAGCCCGGTTTTTTTATAGACAAGAGAAAAAAAGGAGACGTCGGTAAGGTCTTCCTGTAATAAGTAGGTACTTTCGGCAGGAAAATAATCCTCTTCCACAATGCTGGGGGTTCCGTTTACGCAGCGGAGGCGTGTGATATGTATGACAGATTCTCCCAACTGTCCATTCAGCCCTTCGGGGGACGGAATGGTTTCCCGGCAGATGATCTGCGTGGAGGGGGTGGTGTTCATGCGAAGGCAGGAGTCGGTAAAACTGCCGCCTACAAAATATTTCTCAACAAAGGGAGCCTCTTTGACGAAGGTTCCCTTTCCGGCTCTTTTGATCAGAATCTGCTCATCGACAAGCCGTGCCAGTGTCTGGCGCACGGTCACTCTGCTGATATCATACATTTCACTTAACTGCAGTTCCGTAGGTATTTTGTCCCCCGGTTGATAAGTTCCGTCCTGTATCTGAGTAAGAAGTTCCTGATACAACTGCTCTTTTAAAGTAACAGGGCTCAGGTGCTTAAACGTTGCCATAAGTGACCTCCTGAAAATGATATCAGGATTATAGCATAGGGCAGGTGTATTTGTCTAATAAAATAAATATGAATTTGTGCATATTGTACAAAAAAGTGAAAAAATTAAAATTCCTGTTGCTCATATAAATAAAAGGTGCTATATTGAATTAAAATAATACAATATAATACAATTAAAAAATAAAAATCAAACCGGAAGAGGAAAAATGAAAAGGAACGTATAAGAAGAGGATAGACAGCGGAAAAGGAGGAAAGTGCAAAGTGGAGAAAAGACAGGTAATACTTGCTTCTCACGGTGAATTTTCAAAGGGGTTGAGAGATTCTCTGAAGATGATACTGGGAGAGCTGGCAAAAGACATCAGGGCTTACAGCTTATATCCGGGAGAAAACGCGTCGGATTTTAAGGAAGAACTGGAAAAGGAGATCAATGGGAGCACTGATACGGAGTTTGTGATCCTGACGGATGTATTCGGCGGAAGCGTATGTAATGCACTGATGCTTCTGACAGGGTATGAAAATGTGAAGCTGTTTGCCGGAATGAATTTTAATATGGCGGCGGAGGTGCTGACGGAAAGCATACCGCTTGATGAACGGGCGGTGGAAGAAATATTGGGTACGGCGAGGGAAGGCGTTACCCGGGTAGTATTAAAAGAGGAAGAAGAGGAGGATTTTTAAATGGGAGAAAGAAAGGGAATCTTATCGTTGTTTCCGGTAAAAAAGCCGATCCTTGGCATGATCCATCTGAAGGGGGACAGCAGTGCGGAAATTTTTGAAAAGGCAAAGGACGAGATCAGACTGCTGGAAGAGGGCGGTATCGATGGCGTAATGCTGGAAAACTATTATGGAAATTATTATGACCTTGAGAAAATTCTGGATTATGCCGCACAGGGCAGTCTGCATGTGCCCTACGGTGTTAACTGCCTGAATGTGGATGCCATGGGGTTTGAACTGGCGGCGAAGTATAACGCGAAGTTTTTGCAGGTGGATTCCGTGGTGGGACATGTGAAGCCGAGGGATGAAGCAACACTGGAAGCTTTTTTTGATATGTACAGGAAAAAAACGGATGCTTATCTGATCGGCGGGGTACGCTTTAAGTATCAGCCTCTGCTTTCTGAAAATTCTTTGGAGGAGGATTTGAAGATCGCCATGGAACGGTGCGATGCAATCGCGGTTACGGAAAATGCCACGGGGCAGGAGACTTCCATGGAAAAGATTCATGCATTCCGCTCCGGTATCGGGGACTTTCCGCTTGTGATCGCCGCGGGGATGACAGGGGAAAATGCGGCAAAACAGTTGGAAATCGGCGATATGGCAATTGTGGGAAGCTATTTTAAAGATAATTATAAAGACATCGGGGATGTCTGCAGGGAACATGTGGAAGAGTTTATGGGAACGGTAAAGAATATCAGGGAGGGATTAAAATGATCAAATTAGTGCGTGTGGACCATCGGCTGATCCATGGACAGGTAGCCTTTTCCTGGCTGAAATTTCTGGAGACGGACTGCATCCTGATCGCCAGCGACGGGCTGTTAAAAGACGAACTGCGGATGGCGGGGCTTCGGATGGCAAAGCCGTCCAATGTTAAACTGGTTATGAAAAATATGGAGGATTCCATAAAAGCGCTGAATTCCGGCGTGACCGATAAATACAGGCTGTTTATATTATGTGAATCGGTGGAAGATGTGTATCGGCTGGCAAAGGGTTCCGACAGGATACGGGAGATCAATCTCGGCGGCACAAAATCAGGTGCGGACAGAAAGGCGATCTCCAAGGCGGTGCATCTTTCCGAAACGGATGTGGAGATGGTAAAAGAACTTGTAAATGATGGGAAGAAAGTCTTTGTGCAGATGGTACCGGACGATACTTCCACTGATGTGATGAATCTTTTATAGGAGGTATTTTTATGGGACAGGCAGTTCAGGTAATACTTATTATTTTCATAGCATTTTTCGCATATATGCATTGCTATATGGGATCTACGATGCACAACCGCCCGATCATTGTCGCGCCGCTTGTGGGGCTTGTATTGGGCGACTGGCAGACCGGCGTTGTGATCGGCGCTACGCTGGAACTGGTATTTATGGGCGCATTCCCCGTAGGAGCGAGCAATCCGCCGGACTTTGTATCGGGAACGATTATCTCCACGGCTTACGTTATCCTGAGCGGAAGTGAAGTGACGGCGGCGGTGGTTTTGGCGGTGCCGATCGCTACGTTAGTATTATTGTTTGACAATATCCAGATGACCTTCGTACTCACATGGGCGTCCCATCTCGCGGATAAATATGCGGAGGCAGGCGATATCAAAGGCGTCGAGTGGGTGCAGAGGATCTTCGGTATCGGAAACAAGGTGGTACTGGCACTGGTTGTCGGCCTGGGATACATACTGGGGGTTCCGATGATCGAGAAGATTCTGTCCTATGTTCCTGAATTTGTAACATATGGGCTGGACGTGGCAGCAGGTGTGATCCCGGCGATCGGTTTTGCGATGCTGGCAAGGATGATGATCAGCAAGAAGACGGCGGCATTTCTGGTACTGGGCTTCCTGCTGGCGGCATATTTAAACATTTCCGTCACAGGTATCGCGCTGTTTGGCCTGGTGGTGGCACTGATCTATGTGAATTTTATGGGGAATAAGGAGGTAGCAGCAGATGACGACGATTTCTAAAGACGAGACAAAAAATCTTTCAACGATATCACCGGAGAGCAGAATCACAAAAAAGGATTTTCAGCAATGCTTCTGGCGTTCTCTGACGCTGGACTCTTCCTGGAACTATGAGCGTATGCAGAATATCGCATACTGTTATATGATGGCGCCCATTATCCGCAGGCTGTATGAGGACAGGGAAGAGAGGGCGGCGGCACTGAAAAGGCATCTGGAGTTCATGTCCGTAACCCCTCATATCTGCACTCTGCTTGTGGGCATATCGGGGGCGATGGAGGAGGAAAACGCAAAGAATCCGGAATTTGATGAGAACAGTATCAATGCGGTAAAATCCAGTCTGATGGGACCTATGGCGGGGGTGGGGGACTCTTTCTTCTGGGGAACCTTAAAACTGATCGCTGCGGGCGTAGGCATCGCCCTTGCCTCTCAGGGAAATATCATGGGACCGATCCTGTTTTTCCTGATCATCAATGTGCCGCATTTCATCCTGCGTTATCTGTGTCTGGATAAAGGATTTCAATACGGCACGCAGTTCTTTAAGGATATCAGCAGCGGCGGTATCATTACGAAGATAACCGAGGCGGCAACCATGCTGGGGCTGATGGTGATCGGCGGCATGACGGCGGCAAACGTAAGCTTCAGCCTTGCGATCAATGTGGGCAGCGGCGACTGGGCGGAATCCGTGCAGAGCTATCTGGACCAGATCATGCCGGGGCTGCTGCCGGCGGTGCTGTTCGGTATTATGTACTGGCTGCTGGGGAAGAAGGTAAAAACGACGACGATTTTGATTGCTGTGATGGTGCTGTGTATTATACTGTCGGGAATCGGTGTGGTGTAAACAGGGTATGACACATATGGTATTACGAAAACAGGCCGGGATTTCCGGTCTGTTTTTCGTGGGGCGGAGAGTAAGCTGCTATATATCGGGAGATGGAGAAGCCTTATTAAATTCCGCATGACATACGGCGCCGGGACATGGTAAGATAATGTCATACAGCCGGAGCACAAAGAGAGAGGATATCTATGGAACGCATAAGAAAGAGTACTCACAGCATCCGCCTGCGTATCCTGTTTGCCTGTGTCGGACTGATGGCGGCGGGGCTGGGACTTGCGGGCGTGCTGATTCAGACAATCTATCAGGAAGCGCAGATTGCAAGCGCCGAGGCAAACGGGCGGGTGCTGGTAGACCAGATTGCCGATAATATTTCCAGAAGGGCGGAGGATTACGCCGGCGTCGTTCTGCATGAGGTGCAGAATGCCGGCCTGTTTGAAAGATACATCAACAATGAGAACAGTGAGGAGTATTATATCCGCAGGGAAATGGCGGGGATCATCAACAGGCAGAATATGACCGGTGTTCCAATCGTGGATATCTATGCCTGCGGTGAAAACGGCAGGTGGTATTATTTCAATTACAGAGAACAGAGCACCCACGGCGCCGGTGCGTCCGTGATGGATTATGCACGGAAATACTGGGATGAGATACCCCGGGGCGGATGGTGGACATGTTTCGAGGAAGAACCCGGAACCGTCTATCTGATGCGTAAGATTTTCAGCACATCCAATCTGCGGGATGAAGGAGTGGTGATCGTGGGGATCGATAAGATGGTATTTGAGAACCAGTTTCGCCCGTTAGAGGAAAAGGGGCAGGCGCATATACTGATCTCCTATGGAGGAGAGCTTCTTTTTGGAGGCAATAAAGAGATACCATACGAACGGATTTTGGCCGAGGCGGAACAGGGAAAGACGCTGGTAAAACCGGAGGGGGAGCAATATCTGATCTGTATGCAAAAATCCCGGAACGGTATCTGGAGCGCGGCTTATATTGTGGGGGAGGAGGAGCTGTTTGGCCCGATCTACAGGATGCGCAGGACAATCGTGCTGATCTGCCTGTTTACCACAGCCGGTGCATTTTTGGTATCTCTGGGGATTTCCCGCAGGCTGACGGAGAGCATACGCACTCTGTGCAGGTCTATCCAGCGCCTGCAGGAAGGGGAGTGGCGTGAGCGCGTGCCGATATTTGAGGACGAACTCGGGGCGGTATCGGAGGCATTTAACGAGCTGACGCTGCACCTGAAAGATACGGTAGAGAATCTGGCGCAGCAGAAACTTCAGACGGAACAGGCGGAATACCGGGTTTTGCAGGCGGAGTACCATGCGCTGCAGGCAGCGGTTAATCCCCATTTTATATTTAACGCGATGGAATCCATCAATGCGGCGGCAAAACTGGAAGGACAAGACCAGATAGCGGCGGCATGTACATCGCTTGGAAGGCTGATGCGGGTGGCGATCAACCGCCAGAAGGCTACCGTAACGCTGGGGGAGGAGATGCGGTATATTCGTGACTACCTGGAAGTACAGCGTTTTATGATGGGAGAGAGGCTGGATGTGGAGTTTGACCTGGAGGCGCGTGCCGATCGGTGCCGGGTTCCCTCCCTGCTTTTACAGCCGTTGGTGGAAAATGCCGTAGTCCATGGCGTGGAGGGTATGAGTGAAGGCGCCGTTATCTATATCACCAGTGAACTGCTCTTATCTGACGCAGGGGAAGAGGAACTGCTGATCAAGATCAGTGACAACGGCGTGGGTATGGACGAAGAGGCGCTGCAGCGGTATTGTGACTTTACATCCGAAGAACAGGAGGAAGGACACTTTGGGATATTGAGCGTGGAAAAGCGGATCAAGATCCTCTACGGTCCCGGATATGGAATTTCACTGAGCAGCGGGGCAGGGGAAGGCACGGTAGTATGGGTGCGTCTTCCGGCGCAGACGGAACATGACAGAATAAAGGAGGGCGCCCGGATATGAAGAGCGTGATCGTTGTGGATGATAATCAGCTGGTGAGGGAGGCAATCTGTAAAACAATACACTGGGACGCGCTGGATTGCGTAGTACAGGGGGCATTTTCCAACGGGCAGGAGGGCTTTGCCTTTGCCAAAGAATATCACCCGGATATCATTATCACGGATATTAAAATGCCTCTGATGGACGGGCTTACCATGTTGGAGGAACTGAAAAAGGAATATACGGGCTTTGCGTTTATTATGATCACCGGCTTCGGCGAGTTTGAATTTGCCCAGAGGGCACTGAGGCTTGGGGCGGCTGACATCCTGCTCAAACCCATCGAAAATGAGGAACTGGTACAGATCGTGCGGCGGGTGGTAAGCAAAACGGGAAGCTTTGCCTCACAACAGATACGGGAGGCGGAGGATAACGCTCTCCCTGAGATGGTGCCGGTCAAACCCTATGACGCGGCGGTCCGGCGGGCGATGGAGTTTATTCGGAAAAATCTGGACCGGAAGATTGCCCTGCCGGAACTGGCTGATTATGTGGGACTGTCCGCGGCGCATCTGAGCAGGCTGATCAAAAGGAACACGGATAAGACTTTTGTGGATATTGTCAATGAGATGAGGATCGACGAGGCGATCCGTCTGCTGCGGGAAGGAAAATATAAGGTTTACGAGGTTTCCAATATGGTGGGGATCGATAATTATGCGTATTTCTATCAATTGTTTAAAAAGATGACGGGGAAGCCGCCAAAAGATTTTATGTGAGTAAAGCTGAGAAGGAGAGGATAAAAAGCCTCTCTTTTTTGTGCGGCATTTTATGCTGTTCCGTATGAGAAAAATATACTGCGGATATTTGAAAAGTCGTCATAATAACGAATAAAATGCAAAGATTACCCAATGGTTTTATTCTATTTAACAAGTATAATGTGAGTAGAAACAAAAAAATAGTAAAACTGAAAAAACAAAGGAGGAAAAACATGAAAAAACTGTTAAGTTTGCTGCTTGTGGGAGCGATGTCGCTGGCTGTGCTGACAGGCTGCGGCAAGGGGGAGGAAGCTCCTGCGGCCGATGCACCGGCTTCTGATGCGCCGGCAGCGGAGACGGGGGCGGAAAATACGTCTGATGAGGAAGTGACACTGACATTCCTGCACCATATGGGAGAACAGGGAAAACAGGATGGGCTTGTGAAGCTGGTAGAGGCTTTCCATGAGAAATATCCGAATATCAATGTGGAGATAGAGTTTCTCTCCAGAGATGATTTTATCAACCAGTATAAACAGCGGGTGTCTGCCGACAATGCGCCGGATCTGATCAACTATCGTCCCTTTGAGACGCCGGAACTGATCGAAGCCGGACTGATCGAAGAGCTGGATGCATCCATGTTCCCGGAAGGCATCGACCAGAACTGCATCAAATCCCTGTCTATTGACGGTGTGATCTACGGCGTGCCTCTTGATGTGGGCGGTTATGGTTTCTATTATAATATAAATCAGTTGGAAGCGGTGGGAGTATCTCCGGAATCCCTGAATACCCGTTCCGGTATTCTGGATGCCTGTGAAAAACTGAAAGCTGCAGGTTATACGCCGCTGGCATCCGGCTATGCGGAGCAGTGGCCCGAGAATATCATTATTGAGGGACTTACCTATACGGGCATACTGCCCAATCATCCGACACTGTTTACGGATCTGATGAGCGGGGAAAAATCTTTTTCCGATTATCCGGAATTTTTAGAGATCGTTGACTATGGACAGAAGCTGGTGGGAACATATTCCGTGATTGACGATAAGGCGGCAAGCCAGCAGGCATCTGATCAGTACGCACAGTTCGGACGCGGAGATGCGGCGATGATGATGCAGGGAACCTGGGCTGTTTCCGATATCCGTATCGCACAGGAGGCGGCAGGGAACACGGATGAATTTGGATTTACCATTTATCCCTGGTCCGACGATGTAAATTCAAATTATATGCCTGCGAATGCGGATGATTCCTTTATGATCTCCAAAGACAGCAAGCATAAGGAGGAAGCGCTGCTCTTTGCCGGGTTCTGTATGACGGAAGAGGCAGGTAAGATCTGGACCAATGCTTCCGGGTGTATCAGCGCTCTGAGCGGTGTGATGCCGGATGATGCGGATCCTTTGATGGAGTATTTCACAAAGACGTTGGCGGACCATGCCTATTTCTTTGAGATGAATCCCGGTCTGGCGGGACAGTATTATCAGGACTTCGATAAAGTTTATATCGAAGGACGCGTAGCGGGCATTTCTCCGGAGGAAGTGATCGAAAACTGGCAGGCGGCATATGACAATATTCGTGCCACAGGGGGCTGATCAGCCTGAAATACGCAGATAAAATATCCCGGCTCTTTGTGAGCCGGATATTTTTAGCAGATGAGTCGTTTTGGTTAAAATTTAGCAGAGGAGGTAGATTTTGTGAGGGGTAAAAGAAAATGGGTTTCCGGAATGACGGATTTTGTTTTTTTGCTGCCGGCATTCGTACTCTTTACAGCAGTCATCGCAATTCCTTTTATACAGGCCGTGGGTATCGCGTTTACCAATTGGGACGGGCTTTCTAAAACATATCAGTTTAACGGCCTGACCAACCTGACGGCTCTGTTTAAAGATGCGCAGACGGCTAACGCGGTAAAAAATACGCTGCTTTATACGATTGCCACCTGTGTCGGCGTCAATGTACTGGCACTGGCAATCACGGTAGGGTTGAATGCCAATATCATAGGGGCGCGTTTTTTAAAGAGCGCCATGTTTGCGCCCATTATTGCCAGCCTTGTCATAACGGCGTTTATCTGGGGGCGTATTTACGGGGATGTTTTCCCGATCAATTTCGGGATGCCGACGCCTCTTACAAATACGAAGACGGTGGTATTGGGCATTGCGGCGATGTGTCTCTGGCGTGATACGGGGCTCGCCATGGTGATCTATAATGCGGGACTGCAGTCCGTGCCGGAAGAGCTGAAAGAGGCGGCAAGGGTGGACGGCGCGAATGCCTGGCAGACATTCTGGCGCGTAACGTTTCCGATGCTTGCGCCGGCGGTTACGACCTGTGTTACGCTCTGGCTGGGATATGGGCTGAAGGTATTCGATTATCCGAAGGTGGCAACCAACGGCGGTCCGGGTAAGGCGTCCGAGACATTCTGTATTTTTGTGTATAACCACTTTTTTACGAATAATCGCGCAGGTTACGGGCAGATGGCGGCTCTTGTGATGCTGATCGCCGTAGTGATCATGACCAGCGCCGTAACGAAAATCCTGCGGAAGAGGGAGGTGCAGATGTGATGAAGAAAAAGCGTTTACAGACTGTTTCGGGAAAAGCGCCTCTGTGGCTTACGGTGGTGATGTGGCTGATCGTCCTGCTGTTTGTGTCACCGTTTTATATTCTGTTTATCTATGCGTTTAAGCCCAGGGAGGCAACGATGCTGTCCAACCCTCTTTCACTTCCGGATTCACTGTATCTGGATAATTTTGCCGAGGCGGTGGAAAAGTCCAAATTTTTTCTTGCCTTTAAAAATTCGCTGATCTGCACGGCGGGAGGAGTGGTGATTTTAGTGATCGTCTGTTCCATGGCGGCGTATATCATCGTAAGAAGGCAGAAGAGCTGGTTTTACGCGATGTGGCAGTATATTTTTCTGGCGGCGGTGATGCTTCCGTTTCAGACGGTGATGTTTCCGATCTACAGGAATCTGGTTACCTTCAAAATGCTTAATACGCTGCCGGCGTATATTCTGGTCTCGGCGGGGTTCCAGTTGGGATTCGATATATTTCTGTATTGCGGTTTTATCAAGACGGTTCCGCTGGAACTGGAGGAGGCGGCGTTTATAGACGGCTGCGGCAGGATGAGGACGTTCTGGACAATCGTATTCCCGCTGCTGAAACCGGTGACGATGACCGTGGTGGTGCTTTCGGCGCTGGCCATCTGGAATGATTATCAGATAGCGCTGGTTGTGATTTCCAAACCGGCGGTTGCGACACTGCCCCTGGCACAACAGTCCTTTATCGGGCAGCAGATATCCTATCTGAATCTGGCTGCCGCAGCCTGCCTGCTGTCTGTTATTCCGATATTTGTGATGTATCTGTTTTTGCAGAAATATATCGTAAAGGGCGTCGTTGCAGGAGCGGTGAAGGGATGAGGTTATGGAAACGGGCAGCAGCCATGTTATCCGTTTCCGGAAATGAGGTGTAGGATGAAAAGAGAACTTGCGAAGGAACTTGCCGAAACGATTATGAAGCGTTTTCCGCGGGCGGAGGAATATCCCTACCGCCCCTGGAGTTATCCTCAGGGGTATCTGCTGATCGGGATGAGTAAGCTGTGGGAAAAGACCGGGGAGAGGGAACTGCTTGAGTACATCCGGGCATTTTGCGACTCCCGCGTGGACAGCGACGGCGGGATAAAAGGGTTCACGGGATGTAGTATGGACGATATGATGGCGGGGGCGATACTGGTCCGGATGTATGAACTGACCGGGGAGGAGCGCTATGCGGCGGCGTGCCGGAATATTTATAAGGCGTTTGCGGATTATCCCCGCACCCGGGAGGGCGGCTTTCTGCATGACCGATACAGATATCCCGGTGAAATGTGGGTGGACGGCGTTTTTATGGGACAGATGTTTTACTGCAGGTACGGCAGAGCTTTTGGGGAACCTTCCTGCTTTGATGAGGCGAAACGTCAACTGGAACTGATCTACCGCTATTGCCACAGCCATGACGGGTTGCTGGTTCACGCCTACAGTGAGGATAACCTGGCGGTCTGGGCGGGAGAAAAGGGGAAGTCCGGTTACATCTGGAGCGAGGGACTGGGCTGGTATGCACTGATCTTATCGGAAATTCTGGACATTGTGCCGGAAGATCATCCGGCATGGACAACGGCGGAGGGACAGCTTAAGGAACTGCTGAAAGGATTGCTGGCGCTGCAGGATAAGGAAACCGGGCTCTGGTATCAGGTGGTGGATCAGCCGGAAAGAGAAGACAACTGGTGCGACGTTTCAGGAAGTGCCATGTTTACGTATGCCTTCCGTTCGGCGCTGCGCCGCAAAACGGTCCGGGGAGCGGCTTATGAGGAGGCGGCTGCCAGAGGATATGAAGGTGTGCTGAGCCGGGCGGTAGTCAATGAACGGGGACTGGTGGATATTTACGGTGCCTGTGAGGGGCTTTGTGTGCAGAACAGCTATGAAGCCTATGTACATTACCCGCAGAAGATAAACGGACAGGAGGCGGTATGCGGCTGTCTTTGGGCTGCGGCAGTTTCGGAACAGGAATGTTGAAGGAGGAAAATATTATGATGAGAGAAACGAAATTGTTCAGTGTGTTACCGGAATATATTTGTACGCCGGACGGTATGGCAATAGACAGGCATGGAAATCTGGTGCTGTCCTGCCCCAACTATGCCAGGGATGATGTGTCCGGTGTGGTGGTACGGCTTGACAAAGAGGGAAATGTGACAAAATGGTTTGATGTGCCGGTGCATCCGGAGACCGGCGTGGCGCGCAATATGGGCATTGCTTTTGATGAGGAGTGGAATGTCTATCTTTGCGATAATCAGGGCTGGAGCGAGAGGCCGGAACTGCTGTATAAGGGGCGGGTACTCAAGGTAAAGGTGACGGATGAGGGAGAAATTCTGGAGACTGTCGTGGTGGCGGATGAGATGGAACATCCCAACGGCATCCGTATAAAAGACGGTTATATGTATGTGACGCAGAGCTATCTGCATCCGGTGAAGCGGGAGGATGGAAAACTTGTGAGCTGTGTCTATCGCTTCGGATTGGACGAGAAGGACATCAGGGTTACGAATACGCTGGAAGATCCGCATATATTCGCGACTTTTGTAACCCATAACCCGGAGTGTCAGTACGGGGCGGACGGCATCGTATTCGGACCGGACGGCGCGCTCTATGTGGGCAATTTCGGTGACGGCGCCGTGTATCGTCTGACTTTCCGTTCGGACGGCAGCCTGGATGAGAATAAAATCTTTGCGCAGGATGCGGAGCAGCTACAAAGTACGGACGGCATGATTTTTGATGAGGCGGGAAATCTGTATATCGCGGACTTCTCGGCAAATGCGATAGCGAAAGTCACGCCGGAGGGTAAGGTGGAACGCATTGCGCAGAGCCCGGACTGCACGGGAGTGGACGGCGGGCTGGATCAGCCGGGAGAGCCGATCGTGTGGGACGGAAAAATCATAGCCTCCTGTTTTGATCTGGTGACCGGGCCGGATAAGGTGAATACAAAACATGAAATGCCGGCGACGCTGGTGCAGTTGGAATTATAGAGGGGGATATATGGAGAAATTTGTAAGTTATAATCCTGTGCGCATTGAGTTTGGCAGAGGCGCCTGTGAGAGAGTCGGTGAACTGGCAAGACAGTATGCGGATCATGTCCTGCTGCACTACGGGGGCGGCAGTATTCATGCATCCGGGACGTATGCAAGGGTGACTAAAGCGCTGCGGGCGGCAGGGGTGGACTATACGGAACTGGGCGGCGTCCGCCCCAATCCGAGGCTTTCTCTGGTGCGGGAAGGAATCGACATCTGCAGAAGGAAAAGGATTGATTTTATACTGGCGGTGGGAGGCGGAAGCGTGATCGATTCGGCGAAAGCCATAGCCGCCGGAACTTGTTATGAGGGGGATGTCTGGGATTTCTACGAGGGACGGGCGCTGCCGGAGAAGGCTTTAAAGCTGGGTGTGGTGCTGACGATACCGGCAGCCGGATCGGAGAGCAGCGACGGAACGGTCCTGACGAAGGAAGAGGGGATGCTGAAACGTTCTTTCTGCAGTCCTCTGTGTTATCCGCAGTTTTCCATTCTTGATCCGGACCTGTGCAGAAGCCTGCCTGCGCATCAGATCGCGGCGGGAGGAGCGGATATTCTGGCGCACGTTATGGAACGCTATTTTTCGCCTACGACAGGCAACGAGCTTTCCGACCAGCTTTGTGAGGGAACGATGCGGACACTGATGAAAGAACTCCCGAAAGTGCTGGCGGATCAGGATGATACGGCCGCCTGGGAACAGGTGATGTGGACAGGAAATGTGGCGCATAACGGACTGCTCGGCAGGGGGAACGAGGAAGACTGGGCGTCCCATGAGATCGAGCATGAACTGAGTGCCCTGTATGATATTGCTCACGGGGCGGGACTGGCAATCGTTTTTCCGGCGTGGATGAAATATGTCTGGCGGGAGCATCCCGGTAAGTTTATGCGCTATGCGGAAAACGTGCTGGGAGTGACGGGAGATGATGCGGAAACGATGGTAATGCAGGCAATTGCAAAGACGGAGGATTTTTTCAGAAGTATCGGACTGGCGGTGCGGCTCTCCGAACTGAAAATCGACGACGGGCGGTTTTCGGAGATGGCGGAGAAGGCATGCAAAGGGGGAGAACTTGGCGCTTTCCGGAAGCTGGTACCCGGCGATGTGGAGGAGATACTGCGTCTTGCTTTGTAGAAGGAATCTTTACAGGGAAAGATACGGGAGAGGATATTTTCCGAAGGACTGAGAGGATGGAAAAAGAGGAGAAGGAGAGAACGGATATGGACAGTAAAACAATAACCGGAGAGCAGCTTGCGGGCATGGTGGATCATACTTATTTAAAAGCGTATGCGGTATATGCGGATTTTGACAGGCTCTGCAGAGAGGCGGTGGAGCATCATTTTGCGATGGTGGCAATCAATTCTTCCCCGGTGGCTTACTGCAAGGGTATTCTCGCAGGCACGGGGGTACATGTGGGGGCGGCGGTCTCTTTTCCGCTTGGGCAGACGGCGCTTGAGACAAAGGTCTTTGAGACGAAGAAAGCGATTGCGGACGGGGCGGACGAGATTGATTATGTATTGAATATCGGGGAGCTGAAGAGGGGCAATACGGCATATATCGAGGATGAGATGCTGCGTATTACGGACGTATGCAGGGACAGGGATGTGCTGGTTAAAGTGATCTTTGAAAACTGCTATCTTACAAAGGATGAGATCCGCATGGCGGCGGAGATCGCGAGGAAGGTAAAACCTGATTTTATCAAGACAAGCACAGGATTTGGCACCGGCGGGGCAACGGCGGAGGATGTGGCGCTGATGAAGAGCGTGGTGGAAGACATCGTGAAAGTCAAAGCCGCCGGAGGGATCAGGGACTGGGAAACCTGCAGCAAAATGATCGATGCGGGGGCGGAGCGGATCGGGACCAGCGTCGGTATTGAAATTTTGAAACAGTTTGGGTAAGCCTGATGTTATTTGGATGATGCGGAACCGGGAAACGGCGGGATTGCGTAAGGATGTGCCACAGGCAATTCCGGAGAACGGGAACAGGAATGGTATAAATATGAGATACTTATTAGCACATGATATCGGAACTTCCGGAGACAAGGCCACTTTGTTTGATGAAGAGGGGCGGCTTTTGGGGAGTGTCATTAAAAACTATGATGTTCATATCTTCAACGGGAACTGGGCGGAACAGGATGCGGAGGAGTGGTGGAGAGCGGTCTGTGAGACAACCCGCGGGCTCCTTGCCGGCCAGGGAGTTTCTCCGGAGGATGTGGCGGCGGTCTCTTTCAGCGGACAGATGATGGGATGCCTGTGTGTGGACCGCATGGGAAAGCCTTTGCGTCCGTCAATTATCTGGGCGGATCAGAGGGCTGATAAAGAGGCGCGGGAAATAGAGGAAAAAATCAGTCAGTGGGAGTTTTATAATATTGTCGGGCACCGCAATACCCCGTCTTACGGAATCCAGAAGCTGATGTGGATCAGGAGACATGAGCCGGAAATATATGAAAATACATATAAGGTGTTGAATGCCAAGGATTATATCGTATTCAGGCTGACCGGCAATTTTTATACGGATTATTCGGATGCAAACAGTTGCGGCTGTTTTGATATTAAAAAGCTGTCCTGGTCGGAGCAGATCCTGGAGGCGGCCGGCATATCGGCGGATAAGCTGCCGGAATGTAAGCCTTCTGTTTTCATAGGCGGAAAAGTGACGAAGGAGGCGGCGGAGCTGACCGGATTGAAAGAAGGTACCGTTGTAGTGTTAGGCGCCGGGGACGGGGTGACGGCAAATGTGGGAACCGGCTCCGTAGCGGAAGGAAAAACATACTGCTGTCTGGGTACTTCGGCATGGGTGACCACCACCACAAAGGAGCCGGTCTTTGATCCGCAGATGCGGATTGTCAACTGGGCGCATGCGGTGCCGGGACTCTATGCGCCAAACGGAACCATGCAGGCGGCGGGGGCATCCTATAGCTGGGCAAAACAGCAGATATGCCTTTACGAGCAGAAACTTGCGGGAGCCGGCGGAGGTTCTCCCTATGAGTATATGAACCGGGAGATTGAAAAGAGCGCGCCGGGGGCAAACGGGCTCTATTTCCTGCCCTACCTGATCGGGGAGCGCGCCCCGCGCTGGAATCCGGAGGCAAAGGGGGCTTTTATCGGGCTGAAAGCGGAGAATACGAGGGGCGATATGCTGCGCAGTATTCCGGAAGGGATTACCATGAATCTGGCCGTCTGTCTGGATATCCTGAAAAGCCATGTGGGAATTGAGGAGATGACCGTGGTGGGCGGAGGCGCCCGCGGCAGGATCTGGCGGCAGATCATGGCGGATATTTTCGGGATGGATATTCTGGTGCCGGAGATGCTGGAGGAAGGCGGTTCTATGGGCGCGGCAGTGATCGGCGGCGTGGGAGCAGGGATCTTTCAGGATTTCTCGGCGGTGGAGAAGTTTCTGCGTATCAGGGAGAGGGTGTGCCCGGATAAAAGCCTGGAAGAGCCGTATCGGGAAAAAAGGAAGATGTTTGAACATTTGTATGATGCGCTTGTACCTTACTATGCGGAGATGAGATAGGCGCACCGGAATTATGGCAAAGAACAGAATAAGAAACAGGAGTATAAGAATGAAATCATTAGTGGTGACAAAAACAGGCGGTCCGGAAGTCAGAGAAATTCCGGCACCCGTGATCAATGAAAAGCAGGCGCTGGTGAAAACGGTATGCTGCGGAATATGCAATGGTACGGATGCCAAACTGATCCATCGGTCTTTCAAGGGATTTCCGGAGGAGGTATATCCCATTATGCTGGGGCATGAGGCGGTGGGAAAAGTAGTGGAAACGGGCAGCGCGGTGACAAAGTATAAAAAGGGGGATATCGTATTACTGCCCTTTGTGGATGCGGATAAGGAGTTGTATGGAGAACTGAACTCCGGCTGGGGCGGCTACAGCGAATATGGGGTGGTTCATGATGAGGGGGCTTACCCAAAGGGGGAGGCGCCGGAGTGCGCTTTTGCCCAGACAGTGGTGCCGGATTACATAGATCCGGTGGATGCCGCCATGGTCATCACGCTGCGCGAGGTTTTGAGCAGTATCAGGCGTTTCGGTATAAAAGAGGAGGATAAGGTTGTCGTATTCGGCTGCGGTCCGGTGGGACAGACGTTTATCCGTTTTTTAAAACTTCTGGGTGTAAAGGAGCTGATTGCCTTTGACGTGGTGGAGGAAAAACTGGCGGATGCGCTGGAGAAGGGGGCTGACCATGCCTTTAACAGCACTGCCTGCGACGTAAGGAAAGAGGTGCGCGGGATCTGCCCGGAGGGAGTGGATTATGTCCTGGACGCGGTGGGGATTACGGCTATCATCAATCAGGGGATGGAACTGATCAGGGATGGCGGAAAGATATGCTGTTATGGCATCTCGCCGAAAAACAGTGCGGAGATTGACTGGTCGGGGGCGCCCTACAATTGGACGCTGCAGTTTCAGCAGTTTCCGTCCAAGGCGGAAGAAGGCGCCTGCACGGAGCAGATCTATGGCTGGATCAAGGACGGCACGATCGACCTGAAGGATTATATTTCTGATTATTTTGCATTTGATGATATCCTGACAGCGTTTGAGAAGCTGGAAAAAAGGCGGATCAGTAAGAAAGGGATTGTTGTATTTTAAAGTTTATCTTCTATAAATAGAAAAAGGGGAGCGGCAGAAAGTGGGAGATATTTTCTGCCGCTCCTCTGAAAATCACATCTTATTCATCCTCAAACAGCGGCGTCGAAAAATACCTCTCCGCCGTATCCGGCAGTACCGTCACAACCGTTTTACCCGGACCGAGTTTTTTCGCGAGCCGCAGGGCGGCGGCAACATTGGTGCCGCTGGAAATGCCGCAGAGGATGCCTTCCTTTTTTGCCAGGCTTTTTGCCGTCTGCAGTGCTTCCTCATCTGTGACGATATAGATATCATTGTAGATTTCACGGTTCAATATTGCGGGAATTAGTCCGTCCCCTATTCCCATCTGCAGGTGCGTGCCGATGGCGCCGCCGGAGAGGATCGCCGCATGTTCCGGTTCGACGGCCCATATCTCCATCTGAGGGTTCTGGGATTTTAATACTTCGCCGATACCGGTGATAGTGCCGCCGGTACCGATGCCGGAACAGAAACCGTCGATCGGTCCCGCGACCTGTTCTAGAATTTCCAGAGCGGTATGGTGCTTGTGTGCCTTTGTATTATTTGGGTTTTCAAACTGCTGCGGAACATAGACATTTGGGTTTTCCTTCTCCATGCGCAGCGCCGTCATGAGGCACTCTTCGATGCAGGCGCCGATATCCCCGGCATCGTGGACGAGGATCACCTCCGCCCCGTAATGGCGTACCAGCTTTCGGCGTTCTTCGCTGACGGAATCGGGCATGATGATGATCGTGCGGTAGCCTTTTACGGCGCCCACAAGGGCAAGCCCGATGCCCTGGTTGCCGCTGGTGGGCTCCACGATAATCGTGTCAGGTCCTATCTTCCCTTCTTTTTCCGCTTTGGAGATCATGTTGTATGCGGTCCTTGTCTTAATGGAGCCGCCGACGTTCAGTCCTTCAAATTTCACTAAAACTTCCGCGCTTTCAGGGGGAACCATACGGCCAAGCCGTATGATTGGCGTATGCCCGAGCGCCTGTAAAATATTGTCATATATCATGTTTTTATCCGCCCTTTTGGAGGGCGCCTTTCCTCTTGATGTTTATCAGGTTCTTATTGTAGCATATTCAGAAGGGTGGCTCAAGGTATTTCATAACAGCCTGGCAGTTTTAAGTTTGTGCAAATTGCATAAAAACAAAGCCGTATTTTTGACACGTGAATAAAGTTGCACAATAAGAAAAGCGAAGTATGAAATTAATTTCAAAAAGGGTGTAAATAATTGACGAAATTTCATTTGCAGATTATCATATCTTTAACGCGCGCGGTATGGCTTATTCCGATACAAAAAAATGAGCCGGGAAAGCAAGGGAGCAAGGTGACTTTTTACAAAAGAAAGTAGGGAAGATATGAATATTATAACAAACATATGGAATGTCATATTCAATAATATCCTGTCGCAGCCGGCAATCTTTATCGGATTGATCGTTGTGGTGGGATATATTTTGCTGAAGAGAAAATGGTATGAGGTTGCAGCCGGGTTTATCAAAGCCGTGGTAGGATATCAGATTCTGCAGCTTGGTGCATCCTCTCTGAAAAATACGGTAGATCCGCTGCTGAAAGGCATTCAGCAGAAATGGTCTGTGGAAGCGGTGGTCATCGATCCGAACTTCGGACTGACTGCGGCGAACAGCGCGCTGGAGAGCATCGGTGTTACGACCTCTTTCGCGATGATCACACTTCTGATCGCATTCCTCTGGAATATCCTGCTGGTATTTTTCCGCAAATATACCAAGGTGCGTACACTGTTTACAACAGGACATATTATGGTCAAGCAGTCCACGGTGGCTACCTGGATCATCTTTTTCCTGATCCCGGAATTGCGGAATATGGGAGGTATCGCGCTGATCGGTATTCTCTGCGGGACATACTGGTCCGTATTCTCTAATCTGACGGTGGAAGCGACACAGGAACTGACGGAAGGCGCAGGCTTTGCGGTGGGACATCAGCAGATGCTGGGGGTATGGTTTGCCTATCGCTTCGGCGGCCTGTTCAAAGGGAAAAATAATAAGGAAGACAGAGCGGAAGACAAGAAGCTGCAGCTTGGCGGCGCTTTAAAGGTTCTGGACGACTATGTGGTGTCCACAACATTGATTATGCTGCTGTTCTTCGGTGTGATCATGATCATTCTGGGACCTGAGATGATGCATGAAGTGGATGAGGGCAATTTCGGGAAGCTTACGTTCCCGGTATACATATTCCAAAGATGTACTTCCTTTGCGGTGTCACTGGTAGTGTTAAAGACAGGTATCAGGATGTTTGTAGGAGAGATGGTGGAATCCTTTGAAGGTATTTCAGGTTCCGTGTTAAAGGGTTCTCTTCCGGCGGTGGACTGCGCGGCAACGTATTCTTTCGGAGATTCCAATGCGGTTACGCTAGGCTTCCTCTTCGGCGCGGTGGGACAGGTGATTGCTATCGCGGGACTGTTGATCTTCAAATCTCCGCTGATGATTATTCCGGGTTTCGTACCGCTGTTTTATGACAATGCCACGATAGGGCTCTATGCGAATATGAAGGGTGGATTTAAGGCTCTGGTGGCCTGCTGTATGGGTTCCGGCCTGCTTCAGGTTCTGGGAAGCGCAGTGGCGATTCTGCTGTTCCAGATGGGACCGTTCGGCGGTTATGTGGGAAATCTGGACTGGGCGACTTTGTGGCCGGCAATGGGAGCCATGATCAAATATCTGTCGGTGCCGGGCGCTGTGATCTGCATTATCGGTATGCTGATCATTCCTCAGTTACAGTATCGTAAAAATAAAGAAGAGTATTTCACACTTGGTATGGATGAGTAACTTATTGAGAGGACAAAAAGAAAGGATAGGGATTATGATGAAAGTACTGGTTGCGTGCGGATGCGGAATGGGAAGTTCCCAGCTTCTGAAAAAGAATTGTTCCACTGTTTTGAAAAATCTGGGTGTTGAGCATACGATCCATCACACGAGCATGGATGAGGCTAAATCTACGGCTCATGAATACGATCTGATCGTTGTGGGAGAGAACTTTGTGAACCATTTAAAGGTTAAGGAAGGTACGATCGTGATCGGCCTGAAAAATCTGATGAATAAGAAGGAACTGGAGACGAAACTGAAAGAGAGCGGTATCGCGTAAAAACAGGATCAGGAGAAAAAACAATGAGGCAGATGGACGATGATGAGCTTGCGGTGATCGCGGAAGTGGCAAGAATGTACTATGTGGAAGGGATGTCTCAGATGGACATTGCCGACATGCTCTTTTTTTCCAAGGCCAAGGTGTCCCGGGCTCTCAGGATTGCGCGGGAGGAACACATTGTAGAGTTTCAGATCAATTATCCGCTGAAGCGATCGATCGCGCTGGAGACGGAGCTGAAGCGCAGGTTTGATCTGAAGGAAGCCCTGGTGGTCACGGACCTGTATGACAATCAGAATACGGATATTTCCATTAAGCGGATCGGGGAAATGGCGGCGAGCTATCTGGATGAGATATTAAAGGACGGAGACAGTATCGGTGTCTCCTGGGGGAGGACGATGCATCAGGCGGTGCGGCAGTTGAATCCTTCCTCCCCGAGGAATATCCAGGTCCTTCAGCTGGTGGGAAACTGTATGGATGATTACAATGTGGATATCGATGTGACAACGCTGACAGAGCAGATGGCTCAGGCTTTTCAGGGGACGAGCGTCCGTCTGTATGCGCCCATGCATGTCAACAGCGATGTTGTACGGAGAGAACTCTTAAGGGAGCCGATCATCCGGAAGGCGATAGACAGGATACGCTCTGCGGATTATGTGCTGACCGGGATCGCGGATGTGTCTCTGGAGCGGCCAAGAAGCACCTGGGCGGGTTATCTGACGGAAAACAAGAAAAAGGAGCTGATCAGGAAAGGCGCCGTAGGGTATCTTTGCGGCTATTTTCTGGATAAGGACGGGAAAAAACTGTCCGATCCGATCAATGACAAGATCATCGGTATTTCTTTTGAAGATCTGAAAAAGATTCCCCATGTGATCGCGGTGGCGGGAGGCATAGATAAAACACCGGCTATCCGTGCGGCGCTCAGGGGGAAACTGGTCCATTGCCTGATCACAGACAGCCGGATAGCGGAGAAGCTTCTGGCTATGAGAGACGGCTGAGAAAGCCGTCAGGAGAGGAGAAAATATATGGAAGAAAGGATTTCTTACAGTTTCTGTGACAGTCTGCGGAAGAGGCAGGCGGAGGCGGAGCGCTCCATGCTGGAAGAGTTTGCGGCGGACAGCTATACGTTGGAGCAGCCTTATATCAGACTGAATCCTTACCTGATCAATCCACTGTCAGCCGTTGTGGCTTTCCGCACGGAGGCGGAAACGGCGGTGACAGTTACAATATACGGTAAAGAAGAAAGAGGAAACATTGTACATACTTTTCCGGCGGCAAAGGAGCATATCCTTCCGATATTGGGGCTTTACGGCGGCTGCGCCAATCAGGTGGAACTGCGGCTCTACGGAGGAAGGGCGCAATGTATTACAATCCGGGCAGAATCCCTTGATACGGCGGTGCCGGCGCTGCTCTCCATGCACACGGAACCGGAGTATTCGGGAAAGGAACTTATCTTTGTGACGCCTTCTCTGAATGCGCTGGCTACGGCTTTTGACTACAGAGGAGATGTACGGTGGCATTTGACCGTGCCGGTCATTTTTGAGATGAAACGTCTGCGGAACGGAAACTTCCTGATCGGAACCGAACGCGTGATGCAGATGCCATACTACATGTCGGGACTTTACGAGATGACCATGATGGGCAAGATCGTCAGAGAATACTCCATTCCCGGCGGTTATCACCATGATGAGTGGGAGATGGAGAACGGGGATCTGCTGGTGCTTACGGAAGATCCGGGGTATGAAGTCGTGGAGGATATGATTGTGCTGATCGACCGGGAGACCGGGGAGATAAAGAAGTCCTGGGATCTGAAGGACTGCCTTGTTCCCGGAGAGGGGGCGTCCGGCGGATATACGCCGAGAGACTGGTTCCATAACAACGCACTCTGGTATGACAGCCATACAAATTCCATCACGCTTTCCGGGCGCCATGTGGACGCCATAATTAATATCGATTACGATACCGGAAAGCTGAACTGGATTTTAGGTGATCCGGAGACCTGGCCGGAGGATAAGCAGAAATATTTCTTTGCGATAAAGGGCGGGGGCGATTTTGACTGGCCCTATGAGCAGCATGGCTGTCTTGTGACGCCGAACGGCGGTATCATGTGCTTTGACAACGGGCACTACCGTTCCAAAATCCGTGAGAAATTTTTGCTGAATAAAGACAGTTTCTCGAGAGGCGTGTTGTACAGGATCGACCGGGAGGCTATGACGATAGAACAGCTCTGGCAGTATGGGAAGGAGCGGGGAGAAGAATTTTTCTCTTCCTACATCGGCAATGTGGAATGGTATGGTGAGGGACATTACCTTGTCCATTCGGGCGGTATCCAGTACTACGGTGAACATGCTTCCGAGAAGCCGGCGGCGCTTTTGCAGGGAGATCCTAATGTCCGGGCGGAAAGCATTACCGTGGAGGTATTCCATGGAAAAGTGATCATGGAGATGAAGATCCGGGGGAATTTCTACCGCGGGAAGAAGATGCATCTTTACCATGATCAGGAAAATATGCCGTTAGGGGAGGCGAAGAGCCTTGGGCGGATGGGAGTGACGCCGGAGTTTGATACGCTGATCCCGATGGAACCCTGCGGGGAACTGCTTCCCTACCGGTACGAAGCTAATCTTACGGAGGAAGAAGACCGGTTTGTATTTAAGGCAATTTTTGAGGGCGGCCAGCTTGTTATGCTGATGCTGGAGAAGGAAGGCGAGGAGCACGGGTATTTTATCTCCACCTCCAAGAACAAGTTTACGGCGCTGTGCTGCGGCACATTTATTGAGAAAGATCCGAGAAATATTACGCTGAATGTAAACAAGGCGGGGTTGTCGGGGACCTATGATGTGCGTGTGATCGTGGATGATAAAAAGTATGAGACGGGTATTAAGATTACCTGTTAATGTGAACAGGCTGGAGAAGGTTAAAATGGCAGATTATGATTTGATTATTATAGGCGGCGGTCCGGCGGGGATGACAGCGTCCATCTATGCGGCAAGGGCAAATCTTTCGGTGCTGATGTTGGATAAGCTTGCGCCCGGTGGCCAGATTATCAATACTAATGAAATACAGAATTATACGGGGATGGGAACCATCAACGGTGCGGAACTGGCAATTCAGATGTTTCAGCACACGCAGGAGCTGCAGGTGACTTTCGATTATAAGACCGTAAGGGAAGTAAAGGTGGAGGACGGGCTGAAAACCGTGTTCTGTGAGGAGGATGATGCGGTATATACGGCTTATGCGGTAATTCTGTGTACCGGGACAAGGCCCAGGATGCTGGGGGTAGAGAACGAGAAGCAGTATGCCGGAAACGGAATAAGCTGGTGCGCGATCTGTGACGGGGCGGCATGCCGCGGAAAAGATGTGGTGGTGGTTGGCGGCGGTAATTCCGCTGTGGAGGAATCCATCTATCTGGCGGAGATCGTAAAGTCGCTGACGATTGTGACGATGTTTGATCTGACGGCAGATCCGATTGCATGCGATAAGCTGCGGAGCATGGAGAACGTGAAGATTTATCCTTATCAGGATGTGCTGGATTTTTACGGTGAGAAAAAGCTGGGGGGTATTCACTTTAAATCTACGGAGACGGGGGAAGAAAATCGCGTGGACTGCGACCAGGTGTTTGAGTATATCGGTCTGACGCCTACCACGGAATGTTTTAAGGATCTCGGTATATTAAATGAGATGGGCTATGTAAAAGTGGATGCGCAGATGGCAACGGAGATCCCGGGGATATTCGGAGCCGGGGACTGTGTGACAAAAAACCTGAGGCAGGTGATCACCGCCTGCGCCGACGGCGCCATCGCGGCACAGAGTGCGGCCCGTTATGTGCAGGGGATGAAGTAAGTTCGCAATAAAAGACAGACAAAATATAATATGGGAGAAGGGCTATGTTGAGAGAAGTAACAGAAGAAGAATTTCGTCAATCGGTAAACGAGGGACTTGTGCTGGCAGACTTTTTTTCCAGCACCTGTGGTCCCTGCAAGATGCTTTCCTTCGTGCTGGCGGATGTGGAAAAGGTATGCGGGGAAAAAGTCAATATCATGAAGGTGGATTTTGACAAAAATAAGAAGCTGGTGGAGGAATATGAAGTGTCCGGTTATCCGACGCTGATCCTTATGCGGGACGGCGCGGAGTTAAAGAGGATGTCAGGGCTTCAGCAGAAGCCGGCGATCATTAAGATGATCGAGGAAGCGTAAGAGGGTAAAGTTTTAGAGAAGGGTTGATATAGAGGGGGACTGCCGGATGGGGCGGTTCCGTAAGAAAGAATTTATAAAAGCGCGGTGCAGTCTTGTTTTGGGGCTGCGCCGTTTGTTTTTTGATAAAAGGTTTCCCGCCTTATATCTTTTTACGGACTATATTCTGACATGATTATTGATCTTTCAGGTGTCAATATAGTAGTATGGAGAAGGAAGCAGAAACAGTAGTGGGAAGAGGGATAAAGATGGGGTTTTTATTTTTGCAAGAAAAAAATAAATTCCATTTTGAGAGGGTGATCAGAATGAAAAAAATAAGGTAATAAGGAGAAACAGCAACATGAAAAATTTTAAGAACTATACACCGGAAAAATATGCAACATCTGATTTTCAAAAAATTGAAGAAGGGATTTACAAAACAAAAAGTCGATATAGCGTTGGCGATGAAGACGTTTTTGTTACATCTCTCACATTTGAAATGGAGCCGGATTGTTATGGTGAAGAAGATGCGTCACCCAGAAATCTTACGCAGGTTCCGATTGAGGGGCTT
>JAAWOG010000051.1 GCA_022799355.1 Lachnospiraceae bacterium | reverse complement strand
TGAAAACATGTAAATTGAGCCAAAAGAATCTGCCCCTCGCCGAAGGCGACTTGAAATGGACAGATTCCGTAACAGGGAAGCCGAAGGCTGAACTGTTACTGCTTTATTGTAACAATGCAGCCGAAACGATGAACTGTTACGCTTTATTCGTACTCGGCAATATCATAGATCAGCCGTTCGGTATCTTCCCAGCCGAGACAGGGATCGGTGATGGATTTTCCGTAGATGCCGCCGCCGATCTTCTGGCAGCCTTCCTCCAGATAGCTTTCCACCATAACCCCTTTCACAAGACGGTGTATATCCGGGTTCAGTTTTCTGCTGTGCAGTACTTCTTTTACAATGCGGATCTGCTGCATATACTGCTTGTTGGAGTTATTGTGGTTGGAGTCGATGATACAGGCGGGATTCATCAGATCGCGCTCGTTGTAGAGTTCCATCAGGTTGTTTAAGTCCTCGTAGTGGTAGTTGGGCAGGCTTCTGCCGTGTTTGTTGACAGAGCCTCTCAGGACCGTGTGAGCCAGTTCGTTTCCGTTTGTCCTTACCTCCCAGCCTCTGTAGATAAAGGAATGGGGGTGCTGCGCCGCGTAGACGGAATTCAGCATGATGGAAAAGTCGCCGCTGGTGGGATTTTTCATGCCGGCGGGCACATCGAATCCGCTGACTGTGAGACGGTGCTGCTGGTCTTCCACGGACCGTGCCCCGATTGCCACATAGGAGAGGATATCGGAGACATAGCCCCAGTTTTCGGGATAGAGCATCTCATCCGCGCAGGTGAGCCCGGATTCGCTGATGGCCCGGATATGCATTTTCCGCATGGCTATGATACCCGCGAGAAAATCCTCCCGCTTGCTGGGATCGGGCTGATGGATAATGCCTTTGTAGCCGTCCCCGGTAGTGCGGGGCTTGTTTGTATAGATTCTGGGGATCAGGATCAGCCTGTCCTTCACTTTGTCGTTGATTTTGGCAAGACGCTCCACGTATTCGCAGACGGAATCCTCGTTGTCTGCGGAACAGGGACCGATGATGACCAGAAATTTATCGCTCTCCCCGGTGATCACGGCGCGGATCTCGGAATCCCGTATGCGCTTTCGCTCTACCAGCCTGGCGGGGAGAGGATATTGTTCCCGGATCTCATCGGGAGTTGGAAGTAATTTTATAAATTCAAATGACATATGTCTGCTCCTTTGTATGGTGTTGTAGCCTTAGTCAGTATACATGATTTTGTATATGGATGCAAGAAGAACGACAGGCAAATTTGAACGATAATGTATTTGTCGCGGGGATCGGACGAACCGGAAACAGCCGTTGATTCGCCGCTGCTTCAGGGAGGTTATTACATTTTCAGATATTTCTGCAGCGGAAGAAGCTGCAGGGCGGAGAGCAGAAGCTGGCTTGCAAGGAGCGCCCAGAGGTAGCCTTTTATCCCGAAGGCGGGGATGCAGAGAAAGACAAAGGCCAGCCTGACAAGGAGGCTTGCCACGCCGTAGAAAAAGGACTGCATGGTTTTTCCAAGGCCGTGCAGGATGCTTGCGAGGGTGGAATTCATATACAGGAAGGGGCACATAAATCCCAGGATCTGCAGATAACTTCCGGCTTTTTCCTGGTGAAAGACAAATTTGCCAAGGGCAGGGCCAAAAAGCAGAAAGAATACAAGGCAGAAAAAGCCAAGCAGCAGGCAGTAACGCACGGAGCGGTGGACGGCTCTGGCGATCGTGCGCTCCTGGTGCAGCGCCTGGGCTTCGGAAACCGCAGGCAGCAGCATTACGGCGATGGAACCGGTGAGCGCCGTGGGAAACAGTATAAAAGGAAGTGACATACCTGTCAGAATCCCGTATTCGCTGAGGGCGGATGCCGTATCAAGCCCGAACATGCGGAGTCTTTCGGGAATGGCGATGGCTTCTATGCTCTGCAGGAAGTTCTGGATCACGCGGCCGGCAGAGAGGGGGATTGCCATGATAAAAAGTTCCGGGAACAGGGCGGATATCGAAAATGCTTTTTTCATCATGGGAAATTTGTCCCGGGAGGCGGGCGCATTTGCCTCTTTTTGGAAACAGAACCATAAATATAGAAGGGCGAGTACCGCAGAAAAGATTTCTCCTGCAACCATACCGGTTACGGCAATGGAAATATCGGGTGTGCCGCTCTTATGTTCTGCGAGAAATGCGCTGCACAGAAACAGTACGGTGCCAACCCGCACAAACTGCTCGAGGAGCTGGCTGAAAGCCGGGAAGGCGGCGGATTTCTTGCCGTAAAAATAGCCGTTCACACAACTGTGTATGGCGGAGACGGGGAAGGAGAGAGCCAGGATCTTTAAAAGAGGGGTACAGCGCTCCTCTAACAGAAAACGGACCGCAATCCTGTCGGCATACAGATAGACAAAACAGGAGATGCAGACAGAGAACCCCAAAGAGAGCAGCATCCCGGCGGCGAGCACGGTAAAGCTGCGGAGCCTGCCCGCGGATGTGAAGCCGCCTTTTTGTCCTGCGGCAGGGGGCAAGGAGAGCGAAGCGGCAGCGCAGGTGGTCGCCGTAATGCGGGAGATGGCAGTCTGGAAACCCGCCACCGAAACGGAATAGGCAAGCGCCATCACCGGGCTGATCAACTGATAGATACCGATATTTTCCGCGCCGAAGGTACGGGATAAAAAGATACGGTAAAAAAAGCCGACGACGCGGCTTGCCATGCCTGCGGCGGTTAGTAAAAGGGCGCCGCTTAAAATACGGCTTTCCCTGATTCTGTGCGAAAGCGGCGATAACTTTGCGGATGGTCTCATAAGGCATTCTCCCTGACAGATAGGCGGATAACTTAAGTTAAATATATGCTGCGCGGCTTTCTAAAATAATTATAAAATCAAGGATTTCTTAAAAAAGATAGAAAATAAAAGAAAATAAAAGATATCATGAGATAATAATAGAAAATAAGATTTATATGGGCTTGCAAAGAGAAACAGATGAAACTAATATATGTTTTAGTTCTTAGCACTCGATTTAAATGAGTGCTAACAAGAAGACATAACCGCAGAAAAGAGCGGAACATTTAAGGAGGTTTTACTATGAAGTTAGTTCCATTAGGTGACAGAGTTGTATTAAAACAGTTGGCAGCAGAAGAGACAACAAAATCGGGTATCGTACTGCCCGGTCAGGAGAAGGAAAAGCCCCAGCAGGCGGAAGTGATTGCGGTAGGCCCCGGGACAGAGGACGTGAAGATGGAAGTTGCCGCAGGTGACCAGATCATCTATTCCAAATATTCCGGAACCGAAGTAAAGCTGGAAGAAGAAAAATATATTATCGTAAAACAGGAAGACATTTTAGCAGTAATTAAATAAGAGGAGGCGTAAACTATTATGGCAAAGGAAATCAAATACGGAGCAGACGCAAGAAAGTCTTTAGAGGCTGGCGTAAATAAACTGGCAGATACCGTGAGCGTAACACTGGGACCGAAAGGACGCAATGTTGTTCTGGATAAATCCTACGGCGCACCGCTGATCACAAATGACGGCGTAACCATTGCAAAAGAGATCGAACTGGAAGACGCTTTTGAGAACATGGGCGCTCAGCTTGTAAAGGAAGTAGCGACAAAGACCAACGATGTGGCAGGCGACGGTACCACAACGGCAACCGTTCTGGCACAGGCTATGATCAGCGCAGGCATGAAGAATCTGGCAGCAGGCGCGAACCCGATGATCCTGAGAAAGGGTATGAAGAAAGCGACCGAGTGCGCGGTTGAGTCTATCAAAGATATGAGCGCGAAAGTAACCGGCAGGGATCAGATCGCTAAAGTAGCAGCTATTTCCGCCAGCGATGAGGAAGTGGGCGAGATGGTTGCGGAGGCAATGGAAAAGGTTTCGAGAGACGGCGTTATCACCATTGAGGAATCCAAGACCATGCTGACAGAGCTGGATCTGGTAGAAGGTATGCAGTTTGACAGAGGTTATATCTCCGCTTATATGTGCTCCGATATGGATAAGATGGAAGCGGTTCTGGATGATCCCTATATCCTGATCACAGACAAGAAGATCAGCAACATTCAGGATATCCTTCCCGTGTTAGAGCAGATCGTACAGTCCGGCGCGAAGCTTCTGATCATCGCGGAGGATGTGGAAGGCGAAGCGTTGACAACTCTGATCGTCAACAAACTGCGCGGCACATTTAATGTGGTAGCGGTAAAGGCTCCGGGCTATGGCGACAGAAGAAAAGCAATGCTGGAAGATATCGCGATCCTGACAGGCGGACAGGTAATCAGCTCCGAACTGGGACTGGAATTAAAGGACGCTACCATGGATATGCTGGGACGCGCTAAATCCGTGAAAGTACAGAAAGAGAATACGGTAGTAGTGGACGGCTGCGGCGAGAAAGATGCCATCAGCGCAAGAATTAACCAGATCAAAGGACAGATCGAAGAGACAACCTCCGATTTTGACAGAGAAAAACTGCAGGAGAGACTTGCAAAATTATCCGGCGGCGTAGCTGTGATCCGTGTGGGCGCTGCTACCGAGACGGAGATGAAAGAAGCGAAACTGCGTATGGAAGACGCGCTGAACGCTACCAGAGCGGCAGTGGAAGAGGGTGTTATCGCAGGCGGCGGTTCCGCATATATCCACGCTTCCAAGAAGGTTGCCGCTATGGCGGAAGGCCTTGTGGGCGATGAGAAGACGGGTGCTGAGATCGTGCTGAAAGCATTGGAAGCTCCTCTGTACCATATTGCAATGAACGCAGGCTTAGAAGGCTCTGTGATTATCAATAAAGTATATGAATCCGAAGCAGGTTACGGCTATGATGTACTGAAAGACGAGTACGTGGACATGGTGGAGGGTGGAATCCTTGATCCCGCAAAGGTTACAAGAAGCGCTCTGCAGAACGCAACCAGCGTGGCAAGTACCTTCCTGACAACGGAATCTGCAGTTGCCAATATCAAAGAAGATGCTCCCGCTATGCCCGCCGGCGGCGGTATGGGGGGGATGATGTAATTACCCTGAGCCATGCATCAATAAAAAGAAAAAGCCCGTGCAAGCTTGCTTGCTAAGGGCTCTTTCTTTTTATTGATATAGGGCGAAGCCCGTTATCCGCAGGAAATGCGAAGCATTTTCTGCGGATAGGCATGGAGGAGTGCCAGTGGATAGGCATGGAGGAGTGCCGGCGGATATGATATGGCATCGTACCAGCCGATACCTCTTTTCAACCGCAATATATACAGGGCGGCGTCTTTATGGCAGAACAGGCTTTCACTTCATTCAGTGCGGACAAAGCACGAAACCGGAAGCTGCGGAGGAATAACGTATGAATTTGACTTATAAAAAAGCAACACTTGAAGATATAGATATATTGACAGCAACAAGAATAGAAGTATTGAGGGCTGCCAATAAACTGTCGGATGATGTTGATATGAGCGAAGTGAAAAAGCAGTCTTATGATTATTATAACAAAGCACTCCGTAACGGTACGCATATTGCGTATCTGGTATTTGATAAAAGCCGTGTGATAGGTGCCGGCGGCGTCAGCTTTTTTCAGGTGATGCCGACATATCATAATCCAAGCTGAAAGAAAGCATATATCATGAATATGTATACAAGTCCTGAATACAGAAGAAAGGGAATTGCATATAAGGTTTTGGATATGCTGGTTAAAGATGCCAAAAGCATGGGCATTTTGGCCATTTCGCTGGAAGCAACCGTGATGGGGCTTCCATTGTACGAAAAATACGGTTTCACGAAAATGAAGAATGAAATGGAATTTATCTGACGGAGCACGGATGATTCCGTTATGCTGCTTTTTACGGAAAGGATGATCTTTTATGAGCGGACAATTCTCACGCACCGCCCGCATTCTCGGCGAAAACACTATAAAAACCCTCTCCCTTTGTCATGTCGCTATTTTCGGTGTGGGCGGCGTAGGAGGTTATGCAGCCGAAGCTCTTGTCCGCAGCGGCATCGGCAAATTTGATTTAATCGACCATGATAAAGTGGACATCACCAATCTGAACCGCCAGATCATAGCTACCCACAAAACCATCGGAAGGGACAAGGCCGAGGTTATGAGAGAGCGCATGCTGGACATCAATCCCGATGCTGAGATCACGATCCACCCATGTTTCTTTCTGCCTGCCAATGCGGATAGCTTTGATTTTACAAAGTACGATTACGTCATAGACGCCGTGGACACCGTAACCGCCAAGATCGAACTGATTCTGCGGGCTCAGGCGGCGGGCGTACCGATCATCAGCAGCATGGGCACCGGCAACAAACTTGATCCTGCCATGCTGGAGGTGGCGGACATCTATAAAACTTCCGTGTGCCCCCTTGCCCGGGTGATGCGGAGGGAACTGAAAAAGCGGTATGTTAAAACACTGAAAGTGGTTTATTCAAGGGAAGAGCCGATGAAACCTTTGCATCTGGAAGAGGAAGGAAAAAAAGTACCGCAGCCGGAGAGCGGGGAGAGGGAAGTTTCGCCTGCCGCAGGAGCCATCCCCGGCAGTACGGCTTTTGTGCCGCCTGCCGCCGGACTTCTTATCGCTTCGGAGGTGGTGAGGGATCTGATGTGAAGGACAGGAGCCTTACCGTCTTTATCATTTTTGACACAGGAAGGTTTATTCTTTATTTGTCAAAAAATTTATCTCAAAAGTAAAAAAATGTCTTGCATAACGGAACTATTTGTAGTAGTATATAAATACATATCCGGGAACTTCTGATATTTCTGATTTATCTTATCACATTCGTGAAGTCAAAAGACTCCCTAATATGAAAAAAACAATATAAGGGAGGAGAAAGTATGGGCAGAGAAGATGTCTATGAAAATGATTACCTGGATAACGCGGAACTGTTTGCGGATCTGATAAACGGCGTTTTGTATCAGGGAGAGCAGGTGGTGCGTCCCCAGGAACTGAGTGAGCAGGACGGGGAACTCAGGAGTATTCAAGGATATGATGTCAGGAAAATTCTCAGGGACAAGGTCAGAATGTGGAGAGGGACAGCCCTGGCAATACTGGTGGTAGAAAATCAGACAAAGGTGGATTATCGTATGGTGATCCGGGCGATGCTGTCGGAGAGCATGGCTTATGATAAGCAATGGAAAACGTTAAGAGATAATCTGAAGGCTGAAGACAAAAATGAAAGGAATAAACCGGAGGAAAAAGCGGAAAATCTCAAAAAGGGTTTTCTGACACCGGACGAGTACCTTTCAGGCATGCGGAAAAAAGATAAATTTATTCCGGTGATTACGGTTGTCGTTTACTTTGGGAAAGAAAAGCCGTGGGATGGTGCAAGGACGCTGCATGAGCTGTTGGATGTGGAGGGAAATGAAGAAAAGATTTTGCCCTTTATTTCCAATTATCAGTTAAATATATTTGATTATCATGAGTATGAGGATTTCGGCCAGTTTCATTCGGAGCTTCAGTCGGTTTTTGAATTCCTGAGATATTCGGGTGAAAAGAAACAAATGAAAGCGATGCTGGAGGAGCATAAAGAGCGTTATGAGAAGCTGAGCGCCCTGGCAAAGATACTGCTGACGAAGCTGGCCAATATAAAAAAGCCGATGGATGTGAGTGACGAAGAATTTGTGAGAGGGGAGTTCAGTATGTGCAAAGCGTTTGAGGATATGAGAGAAGAAGGAAAAGCAGAGGGAAAGGTAGAAGAACGGGAAAATGGGATTTGCAGTGTCCTTCATGTCGTGAAAAAGTTTCATGGTTCAAAAGAGCAGGCGGTAACGACACTTATGGAAGAATATACGCTCAGCGAAGAGGCGGCAATAAAAAAGCTGGAGTTATACTGGTAACCTGAAGGCTGTCCGAAAATCTGATGGAAATTTTGCGAAAGATATGATAGACTGATAGATAATCCGGGGATGTGAAATGACGGGAAAACCGGTCAGCGCTTGAAGTGCGGAAAGGATCTGTAACATGAAAAAGAGAGTCTTTCATATATTGGCATCGATGGTATTGTGCCTTGGTATGATACTGCAAAGCCCCTGCCTGCTTACGGCAAAGGCGGGTACTTTTTATCCGACGGAGCGCAACAGCTATTACGGATTATTGGTGCCCACACAGATCACGAAGATAGGAGATACCTTTTATCTGGTGGACAGCTACCATGATCAGGTGCTCTACAGTACCCAATACGGCGTATTGTCAAGCAGTTGGAAAGTCATGTCAAAGAACTTTTTCCAGCCTCATTCCATCGCCGGTGACGGCGTTGTATATCTTGTTACGGATACGGAAAACCACAGGGTGGTCAGTTATACAAAAGAGGAGGAAGGGTTTACGGAGCAGCAGGTGTTTAACGGCATCGGTGTCCGCCCCCATTATATTGTATATGATGAGGCAACCGGATTGTTTTATGCCTGGAGTTCGATGACGGGAGAGATGTACCTGTTCAGGAGAAAGGCAGATTCCGCGGAGGTATATCTGGAAAATATTATGAGAGTGCCGGAACTTTACGGGAAATATGTGCGTTCTTTTACGATGGAGGGAGGGACGATTTATTTTCCCTGTGTGCACAGCAGTTCCATCGTCGCTGTTGATAAAAATACGTTTCGGATCAAAGATATATATCCGGTGCCGGAAAATATCGCAGGAATGGTGCAGCTTACAAAAATCCAGAATTATTATTATCTGACGGTCTCCACGGATATCCATTTTAATCAGAGTGCGGCGAATATTGTGAGGGCGAGAACGCTGGAAGATTTTGGCACGGGAAACTATGAGAGTGTGAATAAAAAATTCGGGGGCGACGGAGCGCCTTACTATATCTCTTATGCGGATGGTTCTTATTTTACGGTGGTGATACGCAGTGAGGGAAGAGCCTGCGGGTATAAGTTTGATGTGGTGGACGATGAGATCTGCAATAAGGAAGAGTTGACATATTGACGGATAACGGCAGAGGAACAGGCGGGAGCTTAAGAATTTTTGAAGAGAATAATGTGTAAAAGAAAATAGCCGCGCAGTGCGGCTATTTGTTTACGGATATTCCGATTCATTTTCGTTTTTTGGTTCTTCCGGATAATACTTTGTGGAATGCCAGGTTTCGGTTTCCGTATTCGTGCCCTCCGGTACAAAATGTATTACGCCAATCGTACCGCTGAAGGCAGGGGAGAAGATATGTTCCCGGAGCTGGTCGGTGATCATGCCGTCCCAGGGAGCGTGCAGATGTCCTGCCAGCACCTGTTTTACCTGGGTGTCTTCTCTGAAGATAAGGTCAAGGTAATTCCACATGGTATCATTCGGCTGATAGTCAGGACCAACCCAGTAGTAGGGCTTATTTCTGACTTTCATGGACAATGTTTTTAAGGACTCATCCACATTGGAGCCGTAGGGAACATGGGTGATAGCAATAACCGGCTTGTTTTCTTCCGCGGCTTTTTCATATTGTTTTTCCACGATAGAAAAATACTCATCCGTTATATTTTTGGTGGAATTATTGATGCCGATCAGTACAAATTCCTCCATATCAAGATACTTTTTCTCCGGATCATCCCCGTCAAGTTCTTTGTGCAGTTCATAGATATCCTGTTGGGTAAAATGATCTCCCACATACCAGGCGCCGTAGTCATGGTCGGCGCGGATATACAGGATCTGGTCCTTATCATACCGCAGTTCGTTAAATCCTTTTTTCAGCATTTCCATATTGGATGGGCTGCAGTAGTCCATCATGTCGCCGCCGAAGATGACGGCATCATAATTGCCGATATTCAAGCATTTTATGATGTCATGCCACAACTCTTCCGCATGTACACCGTCCTCGGTAACGGCGAGAGTTTCATAGCGCCCATTGAGTTTGATCATGGAGCCTTCGGAGACGCCTCCGGGTTCATGGTCGGTGATCAGATGCAGGTCACTTACCCAGGCGATTTCGTATTCCCTGCTCAGTTCCGGCAGCGGCACATAGACCTCCTCCAGAGTGAGATTATAGTCCGGCTCAGGATATATGACAGGAGTCTCTATGTCCTGTTCGGTATCATTTTCAGATACGGCCGGTTCCTCCCGGGGCGGAATTTCTTCCGCCTCGGGGAACGGAACCAGTTGTTTTTCGGCGTCGCGGTCCAACATAATAAGTAAAGCAATAACGGTTATCATACATAGAAGCGTCGCCGTTACGCAGGCGGTAAGAAGAATGTTCTTTTTCTTTCCGAACCAGCGTTTTATTTTTTTTCGTGAATAGCGGTTATTTGTCATAATGTTTAAAGAGAATTTACTGCCTCCTTAAAAAGATTACGGATATATCCCCGGCCTTCGGGGCTGACACCGTTGTTGGAGGAAGGCGAATATTCTCCAAAATCATTAAAGTACCAGAAATCGCTGAGTGCAATGGTACTCGAAGCGTTGGAGCTGCTTCTGCCCGGAACAAAAAGTTCTTCCGCGTTGATATATACATTCTCCTCATTTGCAAGATAATTGTAAACTTCAACACAGGCATTCTGGATTATCATGGAGCGGTCCAGGTCGCCGGTTTGATTATAGTAAAGGGCAAGCTCCCTCATCAGAACCGGGTTATAGTCTATGCTTTCCGCAAGGGAAAGAATAGAGGAGATAGCTGACTCCGGTGTAACGCTGCCGTCGTTCATGCCTTCGGCGAGATCCCTTTGGGTGATCCATGCAAGTGCATAGGAGTAACGCAGAGTGAGGGGATCATCCGGATTTTCTTTATCCACAAGACCGACGGAGGCGGCATCCTGCATATACTGCCATGCGGTAGTGCGGGACCACTCATCGCCGGTTCTCAAGTCGTTGAAGGTCAGGATATATTTCTCTTTATACCGACCGGGGAATTCCGCGTAATTTTGCTCTATTGTATCTGCCGTGATGGTCAGATTGCTGTCCCGAAGCTGCACGGCAAGGTCGGAAGCCTCCTTTAGAGTTCCTTCTATCTGCTGGTACAGCGGTGCGGTGGCAGACTGGCTCTCCCATCCTTCCACCTGTTCCAGGGTAGAAGTTGTATAAAGGGCGAAAGCGTCATCCGCGAGCGGACTGATGGTATCCGACGCCTCCTGTGAGTCATATTCGGATGCGATGGAGGCATATGCTGTCAGAGCGGCATAAAGATCTGAGGCGGCTCCGGCATGGTCTCCGCTGTTTAGCTTATCCTGGGCAGCAGTCACCTGTTCGGAGACAGGGGCGAGCTTTTCTTCAAGTTCGGCGGAAATATCGCTCTCTTCGTCCTCTTCTGTTGTTTCCTCCGTTTCATTTTCTTCCGCCTCTTCGGGATTTTCCCCGGCAGGAGCGGTAGGGGTTACGGTGGAATCTTTGGATGGCTGCCCGATAATACCTGCCTTTATCAGTGCATACGCACCGCCGCCAAGCAGAAGAAGGATGATCAGGATTCCGATGATGACAGCAGCAGGACTTTTCTTTTTATTGCTGCTTTTGCTCGGGGCATCCAAAATGTCGTCATTATATTTTGCATGCGCGGGTGCTTTTGGAGCGCCGTTTGCAGGAGTACCACATTTAGGACAGAATTTGGCGCCCGCCTTTATAGGTGTACCGCAATTTTTACAAAATGACGGTGTGCCGGGTTCCGCAATGGGTGTTGGTGCGGGAGTCGGCTCCGGTATAGGTATTGGTTCCGGTGCGGGAGCGGGTGCTGGCGCAGGCATAGGCTCCGGTATAGGAACGGACTCCGGCACAGGAATTGGCTCCGGTATAGGAACGGGCGCAGGCGCGGGAACAGGTGCCGGTGCAGGCGTGGGCTCCGGTATAGGAACGGACTCCGGCACAGGAATTGGCTTCGGTATAGGATCAGGTTCCGGTGTAGGAATAGGCTCCGATATAGAAGCAGGCTCTGCCATAGGAACAGGCTCCGGCATAGGAACAGGCTCTGGCGTAGGAACAGATTCCGGTACAGGAATTGACTCCGGTATAGAAGCAGGCTCCGCCACAGGAGTCGGCTTCGGTGCAGGCATTGACGCTGCAACAGCAGTACCGCATTTGGTGCAGAATTTAGCCCCCGGTTTTAATGGGGAGCCACAGCCGGAGCAGACAGGAGCCGCAGCGGCAAGTTCCGTAGCGGCAGGTTCCGCAGCGGAAACTTCCGCTTTTATATCCTGGGCCGGTTCCATAACGACTTCCGGGGTATTATCTGCCGCAGGCTCTACGATAGATTCTATGACAGGTTCTGTCGCAGACTCAATGACAGATTCTATGACCGGTTCTGCGGCAGGTTCTACGACAGCCGCAGTGACGGCAGTGCCGCATTTGGTGCAGAATTTGGCGCCCGGCTTTAAAGAGGCACCGCAATTTGCACAGACAGTTGCAGCTTCAGGCTGCGGGGCAGGCTTTGGTAAGCCTGCCAGTTTAGTACCGCATGATTTACAGAATTTGGCATCGTCACGGTTTTCATATTCACAATTTGGACATTTCATAATTCGATTCTCCCTTAAAAGATTTTATGTTTCGGATGGATGTTAATAAACCGGAAGGATGCAGACAACGCTGTCATCGATTTTTTCGGTATCCTTTTTATTCCAGAGATACAGATCGCCATGATAGTATTTCGGACTGTAGTCATAGAGATAAAGCACTTCTCCGTTTGGCAAAACGAAATGGGAGTGCACATCATCGGCTATCTTTTGTGCGTCCTTTCCGGTATATATTTTTAAGGTGCCGTAATTTTTTTCGTCGTTCCAGTCCGTGTAGTAGGTAACACATTCTTGATCTTCCATATACTGAATGCTGTAGAAATTTACATCATAGTCAATCTTTTCCCGATCGATGTAAAGTTCCCCTTTATCATTCTTATAGTCTTTAAAATACAGAAGCTTTCCGGCATCTATAAAATGGAGGGTGCCGGTATAAACATCACTGTCATATAATTCGGGGCTTCCGAGTTCTCCTGATGAGGAGATGGAAACCTGATACAGCTCTCCGTAATCTTTATCTTCCGGCACTTCATCGAGATAGAAGAGAGTCTCTCCGTCAGCAGAAAGACGGAAATGTTGTGCTTCTTCCCGGTCAAGAAGAGAGGAGGTGCTGCCAACGGTTACATATCTTTCGGAAGCGGAGATGAGCGCCTCAGTGACAAAAGAACGGATGCTGTAAATATCTTCTGTCTCGGAAAGTTTTATACGAATATCGTCGGACTGATCATACGCCGTGTAGGTGATAACGGGCGAATCGGCAGCGCAGGTATAGGACGAATCTATGAAACTGTCATGGATGACGGTTTCCTCTTCCCCATTATAATAGCAGAGGGAGTAGTCCGTCTGTTCTATCTTCTCTTCATTCAAAGACTTACGGATGTTATCACGGAATAACTTCGCACGGTACTCTTCAGATGCCTTTTGATAGTCTTCATATTTGGCATCATAGTCAGGATCAATCCAGTTCGGAGACTTGGGCTCGGTCAGTGCGGCATCGGCTTCCTTCTTATCATCATATACGTAATTGCTCAGAGGAACTTCCGTGGACTCTGACTTCACATAATAGACTTCACCTGAATCGTAGGCAGCTATTACATAATCAACATCGGAAGAAATCTTGACTTTATCTTCGCTTCCCACTTTTTTATATAAAGTGCCTTCCTTTATGTAAACGAGAGTGGAAAGATCTTCGGATACATAACTCAAACCGGTAATTTCACTGTCTATCTTTTCACGGTCGCCGCCTCTTACGGTCGAATAAAGCACATCTTCCGTATTCAGATACAGAATGGTCTTTCCGTCATCGGATACATAGTAGCGCCGGATATCACTCGCCACTTTCTGTTTATCTTCTTTTTTCCTGTCGTACTGGTAAAGCGTATCGTTCTTCTGGTAGGTAATGGCAGAAGAATCTTTACTTACGGAATAAGAAATTATATCGGAATCGATCTTAACGGCGTCCTCCTTCGGCTTATTTACCTGTCGATAATAAAGGGAATAACCATTATCGGAATAGCTTATCTTATCAGGGAAGAACAAAAGGGAACCGTCTTCGCTGAGCCGGCATGCATCGGCAAGGAAATAAGCAGCGTCGGCAAGATCAAAATTATCAATATCTCCTCCGTCAACAAACCTTGAGGTAACCTGCCAGGGATCCTTTCGGGAAAAACCGGTATAGTAGATTTCCTTATCCTTTACATACATGGCATAGTTGGAAGAACTCCCGGTACCCCCACCGATAAGTACAAATACAAGGATGCATGCCGCTGCAAGGAGAATCCCGATGCCTGCGAAAATAATGCCTTTCGAAGGCTTTTTCTGATCGGAACTATCGTGATCCTGCTTCTTTTTCTCTTTTTTCTTTTTCTGTTCCGGCTTCGGTGCCGCATTGAAAGGAGTGCCGCAGTTTTTGCAGAAGGCAGCATCAGGGCCTGATGGTTTTCCGCAGTTCGGACAAAATACCTCATCATAAAGCCGGGATGAACAATTCGGGCAGATATTGGATGCGGTATCGACCTGTTTCCCACAGTTTGAGCAGAAGATCTTTTCCTCCAGCGGCTTCCCGCAGTCCGGGCAGAACGGATTTTCAGAACCAATCTGTTTGCCGCAGTGAGGACAGAAGATTTTCGCAGAAGATGCGGTTTCCGCAGCAGTCTGCTCCGGAATGGGTGCGCCGCATGAGTCACAGAATCTGGAACCGTCCTCCAGCCGGGCGTGACATTTTGGGCATGTTATCATAGTGATTCCTCCTGTTTTAAAAGTATATTTACTGGTATGTTGCTGCCGGGGTGAAAAGTATAAAAATGAAGCGGCAGCAAATAAATAGAATTATGAGTCTAATGATACAGAAATACACGGGTTTTGTCAATAAAAGCAGTCCCCGCACTTGACACGGAAGAGCGGGAGGATTACAATTGATTTTATGAAAAGTAAAGAAACTTGCATTTTTATGCAAGCGGTGAATGACAAGGAGGAGTATATATGTTTTGTCCCGAATGTGGAAATGCATTGAGTGACGGCCAGAAATTCTGCCCTAAATGCGGTACACCTGTTGAAGATACAGGAAAGTCGGATACGGCTGAGGGTGAGGCGTCGTCATCATTTTTTGGAACGGCAGGCACATTTTATACCGGCAGCGGCACGGGTGCGGATCATGCAAAGAACGATAACCTGCATATGGTGATGCGGATCGCCTGCGGGGTGTTTGCGGTGTTCTTTCTGCTATCTGCGCTGACGCGGATTCCCGGTCTGTTTGCGATGATTTTCGGATTGAGAATCGGTTATTTTATTTCAACCTTTTTTGGATTTGCGGCGGCTCTCGTGATGGGGGTAAGCACGGCGGCTGCGGCATGGAAGTGGAGCGGTAAGCTGAGGAATCTGGTTTTTGGCGGCGCGGTTTTGGGTGTTGCGCTCAGGCTGCTGTCTCTGATCGTTATGCTGGTGGTAAACCTGATCTCCTATGGCGTCTTTATGGGCGGCAGGTCCTTTTTTTACTGGCTGGGATATGTGGTCGTGGCAGCGGCGCTTTTCGGGCTGATGCATGTTATGGGATGCGCACCGGTTGTGGGAGAGACAAAGGAGAGTTTTACGGCAAGTATGAAGGAAGGATTTTCAGAACTTTCGGGGGCGGCGAAGGATCTGCAGAAACAGCAGGCGGAAAAGAACGCGGCGAGAAAACAAAATGCGGCGGCTTATCAGGCACCGCCCGCCGGCGGAGCCACAGGAGGACAGACGCCGCCGCCCGCAGGAGGACAGGGGGAATATCAGGTACCGCCTGCGGGAGCACCCGGGTACGGCATGCCGCCGATGGGGTATGGAATGCCGACCACTCCGCCCCGTGGAATGATGGCGAAGAAAACAGACAGAAGTATATGGATCTATATCCTGCTGTCTCTTGTCACCTGCGGTATTTATCCGTATTTCTTTATACATAGCCTGGCAAAAGATGTGAACGACCTCTGCGAAGGCGACGGCGAGAGCACAAGCGGTATTCTTGCGTTTATTTTACTGGGATTTGTCACCTGCGGCATTTACAGGATCATCTGGTGGTATAAACTGGCAAACCGTCTGCAGGCAAACGGGCCCAGGTACAATGTGCCGATTCAGGAGAATGGCACTACCTATGTGATGTGGCTTTTGTTTGGTATTCTGCTGTGCGGTATCGGTCCGTTTATCGCCTTGAATTTTGTCATCAATAATACAAATAAACTTTGCAGCGTCTATAATCAGTACAATGGACTGAGATAGGATTGTTTTAGTATCAGGGCACTATTATAACAGAGAAACAAAATATCGAAACAATAAAATGGCATCCTGACGGGGAAGCTTCGGCATCCTCTCGGGGTGCCATTGTGTTCCGAAAACAGGACAGGTAAGGTGGGTGATGGCTTCGGCTTCTCCGTCTTTGGCACGTTGGATGATCTGAAGATCTTTTGCCGGAGTATCGATGCATTGGTGGTGGCTGCTGTTTATCAGCATGTGAAAACCGAAAAGTGCATGAAGAAAGCTGCCGGGCTGGTTATCGGCAGGATGAAAGACGTCTCTGTCCGGATGCTGATGGAGCGCCCGGTCTGCGACGTTTCGGATGGTGCCACCAAAGTAAAGATTGATAAGCTGCATTCCCTTGCAGATGCCGAAAACGGGCTTTTTCTGCCGGCAGAAAAGATCCAGGGCCGAGAGCTGTTCCAGGCTGAGGAGGAAATCCGGTGCGGAGCCTGCAGGGACAGAAGCGTTTTTGTGGCAAAAAGCCCACCGGGAACCGGCAGAGCAGGAAGAATGATTGTCAGGAGCAGGTGAAGGACAGGGAGGGCTCGAACTGAGGGAGCGCCTGCTCTGTGCCTGTGAAGCTTTCGGAAAGAGCCCGAAACCGGAAAGGGAGGCGGGCACATCACCGCCGCCGGGGAGGAGCAGCCCGTCAAAAGCATCGGGATGTTTTTTTACATAGGAAGCGTCCGGAAAGATGACTGCCTCGCAGGCGGCTTTTTCCAGGGCTGATTGATAGTTTTTATGAAGAGTGGGAGAACCTATGACGGCGGCTTTTTTCATGGGGACTCCTTTTTGTGCTTCTTATATTATAATATGCGCGGGAGGAGAAAAATGTTCGTAACAGTTCAGCCTTTCGGCTGCACTGTTACAAATGTTCCTCTATAAATGGTATAAGGGTATTGCAAAAATAGGATATTTATAGTAGTATAGAACTACATATCTGGGAACTTCTGAGATTTCTTGAGTATCTTTTCACATTCGTGAGAAAAAGTCTCCCTTATATGAAAAAGAGAATAAGGGAGGAAAAAGCATGGGCAAAGAGGATGTCTATGAGAGTGACTATCTGGAAAATGCGGAAGTTTTTGCAGATCTGGTAAACGGTGTCCTGTATCATGGAGAGCAGGTGGTAAAGCCGCAGGAGTTAAGGGAACAGGATGGAGAGCTGAAAAGTGCTTCGGATGGGACTGTAAGAAAAGTAGTACGGGATAAGGTGAGGCTTTGGAGTGGTGCCGTGCTTGCCGTATTTTCCGTGGAGAACCAGACAAGAGTGGACTATTAAATTTATTTGACTATCATGAATATGAGGAATTTGGGCAGTTTCATTCGGAACTGCAGTTTGTATTCGAGTTTTTAAGGTATTCGGGGGAAAGGGACCTGATGGAGAAAAAACTGCAGGAGCACAGAGAGCAGTATGAGGAATTGAGTAGCCAGGCAAAAGTACTTCTGGCAAGGCTGACCAATATGAAAAAAATACCGGGTATAGCAGAGAAAGAATTTGAGAGAGGAGAGTTCAGCATGTGCAAAGCATTTGAGGATATGAGGGAAGAGGGGAAAATGGAAGGGAAAGCAGAAGGAAAAATTGAGGGAAGGGCGGAGGAAAGAGAGAACGGTATCCGGAGTGCGCTGAATATTGTAAAAGGATTCAGCGGTTCTAAGGAACAGGGAATATCCGCGCTCATAAAAGAGTATAAACTCAGCAGAGAGCTTGCGATGGAAAAAGTGGCATTATATTGGTAGATGATCCGAAAGCGATCTGAAAAAGAAATGTGGAGCCGCCCGTATTTTTGTAAATACGGGCGGCACTGAATAAATACTTATATAATAGATATAATAAATATATTTTATAAAGCGGCTTGGAATTTATGCGGATGCGTTCATTGCCTCCGAGGGATCAGCTGCGGATAATCTCCGTCACCTCATACCCCGCGTCCGCAATTGCCTTTTTGAATGTTTCATCATCGATATCCCGGTCCGCTTTTACATAAGCCTTCTTTTCCTCCAGGTTTACCTCTGCGGTTACGCCTTCGATTGCGTTCAGCGCGTCAGTCGCGTGTTTCTGGCAGTGCATGCACATCATGCCTTCAATGGATAATGTCATTTCTTTCATGTTTTCTTCTCCTTTTTCCAAATGATTTGTTTTTTTAGCGTTTTCCTGTAACAGATTGGCTTTGTCCGTTTCTGCCGCCTGCTTAGCGGACTGGTTTTGCGCCCGCAGGGGCCTGAAAAGCCGGAGCCGGAGCGCATTAAATACGACACAGATGCTGCTGAGGCTCATGGCCGCCGCGCCGAACATGGGGTTTAATTTCAGCCCCAATGCAGGGTAGAGCAGGCCTGCGGCGAGGGGGATGCCGATGCTGTTGTAGAAAAATGCCCAGAACAGGTTCTCACGGATATTGCGGATCACCGATTTACTGAGCCGGATCGCGTTGACCGCATCCATCAGATCGTTTTTGATGAGCACGGCGTCGGCGCTTTCAATTGCCACATCGGTTCCCGCGCCGATGGCGATACCCACATCGGCTCTGGCAAGGGCGGGTGCATCGTTGATGCCGTCCCCGATCATTGCCACTTTGTGCCCCTGGTCCATCAGTTCGCGGATTTTTTCCTCTTTCTGGTGGGGCAGTACCTGGGCAATCACATGGCTGATATTGAGCCGCCTTCCGATGGCAGCGGCGGTCTTTTCGTTATCGCCGGTGAGCATAACCACATCGATCCCAAGCTTTTCAAATTCCCGGATTGCCTCCAGGCTGGAGGGTTTTTCCACATCCGCTACGGCAATCATGCCGAGGATGCTGCGGGCGGCTTCCTGTTCCCCGGCGTGTTCTTTCCGGGCAAAGAGCAGCACGGTTTTTCCCTCCTCCGAAAGCCTTGCGAAGTCGGATGTGATGGCGGAGAGATCAAATCCTTCTTCCTCCAGCAGCCTCATATTTCCGGCATAATAGGTGCTGCCTTGATAAGTGCAGCGGACGCCTCGCCCAAAGAGGGCTTCAAAGTCGTTGGCCTGCCACAACAGGGAATCCGGCGTGCCGTCGGCAAGTTGTTCTTTCGCGTACTGCAAGACAGCTTCCGCCAGCGGATGTTCGCTCTGTTTTTCCAGCATTGCCGCCGCATGCAGCAGTTCGCTTTCCGAAATGCCCATAGGCAGTACGTCCGTGACTTCCGGTTTTCCCTGAGTGATGGTGCCGGTTTTATCCAGCACTACCGTATCGATGGAGTGGGCGGTTTCCAGGGCCTCCCCGGATTTGATCAAGATGCCGCTTTCCGCGCCCTTTCCCGTGCCGACCATGATGGCAACGGGAGTGGCAAGCCCCAGCGCACAGGGACAGGAGATGACCAGTACGGAAATGCCGATGGACAGTGAGAACTCAAAACCCGCACCGGAAAGCATCCAGACCAGAAAGGCGATCAGGGCAATGCACATCACGGCGGGGACAAAGATGCCCGCGATTTTATCAGCCAGTTTCGCAATCGGGGCTTTGGAGGCGCTCGCCTCTTCCACAAGGCGGATAATCTGGTTGATGGTGGTGTTCTCGCCGGTTTTTACGGCCCTCATCCGGAAATAGCCGCTCTTATTCAGGGAAGCGGAGATTACCGTATCGCCTGTGGTTTTTTCCACCGGAATACTCTCACCTGTAATAGCGGACTCATCCAGAGAGGAGGAGCCGGAAGTGATAACGCCGTCCACGGGTACATAGGCGCCGGGTTTGATGATAACAATATCTCCTTCGGCAACCTGATCGGCAGGAATTTCCTGCTCGGAACCATCGCCTGTCAGCACAAGAGCGGTTTTGGGCGCGAGGTTCACCAGTTTTTCGATGGCTTTGCCGGTCTGCGCCTTAGAGCGGCTCTCCAGGTATTTGCCGAGGGTGATCAGTGCCAGGATCGTGCCCGCGGATTCAAAATAGATTTCCATGCCATAGCGCTCCACCAGTTCCATATCCTGGTAGCCGAGCCCCCAGCTTAACCGGTAGATGGCAAATACACCATAGACTACGGCGGCGGCAGAGCCTACGGCCACAAGGGAGTCCATGTTGGGGCTTCTGCGCAGAAGGTTCCGAAAGCCGTGGATAAAGTAATTGCGGTTGCAGTACATGATCGGCAGAAGCAGCAGAAACTGGGTAAAGGCAAAAGTGACCGTGTTTTCGGGACCATGGAAAATATGCATGACAAAATCAGGAACCGGCAGTCCGAACCATTCGTAGAACATATGGAACATGGACACATACATCAGCGGAATCCAGAACAGGAAAGAGTAGATCAGCCGCTTTTGCATTTCCTTCCGTGCCTTCTGCATGGTTTCCTGCAGAGAATTTCCGGCGGCTGTTCCTTTGTTTGTGCCGGGGGAGGAAACTGACGCCGGGGAGAGGGAGGAAGCGCCGTAGCCTGCTTTTTCCACGGCGGTTATAATATCCTCCGGTTTCAGTACTGCTTCATCGAAAGATGCCTGCATGCTGCCGGTGAGCAGATTGACTTCGCAGGTATGGATGCCGTCCAGAGCGGAAACGCATTTTTCCACCCGGGAAGAGCAGGCGGAGCAGGTCATGCCTGTCACCGCGAATTTTTCTTTGATCATATGGTTGATACCTCCTGGCTGCGATTTACGCAGATGATTTTGGGGTAAGAGGGGTGCCGGGAATGTTATTTTCCGTCCGGTTTTCGGAGCACACCCTGTTTGTTACCTCATCAGTTTTTTAAAAGTTTCACATAACTCATCAATCACTTCATCATTTCCGCTGCGGATATTATCTGCAACGCAGGTTTTTATATGCTGAGAGAGCAATGCTTTGTTGAAAGCATTCAGGGCGGAGGTGATGGCGCTTACCTGAGTGATGATATCCACGCAGTAGCGTTCTTCCTCCACCATGGTGCGGATGCCGCGGACCTGTCCCTCAATGCGGTTTAAACGGTGGATCAGATTTTTATATTCTCTGTCGTCACGGTGTTTATATTTTAAAACGCAGTCGCTGCCGCAGCAGTTTTTCACCTGCTCCTGTTCCTGATTCATGTCGGAAAGCCCTCCTGATACGGTCCGGCAGATTATTTGTCTGTGGAAAATAATACCGGATTGATTTTCATATACCCTATAGGGGTATATTATATAGAGAAAAACGGAAGATGTCAAGGGTGTTTTTTCCCGTATGCGGGATATCATTTTCCTGTTTAAAAAGATTTTTCAATTCTCTTTGACGAACTCCCCGAAAAAGCATATAATAATAGGCATAGTGCAGAGCAGCACACATCTACAAAGGAGTTGAATATACTATGAAAAAACTGGAAGAATATGTAAGAAGCATACCTGATTTTCCGGAAGAGGGGATTATTTTCAGGGATGTGACCAGCGTGCTGCAGGATGCGGACGGCCTGCATCTTGCCATTGAGACGATGCAGGATCTGGTGAAGGATCTGGAGGTTGACGTGGTCGCGGGACCGGAATCAAGGGGCTTTATCTTCGGGACGCCGATCGCCTACAATATGCACAAACCTTTTGTGCTGATCCGCAAGAAAGGGAAACTGCCCTGTGAGACGGTTTCTATTGACTATGCGCTGGAGTATGGCACGGCTACCATCGAGATGCATAAAGATTCCGTTAAACCGGGACAGAGAGTGCTGATCGTGGACGATTTGATCGCCACAGGCGGTACCACAAAGGCAATGATCGATCTTGTGGAATCCCTGGGCGGGGAGGTTGTCGGGATCGTAGTGCTGATGGAACTGGCAGGACTGGAAGGCAGAAAAAGGATCGAGGGTTACAGACTGGAATCCGCGATCGTATATCCCGGGAAATAGACTGCTGATGCGGCGTGGAGATAATATATGCTGGAACATAACAACAAAATTGTCATAGAAGACGGAAAAATGGAGCCGGTCGGAGAGTACAAAGGTCCTGAGGATCTGTATCAGGATCTTATTCGGCGTGTTCGGAAATATCACCCTTCCGATGACATCAGCCTGATTGAAAAAGCATATAATCTGGCGTTTCATGCCCACGAGGGGCAGGTAAGGAAGTCCGGGGAGCCCTATATTATCCATCCGCTCTGCGTTGGGATTGTGCTGGCGGATCTGGAGATGGATAAGGAGACCATTGCGGCGGGGCTTCTGCATGATGTGGTGGAGGATACGCTGTACACGGAAGAAGAACTGACGGAGATGTTCGGGGCGGATGTAACCCTGCTTGTGGATGGGGTGACCAAGCTGCAGCATTTCAATCTGGAAGGCGCCGGCAGTGTCGGGAAAGCCACGGACAAGGTGGAGATTCAGGCGGAAAACCTGCGGAAGATGTTTCTTGCCATGGCGAAGGACATCCGGGTTATCATCATCAAACTGGCGGACCGGCTGCACAATATGCGGACGCTGAAATATATGCCGCCGGAAAAACAGCAGCGGATTGCCAGAGAGACGCTGGATATCTATTCTCCCATCGCTGACAGGCTTGGTATCAGCAAGATCAAGGTGGAACTGGATGATCTGTCTTTAAAATATCTGGAGCCGGAAGCCTACTATGATCTGGTGGAAAAGATCGATACGAGAAAGAGTGTGCGGGAGGCGTATATCCAGTCCATCGTGGACGAGGTGAACGCCCATGTTGTGGAGGCGAATATCAAGGCGACCGTGGATGGGCGTATCAAGCACTTTTTCAGCATTTACCGCAAGATGGTGAATCAGAATAAGACGCTGGATCAGATTTACGATCTGTTTGCGGTGCGGATCATTGTGGATTCCATCAAGGACTGTTATGCGGTGCTGGGCGTGATCCATGAGATGTACACACCGATTCCGGGGCGGTTTAAAGATTATATCGCGATGCCCAAGGCAAATATGTACCAGTCCCTTCATACCACGCTGATCGGCACCGGCGGAAAGCCTTTTGAGGTCCAGATCAGGACGGAGGAGATGCACAAGGCGGCGGAATACGGTATTGCGGCGCACTGGAAATACAAGGAGGCGTCGGATGGTATCAAAGCCGGCAAGGACCAGTCCGAGGCGGAGAAGATGGCGTGGCTGCGCCAGATTCTGGAATGGCAGCAGGACAATTCCAACAACAGGGAGTTTATGAACCTGGTGAAGAATGACCTGGATCTGTTTTCGGATCAGGTGTACTGCTTTACGCCGAACGGCGAGGTGAAAAACCTTCCCTCGGGTTCCACGCCGATTGACTTTGCCTATGCGGTGCACAGCGCGGTGGGGAACCGCATGATAGGTGCGAGAGTCAACGGAAAGCTGGTAACGATTGAGTATGAGATCCAAAACGGCGACCGGATAGAAATTCTCACAAGCCAGAATTCCAAGGGACCAAGCCGTGACTGGCTTAAACTGGTCAAGAGCACACAGGCGAGAAACAAGATCAACCAGTGGTTTAAGAATGAGTTAAAAGAAGACAATATTGAAAAGGGCAAAGAGATGATAGCCGCTTACTGTAAGGCGAAGGCGATCAGCCAGGCGGATGTCGTAAAGCCCGAATATATGGATCATGTGATGCGCAAGTACGGTTTCCGCGACTGGGATTCGGTGCTGGCGGCAGTGGGGCACGGCGGTTTAAAGGAAGGACAGATCATCAACCGCATGGTGGAGTTCTATGAGCGTGATCACAAAAAGAGCATGACCGATGAAGAGGTGCTGTCCGCCATTGAGGAAAATGCGAAAGGAATAAGCCAGCAGACCGGCAGGGGAGGCATTTTGGTCAAGGGTGTCCACGACGTTTCGGTCCACTACAGCAAATGCTGTTCGCCGGTACCGGGGGATGAAATCGTAGGCTTTATCACAAGGGGCAGAGGCATATCAATCCACCGGACGGACTGCGTGAATGTGATCAATCTGGATGAGGTGGACAGGGAGCGCCTGATCGAGGCGGAATGGCAGATACCCGAGGGAGAGAATTGTTCCCAGGAGAAATATTTTACCGAGATCACGATTTACGGCAGCAACCGAAGCGGGCTTCTTGCGGATATTTCCCGGGCTCTGACCGAGAAGGGCATTGATATCTGTTCCATGAATACAAGGGTGAGCAAGCAGGGCATCGCCACGCTGGTGACGACATTTTATATTTCCGGGCGCGAGGAACTGAACCGCATCATCGAAAAGATACGGATGGTGGAGAGTGTGCTGGATGTGGAAAGGACGACGGGATAATGGCAGATCTGAAAATCGGAAAAATTACAATGGGCTCCTGTGCCACAAACTGTTATTTTGTATACAGGGAGGGAGAGAAGAAGGTACTGTTTTTTGATCCGGCGGATCAGGGCGAGTACCTGTACCGTACGCTTACCGGAAAAGGGTTTGAAGTGGCGGCAATCCTTTTAACGCACGGGCATTTCGACCATATCTGGGGGGCGCAGAAACTGCGCGCTTTATCCGGGGCGAAGATATATGCCTGCAAGGAGGAAGAGGCGCTTCTTCTGGATGCGGGCATGAATGTATCGGAGATGGCGGGCAGAGCCTGTACGGTGAAGGCAAATGAGTTTTTGCAGGACGGACAGGAGATGACGATTGAGGGGATGACATTCCGTGTGATCCTGACGCCGGGGCATACGGCGGGTAGCTGCTGCTATTATTTTGAGGAGGACGGCATTTTAGTCAGCGGAGATACGCTGTTTCAGGAGTCGGTGGGCAGGACCGATTTCCCGACGGGCTCTTATTCCGGGATCATACGCTCGATCAAAGAAAAGCTGTTTGTGCTGCCGGATGAGGTGAGGGTATATCCGGGACACGGAGAGACAACTTCCATCGGGTATGAAAAGATCCATAATCCGTTTTGTGTATAAAGGGTTAAGGTACGTTATGATCGGTTAATTGGTTAAGGTTTTCACGACATGATATGGAATACTGCGGTGCCGCCTGAGTTTCGGGCGGCATTTGTTATTTCATAGGAAATTGCGTCCTATGAAATAAAAACGCTCCGCGGGGATGCGCACTCGTGCGAAGCTGAAATTTGTCGCAAGCGACCACGCTCGGCGCAGGAATGTGCTTTGCACATTCTATTTTCATATAGCAAAGCGATTGCTTTGGAGAAAGTATGATGCAAAAAGAGAAGAAAGAGATATCGATGCCCCATGCGGCGGGCGGATCGGATATTGGCAGGGAAAACAGATGTATATTGTAAAAGTAAACAAACCCAAATACGAATATGAAATTCATGCACTGACAAAAGCGTTCTATCCGGAGGAGGATGTGAAGGTGCTCACGCCGGAATCCGTGGTGAAGGACAGGGCGCTCAGGGAGGCTGTTCCGAAACTGGAAATCTTCTTTGAGGAAAAGGGGGTAAAGATCAGGGGCGAAGCAGGGGCAGGGTATGCGCTGTCGGAGAAAAAGGATGCGTTCGGTGCGGCGTTGTATCAATATTTTTCGGATCTGACGGGGAAAAAGCTCCCCTGGGGCAATCTGACCGGTATCAGGCCGACAAAGATAGCGATGACGATGCTGGAGGAGGGAAAGAGCGAAGGGGAGATCCTTGATTTTTTGCGGGAGGCGCATTTCGTATCGGAGGAAAAGGCTCTGCTGGGTATTGATATTGCAAAGAGGGAGAAGGAGATCCTTGCGCCCATAGATTATGAGAACGGGTATAGTTTATATATCGGGATTCCTTTTTGCCCGACGACATGTCTGTACTGTTCTTTTACGTCTTATCCGATCGTAAGCTGGAAAAAGCGGATAGGAGATTATCTGACGGCGCTGGAGAAGGAAATCGAGTTTACGGCAGAGATTTACCGGGACAAAAAGATCGATACAATCTATATCGGAGGCGGGACACCCACGACGCTGGAGCCGGAGGAACTGGAGAGGCTTATCGGAAAGCTGGAGCGCTCTTTTGATTTGTCGTATCTGAAGGAATTTACCGTGGAGGCGGGAAGAGCGGACAGTATCACGGCGGAAAAGCTGGCGGTGCTTAAGGCTCACGGTGTGACAAGGATTTCCGTCAATCCTCAGACAATGAAGGATGAGACGCTGCGGCTGATCGGCAGGCGGCACACGGTGGAGCAGGTAAAGGAGGCTTTTTATCTGGCAAGGCAGGCAGGATTTACCAATATCAATATGGATATGATTCTGGGGCTGCCCGGGGAGCAGGCTGAGGATGTGGCGGCAACGATAGAGGCGGTAAGGGCGCTTTCGCCGGATTCTTTGACAGTTCATTCCCTGGCGGTTAAGCGGGCGAGCCGTCTGCGGGAGTGGATCGAGGAAAACGGGATTTCCATGCTGTTAAATACGGAAGAGACAATGCGGATCGCGGCAAAAGGGGCGGAGGCGATGGGAATGAAGCCCTATTATCTCTACAGGCAGAAAAATATGGCGGGGAATTTTGAGAATGTGGGATATGCCAGAAACGGCTGTTTTGGTATATATAATATACTGATTATGGAGGAGAAACAGACCATTGTGGCGCTTGGTGCCGGGACGATCAGCAAGCGGGTGTATCCGGACGGAAGGATTGAGCGGCGGGAGAATGTGAAAGATGTGGCTCTCTATATAGAAAAAATCGACGAAATGATTGAGAGAAAGCGGAAGCTGCTCACGGATTTTTAAGCGCTTCTCCATTTCCTCAAAGTACAGGAAATGGTGGAAAGTACATAGAAGTATAAAAGCTATAAAACCTCTTTTGAAGCATGGGGCAAATCCTGACGATGTAGTAAATGGGGGTTCGATCAGACAACTTGCAATCGAAACCGGAGTATCTGAAATTATATAATTACCAGATCTATAGTAATAGATGTGGAATGAAGAATGGGAAAACAAATCAATTATTGGTTAAAGCACGGAGAATTTTTACAGATAGCACAAGCGGCATTAGACTGCGGATGTGTCATTGTCAAGCCGGATTTGGGAAAAATAAAGTATTGGCAGACTTTGGACAGACCATATCATCAGCACTCAAAATAATGACTATTTGCAGGAAAGAGAATGGATACATAAAGAATACATATCCGCATCCTGTTTGAAATTGAAAGTATCAAAGAATTATAAACTGGTCTAAACCTAAAAAAAATTGGATCGAAGGAAAATGGGTATGAACGTGGCAGAATTAGGTGACACAATTATTAAGATAGGAATATGCGGCTATGGTATCAAACAATATCGTCTGTTTCTTTGCACAAGTACTTTCCTGCACTGAAGATTTCTGTTTGCCAGGAAGATAAGCTGGAATTTGAATGGTACACTTTACTTTGAACTCAGGAAACTAAAATGGAGGCATAAATTATGTTCAAATTTGATGAAGAAAGAGAAGAATACGTGGCAGAGATAAATGGAGTTGAATTTGTCTGTGACGAGCCGGAAGATGGTTATGAGGAAGAAGCTCAAAAACTATCAAAACTTTATTTAAAAAAACGGCCGGAAATGATTGAATTTATGTTTCCCGAACTACAACAGGTTTATGGGGATATTGATAAATCCAAGCTTCCTCAGTTGTTAGGAAAACCAACAATAGATTTGACAACCTGTCAAATCATGTATATGGAGCAGACATTAGATGATATTCATATCATTGAATTTGAATATGGTGATAATTTTTCAAAATTTTACTACTTCAGTATAGATGGTTGATATATCGTAAGGTTAGATTTTAATAACAAAGTTTACAGCTAACTAAAAACCGGATTTTGGAGGTATAACAATACAATGGACAGAAATAAAAATCAACTTGAAATTTTTGGTGGGGTTTTTGAATCGCAACAGGCGGCTGAAGATTTTATGAAAATAGTAGATGGAATACCTAAGCAATTTATGGAGGAACTTTACCTCCAGGGTGATTTTATAGGACATATTGAAATAAGATTTTTTGAAAAAAAGTCAAATAAGGCAGAAGAATTATTTGGAGATTTTCCTTACGGTGAAAAAATTATTGAAACTTTGAAAGCAAAATTTGCAGATAAGATTAAGCGTCGTATCAATACAGCTATTGTCCTTTATGATTTTGATTGGACAGCACACTTTTCAAATCATTTTTTAAGCCAAATGAGGGAAAAGAAAACCGATAAATATCATATTTTTTACATAGAAAGTGTTTTTCCATACAAGTGACTTTAATTTTATTCGGGAGTA
>JAAWOG010000050.1 GCA_022799355.1 Lachnospiraceae bacterium | reverse complement strand
GAGGTATACGCTTTTTTAAGATAGAACTGAATTTTTAAGAAAAAAAAGAGGAGCCGTGAAAAATGGTGTTTCAATCACTCCATTTTTTTCACAGCCCCCTGGGCTGAACTGTTACAATGTCATTTCATTTGGCATTGCCGGACGCCGGGAGGGACATAAAATGCTCCGGCATATATCATGATGCCGGAGCTTTCTTAATTATAACATTTACAGCAATATTTAACTGTTTAGTATATTTTACATATTATCAGTCATCCATACCGAGAATATCCACAATGATATTCTTGTACAAAATTGCTTTGGCTCCATATACTACCTGGACACCGCCGTCTACCTCGATAATGCCTGCCGCACCCATCGATTTCAGTTTGGCTCTGTCCACTTTTTCCTTATCTTTCACAGAAACACGAAGCCTTGTGATGCAGGCGTCCACATCCTCGATATTCTCCGCTGCGCCCAGCGCTGCGATAATCTCGATCGCTTCTTCCTTCAGGGATTCCTTGGTCGTCAGGGAGCTCTTTGCTGTCTCCACGTCCTCATCTTCCCCTCTGCCCGGCGTCATAATATTAAACTTTGTGATAAAGAACCGGAAAGAGAAATAATACAGGAAGAACCATACCACGCCCACGATCGGTACAAAAATCCAGTTGGTTTTTTCATTACCCTGCAGTACACCGAACAGCATATAGTCGATAAATCCCCCCGAAAACGTATTTCCGATGGAAATATTCAGCATGTCTGCCACCAGGAAAGATACGCCGTCCAGGAAAGAATGGAACACATATAAAAGGGGGCTGACAAACAGGAACATAAACTCCAGAGGTTCCGTAATACCTGTGATAAAGGAAGTCAGCGCCACACCGAGGAACAGACCGCCGAAAGCTTTCCTCTTCTCCTTTGCCACACTGTGATACATAGCCAGCGCCGCACCGGGCAGACCGAACATCATGGTTGCGAAACGCCCTGCAAAGAACTTTGTTCCTTCCGTAAACAGTCCCGTATGATTCGGATCCGCAAGCTGTGCAAAGAAGATCTTCTGTGCGCCGGCAATCTGCTCGCCTGCCACTACTTCAATACCGCCCAGTTCCGTATACCAGAACATCGGATAAATCATATGGTGCAGGCCTACCGCGCCGCAGAGCCGCATCAGGAAGCCATAGAAGAATGTACCGATCGGTCCTGCCACCGCAATATATTCACCGCTGGCAATCAGCAGATTCTGGAAGGGCGGCCAGATGATAAAGAAAATCATGCCGATAAAAATGGAAACCACCGCCGTGATGATCGGCACAAAACGGGAACCGCCGAAAAAGCCCAGTACCTGAGGAAGCTGTATATTATGATAACGGTTATGCAGCCAGACCGTAGCGCATCCTACCGCAATGGCGCCGATGGCACCGGTATCGATGGCATTTCCGCCGGGCGAAAAAATATTGATCATGGCACCGATCGTCGCATTCATAACACAGTAACCTACCACACCCGCCAGTGCCGCAGTACCCTTGTCTTTCTTTGCAAGCCCCACACAAAGCCCCACACAGAGCAGCAGCATCAGATTCGCAAATACTACGTTGCCGGCAGCCGCCATGATCTGGAAAATTCCCTGCAGCCACGCCTGATTCAAAATCGGGTAAGCTGCTATCGTCGTTTCATTTGATAAAGAACTGCCGATTCCAAGCAGTAAACCTGCCGCCGGCAATATCGCTATGGGAAGCATAAACGCTTTGCCCAGTTTCTGTAATTTTTTAAACATAGTTCTCTCCCTTTCTTATTCCAGTACCGCGAAATCTCTTTCTGCACATCTTTACCGAACTCAATTTTCTGCTGTTTCACATCAGATAATTGAGTTATGCGCCTTCAGTGATTTCGCTGTTTTCCAGCGCGGACGCAAACCCCTTTGTGATGATCTGCGGCCTTGTGATGATAGATCCCACTACAACACAGTAACAGCCGAGTTCTATCACTCTTTTTGCTTTTTCCGGCGTGTTGATATTTCCCTCCGCCACCACCGGATGGGAAGCCTTTGCAAGGATCTCCCTGATGATACTGAAATCATTCTCTTCGATCCTGTCACCCCTGCTTTGCTCCGTGTAACCGACCAGTGTGGTCCCGATAAAGTCAAACCCCAGCTTATCCGCATGAAGCGCTTCCTCTACGGTGGAACAATCCGCCATCAAAAGCTGCTCCGGATATTTTTCCCGGATCTCGGCATAAAAATCATCCAACTTCACTCCCCCGGGACGAAGATCAGCGGTGGCATCCAACGCAATGATTTCCGTTCCTGTTTTTACCAGTGCGTCTATTTCCTCCATTGTGGGCGTGATATAGACCTTGCTGTCATCGAAATCCTTCTTCCAGATCCCGATCACCGGCAGATCCACATTCTTTTTGATCTCCTCAATATCCTCCGGCGTATTGGCGCGAATGCCCAAAGCGCCGCCCTCCATAGCCGCCTTTGCCATCCTTCCCATAATAAAAGAAGAATGGAGAGGCTCATTTGGCAGGGCCTGGCAGGACACGATCAGTTTCCCCTTCATATTTTTGATCTTTTCACTTAACATATTTCCTTCCTTTTCCTTTCCTTTTGATAATCAGCGCTTTTTATCCATGTGCAGCCCGGTAAAACGAAGACTGCTTTTCGCGGCTTCGCTTCCATCCGCCGCATCACTCACCCGGTATGAAGTAATCATATACTGCGAAGAAAGTAATTGCAATATGATTTTCTGTTTATGAAAATACTTTCACTTCATTTGTCAAAAATATACAATTCCGTGCTTTTATTATCCCCGGATTTTCAATTATTTTGTGCATATTGTGAAAATAATTTCCTAAAGCTGCAGGAATGTTTTCCCTGTTCCCTCATTTTACTCTCCCGCAGCCTTCTTTCCTTCATGAAAAACCCGATGCAAAAATGCACCGGGTTCCTGTAATAATACGATATTCCTGTAATCTCATGCTCTTAATCCTGAATAATAGAATAACCAAACGCGTTCGCAAAGGCATCTATGGGCTGTTTCTCCTTACACATGCTGCAGCCGTCAGGATCATATGTTCTGTAATCGGGCAGGTCCGCAATGGTAAAAAGCGACTTAATCGGAATACCCATCACGCTGTTCGCCGCGCTGAAAATTGCACTGATGCCGCTGATCGTAGCACCGTAATACCCGAGCGCACGCACGGCGCGAACGATAGTCTGTCCGGTCGTCACCGACGCAAGAAGCAGCAGAACATTTTTCCCCTTCACCATGGGCTTTAAATTCTCCCGAAATACCATCTGTCCGGAAGTTCCGTATTCCGGTGTGATAATATACATCGTCTTATGGGCGTTCATGGAATAGATTCCTGCCCTGGTCATATCTTCCGCCAGATAGGAGCCGATGATCTCGCACCCGTCCACGCAGACGATCGTATCCACGATCGTAGTTGCCAGTATCTGTTTGCTCAGTTCCGCCGCCGCTGCCGCCGCCTCACTCTGCCTCGCCTTTAAAGCCGTCATATCCAGATAATAATTTACATGAGAGTTGGGCGTTGCAAAATGTCCCGGGATCACTCTGAGCGTCACATTCGGATGCTGCTTCGATTCGATTTTAATGATGTCCTGCATAACATACCTCCTCCAAAGTTGTTTGACAATATCATATTTCTATTGTAAATTATTTGGAAATTTTAGTCAAGAAATAAAAACACGTAAGATATTTTTTGTGACCTTTCCCCAAAATCCTAAAATTTCCTGTTCTTTCTTAAAACTATATAAAATACATGCAAAACCAGATGGAAAATGCTATACTGTGCTTAGACTTGCGTGATATCCTGTGTGGGATGAACCGGAGCCTGATCAGGTAATACAGGGAGGGATTTTTGATATGAGAGATTTTAAGATTTTTACGGATGGGGATGTGGATGTACCGATCCCCTATGACACAGAAGTGATTATGCTTCCGCAATATTACTATTTTGAACCGGACACCGTGTACGGCGATGAACAGGTTCTGACCAGAGAAGCGTTTTTTGAACGGCTTCGCACCAAAAGGGCGTATACCGCGGGCGTTAATCCCGATCTGACACGCAGACGTTTTGAGGAAGTCTTAAAAACCGGCAGGGATATTTTATGTATCGCCGTCTCCTCCGGCATCAGCGGCTCTTATAATACAATCTGCGCCACGGCGGAGGAATGCAGGGAACTTTACCCGGAAGCCTCCATTCGGGTGATCGATTCTCTGAGCGTGACACTGGGCGCCGGCTTTCTCTGTGTCGATGCCATTGAACTGAAAAAGCAGGGAAAATCCCTGGAGGAGACCGCCGCCGAAATAGAAAGACGGGTAAAACTTCTGGATATCTTCTTTATTGTGGATGATTTTAAATATCTGATACAGGGCGGCAGGGTGAATCCCGCCGTCGGAAAGATCGGAGATATCCTGGATATCAAGCCGATCCTGACTATCCGCGACGGCCATATCGAACTATATAAAAAAGCAAGGGGCTTACATGCCGCCCTGCGCAATATCCACACCATCGCAGAAAGTAAAAAAGCGGCAAGGCTCGGCAATATCTATGTCGGAAACAGAGAGATGTTTGAAAAATGCCGCTCCTGCATCCCCGGCAGCTATGAGGCAAGCCTGAATCTGATCGTATCTTCCCACGTGGGACCTAATACGACAGGCATTGCTGTCGAATGGAAACCGTAAGGTGAATGTTCCACAGATAAATCTTATGCTGACCGGCGAATCTTTACTGCACAGATTATAATAGTTTTAAAAAGGCGGTGATCCGAAAGGGATGACCGCCTTTTATATCTTTATATCTTTATTTCTGTGCCACATCCTTCATGGAGAAGCTGATTCTGCCCATCTTATCTTTTCCAAGGCAGACAACCGTCACCACATCGCCCAGTGTGAGTACATCTTCCACATGGTTGATTCTCTCTTTCGCGATCTTGGAAATGTGCACCATGCCTTCCTTACCCGGCGCGAACTCGATAAATGCGCCGAACTCCTTGATGCTCACGACCTTGCCCTTAAATACCTGGCCCGCCTCAAAGTCCGTCACGATGGTCTTGATCATCTCCACCGCCTTGTCCATCATTGCCGTGTCCGTACCGCATACGGAAACCTGTCCGTCATCGGTGATATCGATCTTTACGCCTGTGCGGGCAATGATCTCATTGATGGTCTTACCGCGCTGTCCTACCACATCGCCGATCTTTTCAGGATCGATCTGCAGAGAAATAATCTTCGGTGCATAAGGACCGACTTCCGCTCTCGGCGCGGCGATCGCCGGCTTCATGCAGGTGTCCATAATAAACATTCTCGCCTCACGGCAGCGTGCAATCGCCCCCTCCACGATAGGCCTTGTCAGCCCATGGATCTTGATATCCATCTGGATTGCCGTGATACCTTCCGTTGTACCTGTCACCTTAAAGTCCATATCGCCGAAGAAATCCTCCAGTCCCTGGATATCGGTCAGCAGTACAAAATCATCGTCCGTATCGCCTGTCACCAGACCGCAGGAAATACCTGCCACCATCCTCTTAATGGGCACGCCCGCCGCCATCAGGGACATACAGGACGCACAGGTGGAAGCCATGGAGGTGGAACCGTTGGACTCAAAAGTCTCCGATACGGTACGGATCGCATAGGGGAAATCCTCTACGGAAGGCAGTACCGGCAGAAGTGCTCTCTCAGCCAGCGCGCCGTGCCCGATCTCCCTTCGTCCCGGTCCTCTGCTCACCTTGGTCTCGCCAACGGAGTAGGAAGGGAAATTATAATGATGCATATATCTCTTTTCCGTGATGTTCACATCCAGCCCGTCCACCTTCTGTGCCTCGGACAAAGGCGCCAGCGTGGTCACGTTGCAGATCTGCGTCTGCCCTCTGGTAAACATCGCGGAACCGTGTACTCTCGGAATAATATCCACCTCAGCCGCCAGAGGACGGATCTGATTCAGTTCACGCCCGTCGGGACGCTTATGGTCTTTTAAGATCATCTTGCGGACCGTCTTTTTCTGATACTGATAGACAGCCTCACCGAGGACAGCCAGCCACTCTTCCTTCTCCGCAAAAGCTTCTTCCAGCCTTGCGGTGATATTGCGGATATTCTCTTCACGCACCTGCTTCTCGTCCGTGAATACTGCCGTCTCCATCTCCTCGGGCGGTACGATCTTCCTGATCTCCTCGAACATCTCCTCGGGGATCGCACAGCTCACGTACTCATGTTTCGGCTTGCCGCACTCCGCTACGATATGGTTGATAAACGCAATGATGGTCTGATTGATCTCATGTGCCTTGTAGATCGCGGAAAGTATCTTATCCTCCGGAATCTCATTGGCGCCCGCTTCGATCATAATCACTTTCTCTGCCGTGGAGGCAACCGTCATCTTCAGATCGCCCTTATCCCACTGCTCCTGACCGGGATTTACGATCACTTCTCCATCCACCATACCGATCTGCGTCATGGCGCAGGGACCGGCAAAGGGAATATCGGAAATACAGGTGGCTATAGATGTGCCCAGCATCGCCACCAACTCGGGACGACATGCAGGATCTACGGACATAACCAGATTGTTTAATGTCACATCGTTTCTGTAATCCTTCGGAAACAGAGGACGCATGGGCCTGTCGATCACACGGCTTGTCAATACCGCATTTTCGGAAGCCTTGCCCTCTCTCTTGTTGAAACCGCCGGGAATCTTTCCCACGGAATAAAATTTCTCTTCATATTCCACGCTGCAGGGGAAAAAGTCAATACCGTCCCTGGGCTTCTCGGAAGCCGTCGCCGTGGATAATACCGTTGTCTCGCCGTACTGCATAAAAGCACAGCCGCTGGCCTGCTTGCCCACTCTGCCGATATCCACTTTTAATGTGCGTCCGGCAAGTTCCATTGTGTAAGTTTTGTACATGTTTTTCTCTTCTCCTTTTTTTGCCTTATAAATTTATACATGTTCTATCAGGCAGAAGAGACCGAAACTACAGAAAATGCCATTTCCGCCAGGAAATTATCCGCGAGGAAATTATCCGCCAGAAAAATATCCTCCGGGAAATCTCCGCTGTGGAAATACCCTTTTCTGTGGTCTCGGAACTGACCTTCTACCCGTATTGCCTGTTACAACTAAAAACAGGGAAAGGCGTCACCAAAAACAACGTCTCCGGTTACGCCCTTCCATTACGTCCTTGCTATTACTTTCTGATACCAAGTCTTTCGATCAACGCACGATATCTCTCGATATCTTTCTTCTTTAAATAATCCAGAAGACCACGTCTCTGACCGATCATCATATACATACCACGGCGGGAATGATGATCTTTCTGGTTCTCCTTCAGGTGCTCCGTCAACTCCTGAATCCTTGCTGTCAGGATCGCGATCTGCACTTCCGGTGAACCCGTATCCCCGGGTGTTCTTTCATACTCTTTGATAATCGCTTCTTTCTTTTCTTTAGAAATCATGTTTCTTATCCTCCTTTTTTATAACCGCCTGATACCAAGGGCAGGTCGGAGTTTCCTCACCCTGAGCATCGGCTGAACTCATACCGCTCTACTATAGCACAAAGCATTCCTGTTGTAAACAAAAACTTTCAAATATTTTCCTCAGTTTTCCTCAGAGGCAAATATGAACTAATTTGCCATCGCGCACAGTTCGGAGAGCATCTCGGGAAGTCCCTTTTCCATTGTCTCATCGCTGAACTGGCAGGTGCCCACCTTTTTATGGCCGCCGCCATTGTATTTCAGCATCAGACTTCCCACATCCAGCGTAGCGGTCCTGTTTAAAATGCTGTAGCCAACCGCCGCCGAACATCCTTTGCCTTCTCTTCCGCTGACAATCCAGGCGGAAATATTCTGCTCCGGATACATGCTGTAGATCATAAAGCGATTTCCCGTATAGATCGGTGATACGCCCCGAAGATCCGTAATAATAACATTCCCCTCCACACGGGTATGTGCCGTAACCATCTCCTTAAACTTCTCAGTCTGCTCATGGTATACGTCGATCCGCTCCTGCACATCGGGCAGAGCCAGAATTTCAGATGTACTCATCACACGACATGCTTCCAGCAGCTTTTCCATAAGCTGATAATTGGAAATCGAAAATTCACGCCAGCGCCCAAGACCGGTTCTCGGATCCATCAAAAATCCGATCAGAATCCATCCCTGCGGATTCATCACTTCATCGATGGTCAGATTCCCGGAATCCACCTTATCTACCGCCTCCATCAATTCCGTAAACTGTGGAAAACGCTCCGCGCCTCCGTAATAGTCATAAATGATACGGGCACAGGACGGAGCCATCCGGCTTTCGCCTTTGTATTTCCCTTCCAGTTCAAGACGCTCATGCTCACTGGAATGATGATCGAACCAAAGCCCGCATCCCTCCACATAGGGCACGTTTGCCAGACAGTCGTCCGCGCCTATCTCCACCAAGCCGTCCTGAAGATCCTTCGGATGGGCAAACTTCCAGTGGTCGATAATACCCGCCTCCAGTAAAAGCGCCCCGCAGACAAGCCCATCAAAGTCAGATCTTGTCACCAGTCTCATAAAAATATCCTCCTTAACAGTAGTATTTTTCCTTCGATACCGAATTTGTATCGTGTTTTCGATATTGTACCATAACCACCACCGGAAAGCAATTCTGCTTACTGCAATATCCGGGGAATTTTCCCATCACACATTTTTATATGCTGCACTGTTACGGGAATTTACAACTATTTCACTCCCTTTGTCAAATTGACAGGCGGACCGCAGGCAAGCTATACTGTTGATGTCATTTCATAACAGAAAATAAATATTGTCTTAAGCGAGAGGATCATATAAGCATGAAAAGCACAGCCCTGATAAAAATATCGACATATATCTGTATGATCACAATGATCCCGCATCTTACCGGATGCACGGATCACACGGTGCCTGCGAAAAACGGGGAAACATACGAAACGCAGAACCCTGATCGGAAAAGCGAAGAGGATAATCAGGAAATACCCGCGGCAGATACACAGGCTAAATCAGATACGGAGGCTGAAAGCAAAACTCAAACCGGAACAGACTCGCACGAGCCCGTCGCAGTAACGCAGATGGATTACAATTCATTCCAAGCCCGTATGACCGAGGAGGAATGGGAGGGATTTCAGCTTTATTTCCCTGTTTTAAAAGAAAATGCCTCTTTTGAACTTGCCGGATTTGACTATGATAAAAAAATGGAAGAACGTGCAGTTGACGAAAATGGACGAAATACCGTATTTTACAGATATGACTGCGAAAAAGTGACAGACTTAAGCCAGTATATGAAAGCTTATGCGGACGGCGGCATCGAAGAGATGATGATCTATGAAGTGCAGGTATTTGATTTAGATGAAGATGGCATACGGGAATTAATATTGTACTGGGGATATACGGGGAATGTCCTGGTACTGCACCGCGAAAATGACGGATTTTACGGATGGGAGACCGTGGGCAGAGGCTTTCAGGTGCTCCGGACAAACGGCATCTACCTATCTTCCGGCGGTGCTTCTATCAATTGCTGGAATCGTATCCGCTATAATCACGGAAGCTGGATTCAGGAAACCCTTGCCAAGCAGGATTGGGATACCTGTTTCATAGGCGGAGAGCCGGTAGATGAAACAGCATTCCGCCTACAGATCGATGCTTATAAAGCAGAGGATGTCACATCATACAAACCTGAAACCGCATCCCCTAAGAATTAATGATCCTGACCACCTTCACCGGCGTCCTGTAATTACAGTTGCTGATTTTAATCCCGGACTTCGGGGAGCTGGCATGGATCACCTGCCCGCTGCCGATATAGAGCGCCACATGGTTAATATAGCCCCCTCCGCCGCCATAGAAAAACAGATCCCCGGGCTTTGCATCCGATGCGTTTATTTTTGTCCCCGCATTTGCCTGAGAGCGGGATGTCCGCGGCAGGCTGATTCCGAACTGCTGATACACGCGCATGGTAAACCCGGAACAGTCCGTTCCCTTCGTCAGGCTGGTTCCGCCATATACATAACGATTTCCCAGAAACTGCTTCGCATACTCACAGATACTGACACGAACGTCAGAAACTCCGGCGCCATAGAGAAGTTCCGTCAACGTCACTCCCGTCTCCAGTTTATCCTCCAGTTCCACATATTCCCCGGACACATAAACCGTCTCATCGTCCAGCATAATCTCCACCCAGCCGTTATCCAGTGTCTGCACATATTCCAGCATCTCCCCCTGGGCTACCTGAGTATAAATGGAAGCCTCAGTGCTCGGCTCCTGCCGCACCCTGAGTGCATCCGCATGTACTACCGCATATGTTGAAATCAGATCCAACGCCTTGATCCTGGCGTCCGAACCGGTGAAAAGAAATTCTGTTTTCACATAGCCTTCCACCTTGCCGGAAGTGACTTTGGACCATTCTCCCTCCTGGCCTGTGATCTCGCAGGCGGTATCTTTCGGCATCTTGCCGACAAGCTTGGAACTCTCATCAGCTCCCGCCCGGATATTCAGGTTATTTTCCACATTGGCGATGCCCAGGTTTTTATACCCAAACATCTCGATCCCCTCCGCTTCCTTCAGGATCTCCTCATCGCTCTTATCCGGGTTCATCACGCTTCCGAAACCCACCGGCGGCAGCATCACTTCACTCCTTTTCACCTTGTCATCCGCCTTCGCCGTAAAACCTGATTGTAAAAACATTCCTGCGGCAAGAAAAACTCCGCAGGAATATAAAAACGCTTTCCGATATTTTTTCATCATGTTTTCTGTCATGTTATTCTAACTCTCATTTGCCCTGTTTTACCAATCCGGCAGGGCGGGAAAATCCTCAGTTCTCAGTATCTTCATTATCGCTGCCGTAAATAGAGAACGCAATGTTGGTCGCATGGTCGGAAACTCTCTCGAGCCCCGAAGCGATATCCGAAAACAGCATCCCCGCCGCCGGCGTGCACTCGTTCTTTGTCAGACGGTCCACATGGTGCTGCTGCAGCTCACGCTCCTTCTCATCCACCGCATCCTCGAGCTGGATAATATCCTGCAGGTGCTCTATCGTACCTTTCGCGAACATATCTACGGAATAACGGATAATCGTGTTGACCATATCCAGCATCTCACCTAACTCACGCTGTGCATCCCTGCTGATCGAGATATCCTCTTCCTTCCGCTTTTTGGCGTTGTCAGCGATATTCTCCGCGTGATCACCGATCCTCTCGATATCATTCACCACATGGAAGAGCCCGCCGATCATCTTGGCATCCTCGATGGGGAGTGTGGTCTGGTTGATCCTTACCAGGTAATCCGTAATCGCGTGATTCAGGAAATTGATATTTTCCTCCACCGAGTAAACCTCCTGAATATCCTCCTCATCCAGCGTGATCAGCGCATTCATCGCCCTGTTTAAGTTCTCACTGGCAAGGGATGCCATACGGTCGATCTCCTTGATTACCTCTATCACTGCGGTAGCCGGATTCAGCACTACCTTATTGCCGATATATTTTAACTGGAAGCTGTCTCTGTAGCCAACCTTCTGATCGCTTCCCGGTATGATCACATAAGTCAGCTTTACGATACCGCCGATAAACGGCATCAGCACGATCACAAGGAAAATCTTGAAGAACATATGGGCATACGCCACGATACGTCCCGGATTATCGCCCGCCATCGTGACAAACATCCCGAGAACCCAGTTCATCGCAAGCTGCAGGATCACATACATAATAACCGTACCGAACACATTGAACAGCAGATGGATCATCGCCGCCCGCTTCGCATCCTTCTTACCGGTCAGAGACGCCAGAATCGCCGTCGTACAGGCGCCGATATTACAGCCCAGCGTGATATACATACACATATCCAGTCCCAGAAGCCCCTGGTTTGCCATCAGTACCATGATACTGACCGTAACGGACGAGCTCTGGATAATCGCCGTCAGCACAAACCCCAGTAAAATGGCGAGAACGGGACTCGTCAGGGAGGCGAACATATTCATGATAAAGGGGGATTCCCTCAATCCTGCCATGGCGCCGGACATTGTCGAAAGCCCCATAAACAGAACGCCGAATCCGATGATTACTTCCCCGAATTTTGATACCTTCGGCTTCTTTGAGAACATCACCAGAAGTACCCCCACAAGGAGGATCACCGGCGCGAATTTTTCCAGTTTAAAGGATACCAGAAGAGCCGTAACCGTAGTTCCGATATTGGAACCAAAGATCACGCCTGCCGCCTGATAGAGCGTCATCAGACCTGCGTTTACAAAGCTGACCACCATAGCGGTACAGGCGGAAGAAGACTGAATCAGTGCCGTAAAGATAAAACCCACTAAAATACCGGTAAAACGGTTCGTGGTGAACATCTCCAGAACGGTTCTGAGTTTGGCGCCCGCCACCTTTTCAATACTGTCGCTCATAACATGCATGCCGTACAGAAAAAGTCCCAGACCTCCCGCCATCGATAGTATAATGCCAGCTTCCATATTTTATCCCCCCGCCGGACACTCTGCGCCCGGCATGTAACCGTATTGTATTACCGTATCTGTTGTAACAGCGAAGCCCTCTCCTTCGTCCGCTGCCCATCAAACGCCCGGAATATTCGGCAGTTTCCCGCCTTTTTCCGGACATCCGACGAGCTTACCAGTCCATTATAACCGTTTTACCGACATCTTTCAACAATAATTGCAATCTCTTTTGCCGTTATTGACGCGGGTGAACCCAAAATAACCGTCTCAATGTCCAAAGCCGTAATATCTCCCCCTTGCAATATCCGCAGCCATCTGCTTCTTCAGCTCCTCCACCGAGGCGAATTTCATCTCCGGCCTGTGAAAGGAAAACAGTCTGACCGTGATCTCCTTTCCGTAAATCTCCTGGGCGAAATCGTACAGATAGGTCTCCACCCCCACCTGCTCTTCGTTGTTTACCGTCGGTTTGCAGCCGATATTGGTGGTTCCTCTGTAAACCCGCTCCCCGGGATCTTCTTCTATCACGACTTCCGAGAAATAGACGCCAAAGGGGGGCAGCAGCTTTTCCTTCTCCGGCAGCAGATTCACCGTGGGCATTCCGAGCCTTCTGCCCAGTTTTTTCCCGTGCGCCACAACGCCTCTGACGCTGTACGCCTCTCCGATCAGCTTTGCCGCCGTCTCCATATCCCCTGCCTTCACCGCTTCCCGCACATAACTCGAACTGATCTCTCTGCCCTCATAGGTGACTTTCTCGATGATTTCCGTCCGGTAGCCGTATGTAGCGGCGCACTTCTGAAGCAGCGCCGTATCGCCCTTTCCCTCTTTTCCGAAAGAAAGGTCCGTACCCGCGGCGATATAAGCGGTTTTTATCTGTCCCGCCAGCACCTTCCCGATAAAATCCGCCGCCGGCATCGCCGCAGTCGTAAAATCCAGCGGATATTCGATCAGTACATCGATTCCAAGCTCTTCAAAAAGCTTTCTCTTCTCCTCTTTTGTCGTCAGCTCCGGCAGACTCCTCCCGGAAAAAAGCACCGCCGGAGACGGATCAAAGGTAAAAACCACCGCTCTTAATCCTTTTTCCTTTTGTTCCAGCACATGCCGCAGCAGGCTCTGATGCCCCCTGTGAATACCGTCAAACTTTCCGATTGCCACCGCCGACGCCTTATCCAGTTGAAACGAGGTCTCTTTCTCAATGATCCGCATCCCGACGTCTCCTTCCATAAAATACCATCCCGCCCTATGTCCGCCATGCCAGGGCGGGCCCATTATTTATCCCGGCAGAAACATCTTAAAAGGGCGCAGCCTTCCGCTTCCCTTCTGCAACACATAAACGCCGTAAAATTGTCCCTCTTCATCATAAATCCGGCAGGGCGTTTTATCCGGCATATCCTCAAACCCGCCTTCCGCTTCCGTCATCGAAAGTTTCAGTTCATTTCCGTTTCTCAGAAAACGCAGGGCTTCCTCCCCGGCTTTTACAGCCGGATATGCCGAAAAACAATGATCCACCGGCAGAAGGATTTTTTCAATCCCTTCATTGTCCCTGATTTCTTCCACCTCCGACAATGTCCGGGCATCCCCGAGATAAAAGCTGCCAACCCTTGTACGCACAAGACTGCTCATCACGGCGCCGCACCCCAGCTTATCCCCGATATCCTGACAGAGGGTACGGATATAGGTGCCCTTGGAACAGACCACCCGCATCCGCATCTTCGGCAGCGCCAAAAAACATGCCGCCCGGCTCTCTCCCGTATCAGGGCAGCTCTCCGGCGGCAGCAGTTCCAACTCTTCTATTTCTATTTCCCGTGCCGCCCTTTCTATCGTGGTACCGGCGCGCGCCAGCTCATAAAGCCGTTTTCCGTTTACTTTCAGCGCCGAATACATGGGCGGTACCTGCATCTGTTTTCCCAGAAAAGAAAGGACTGCCTCCTCTATCGTCTCCCGTGAAAGTTCCCGCCATTTATCACCGCTGTCCGTCAGCACCTTTCCCCAGATATCCTGGGTGTCCGTTGTAAGCCCCAACGTAAATTCCGCGATATACTCCTTGCTGCGGTCCGTCAGCATGTCACAGAGCCTGGTTGCATTGCCAAGGCACACCGGCAGCACTCCGGTAGCATTGGGATCAAGCGTTCCGGTATGTCCGATCTTTTTCTGCCGGCAGATTCCCCGCAGCTTTGCCACCACATCATTGGAGGTAAAGTTCCGCTCCTTTCTGATGATCAGTATTCCGTTAAGCACGCCCATCCTCCAACTGTTCTTCTATATGTACCGTTAAATTGTTGATCACATCATGGAATGTGCCGTTCATCATACAGCCTGCCGCCCTTGCATGGCCGCCGCCGCCGAACAGCTCCGCCACCCTTGCCGCATTCACCTTTTCCGTGGTACGCAGACTCACTTTATATTCCAGAGACTTAACCTCATACATAAAGACCGCACAGTCCGTCCCCTTTGTCAGTTTGATCTGGCTCACGATGCCTTCCATATCCTTGCTTGTCACCTGATAAAAATCCATGGTCCTTTTGTCAATATGGCTCACAACACATCTGCCGTCCATAATCAGTATGCTCTCTAACAGCGCCCTGCCCATAATCTGGTTCTGCACATAGGTTTTCTCAAAAAAGGTCTCCTCCACCAGTCTCGGGAAATCGATACCCGTGCCGATCAGCTTTGCCGCCGCCATCAGCGTCTTCGGAGCGGTACAGGAATACCGGAACACTCCCGTATCATGCACGATACCGATATACAGTGCCGCGGCAATGTCCGCATCCAGCATCTCCTCTTCCACCAGCTCATACACCAGTTCGCTGGTAGAACTTGCCTCGGGGAAAATATAATTATGGTCCCCACATCCTCTGGCATTGCTGATATGATGGTCGATATTGACGGTTTTTTTTGCCTCCTTAAATAACGCTTCCGCCGCTCCCAGCCTGTCCATACGGCTGTCCATCGCAAAAAACACATCAAAGGGAGCCTCCGCCGGTGTCTCTTCCCCCAATATGACAATATTGTCAAATCCTTTGATACAGGAAAAAATATGTGCCGGCTCCTCCAGAAATACCTTCACTTCCTTCTTCGGAAACAGCTTTTTCAAATACAGGAAAAGTCCCAGGCACGAGCCCACACAGTCCCCGTCCGGCCTTACATGTCCGCTGATGCCGATTCTGTCCGCACCCTTGCATATTTCTCTGATATTCATGATATTCTCCTCCTTTCGCTCACATTGTGCTCCAATTTTCAGTCCGGGGCAAAGTAATATCATATATCATACACTTTAATATATTATTCATTTAATAACTCTTTATGCCTCTTCATCCCGCACCGGCATATCCTTCATCACTTCGTCGATCTTCTTCGACATATTCACCCCGTAAGCGATGGACTGATCCATCACAAAGGTAATCTCCGGCGTATTGCGCAGGTTGATCTGCCTTGCCAGCTCTTTTCTGATATAACCGCCGGCACTCCTTAAACCTGCCAGCGTATCCTCCGCCGCCTTCTCATCTCCGAGCACGCTGATATAAGCCTTGCATGTCTTTAAATCCGGCGCCACCGATACCGTCACAACGGATGTCATCGGATGGATTCTCGGATCTTTGATATCGCTGCGGATGATCTCCGCCAGCACCCTCTGCACCTCCCCGTTGATCCGGGTATTTTTTACACTGTTTTTTCTCATGATCCGTACCAAAGCCGGGAGAGACAGGTACGCCCGCCCCTCCCGGCTGCAAACGCAAAGGGTGAAGGAACTCTGTTTGCATCTTTCCTTTACTTTTATTTTCCCTCACCCTTCTTTCCGGCCGTGCCGGCATTATACTCTCGGAACCTCTACCATCATATACGCTTCCACGATATCCAGTTCCTGCATCTGGTCAAAGCCCTCAAACACAAAGCCGCACTCAAAGCCGGCCCTGACTTCCTTCACGTCATCCTTAAACCGCTTCAGAGAGGCAAGTTTTCCTTCATAAATCTGCTCTCCCTCACGGGTGATGCGGATCAGGCTGTCACGCTTAAATTCGCCGTCAAGCACATAGGCACCGGCGATATTGCCCACTGCGGACGCCCTGAATATCTGACGTACCTCCGCATGGCCTGTCACTTTCTCCTCATAGATCGGCGCCAGCATACCCTTCATCGCCCGCTCCACATCCTCAATCGCCTTATAGATGACATCGTAGAGCCTTACATCCACTTTCTCACGCTCCGCGGTAGCCTTCGCCTGGGCATCCGGTTTTACATTGAAGCCGATGATAATCGCATTGGAGGCGGAAGCCAGCGTGACGTCGGATTCGTTGATCGCGCCCACGCCGCCGTGGATACACTTTACCACCACTTCCTCGTTGCTGAGCTTTAACAGGCTCTGTTTTACCGCTTCCACGGAACCCTGCACATCCGCCTTCACAACAAGGTTCAGTTCTTTCAGATCGCCCTCCTTAATCTGGGAGAACAGATCATCCAGAGACATACGCACTCTTGTATCTGCCAGCATCTGTTCCTTATGCTGGGACAGATAGGTCTCCGCATAGCTCTTTGCCGTCTTATCGCTGTCATGGGCAAGGAACACTTCGCCCGCCACCGGCACATCGGAAAGTCCAAGGATCTCCACCGGCATGGAGGGACCTGCCTCTTTTACCCGTTTTCCCTTGTCATCGATCATCGCCCTGACTTTGCCGTAGCTTGCGCCCGCCGACACAAAGTCGCCTATCTTCAGCGTACCCTTCTGTACCAGAATGGTTGCCACAGGTCCTCTTCCCTTATCCAGCTCCGCCTCGATCACAAGTCCTCTTGCTTTTCTCTTTTTGTTTGCCTTCAGTTCCAAAATCTCGGCCGTCAGCAAAATGGTCTCCAAAAGGTCCTCGATTCCATCGCCGCTCTTTGCCGATACCTGCACAAATTCCGTGCTTCCGCCCCAGTCCGTGGGAACCAGTTCAAACTCCATCAGTTCCTGTTTTACCTTATCCACATTGGCCGTGGGCTTATCGATCTTATTGACCGCCACTATGATTTCCACACCTGCCGCTTTGGCATGGTTGATTGCCTCCACGGTCTGAGGCTTAACGCCGTCATCCGCCGCAATCACCAAAATCGCAATATCCGTCGCGTTGGCACCCCGCATACGCATGGCGGTAAATGCCTCATGCCCCGGCGTATCCAGGAATGTGATCCTGGAATTATTAACATTTACAGTATATGCACCAATCGCCTGTGTGATACCTCCGGCTTCTTTATCCGTCACATTTGTTTTACGGATAGCATCCAGGAGGGATGTCTTACCATGGTCTACGTGTCCCATTACGCAGACTACCGGCGGACGCTTCACCATCTTGCTTACGTCCTCTTCATCCTCCTTAAGAAGTTCCTCAATCACATCCACCTGTACTTCCTGTTCGCACATAATGTCGTACTCGATGGCGATATTTTCCGCTTCCTCATAGGAAACTTCCGTATTCAGCGTTACGATCTGGCCTGCCAGGAAGAGTTTTTTAATGATAACGGAAGGCTGCATCTTCATCTTGTCGGCAAGTTCTTTGATGGTCAGCTTCTCCGGCAGCATAATCACCTTGATCTGCTCTTCCACGGCAGTCTCTTTCTTCTCCGGTTTGATAAAACGTCCGGCTTTGTTCTTCAGTGCGCCCTTCTCTTCCTCTTCATAAATCATATCCTTTCTGGATCGTTTGTCTCTGTCCTGATTTACGCGGCGTTTTTCGTCCTGGGGCCTTTTCTCTGCCGGAGCCGGTTGTGTATCCACACCAAAGCCTTTCCCCTGCCCGACTCGTTTTCCGGGAGCTGCGTTTCTGCTATCCGGTCTAGTACCGCGCCCGTTATTATGAAAAGGTTTATTCCCAGCAGCGCCGCCAGCCTGACTCTTCTGACCGTTTTGATAACCCGGGCGGCTGCCGCCTTCATTTCTCCTGCCTTCGTTCCTGCCGCCGACAGCGGACCTGTTATTCTGCCTCTCCCTGCTGCCGTTTTCCCGGCTCTGGAACTGGCTTCTCTCACCGCTTCTTGGCTCATTGCGTCTCTCCCCATTGTTTGTGCGCGGTAAATCGCTCTGTCTGTTTTCCCTGTTTACGGGCGCTGCGCTCTCCGCCGCAGCCGCCTTTGCCGCAGCTTCTTTTGCAGCAGCCTCTCTCGCCGCTTCCCTTGCAGCCTCCTGCTTCGCTGCCGCCTGGGCCGCAGCCTGCGCTCTGTTGATATTTGCCTGCGCCCGGGTGCGGTTTCCGTAATCATTGGTCACCGGCTGGGGCTTTACGCTGGGCTTGATCAACGGTCTGTAAGGATTCGCCGGAGACACGGGCCTTGCGCCGTTGCTCTGGGGGCGTCCCGCTCCCTGCCCCTGGCCTCTTCCCTGCGTACCCTGAGGACGTCCTGCTCCCTGGTTCTGGGGACGTCTGTCCCTGCCGCCTCTCTCCGCGTTTCTCTCACCGCCTCTGCCGCCCTGTATCTTGCTGTTGCCTGCATTGTTGATGATAATAATCTTCTTTTTCTTTTTCGGCGGCTCTTCCGCTTTTGCTTTTTCTCCCGCAGGCCTTTTTTCAGGTGCGGTTTTTTCTGTTTTTTCCGTAGCTTCCCTTCCGGGAGCTGCCACTTTTTCTTCTTTTTCCATCACTGTTTTTTCCGCAGCAGATATATTCTGCACCGTTTTCCTTTCCGCAGGCGCCTCTGCCGTTGCCGGCGCTTCTTTACTCTTCTTTTCCGCTCCGCTTCCGAAACGCCCCCGCACCAGCGCGATCGCTTCATCCTCAATGGAGCTCTGTGCCACTTTTACTTCCATACCTTTTTCCTTCAGGTATGTAATAATGTCCTTACTCTGTATTTCCAACTCTTTCGCAAGTTCATGCACTTTCATTTTCGCCATATATTATTCTCCCTCCTCTATTCCAGTTCCGCATCTTCTCTCCCGGTATCAATACCCTGAGAGCAATTTCCAGCCGCCTTCGCGTCTGCAAATTCTCTCGATACCGTTCGCTCAGATGCTGACAGTTCCGCATCTTCTCTTCCAACTTCTAATTCCTCTATCCGCTTCCGAATGGAATCCGCAAGCCCTCTGTCCGTGACAGCAAGACTCGACCGCATTCCTTTTCCTACCGCATGCCCCAGCTTCTCTTTGTCTCCGTAGATACAAAGCCGGATATTCCGGTAGGCGCACATGTCCGAAAAGTGTTTTCTGGTATTCCCGGAAGCATCCGATGCCAGAATGACCAGATGGGCTTTTCCGCCTTTCACAGCTTTCTCCGTAGAAAATTCACCGCTCACCATGCAGCCCGCCTTTTCCGCAAGTCCCAACATAGAGTATACTTTATTTATCATTTATTTTTTCAAACTCCTTTTCCAGTCCCTCGTAAACCTCGGCGGGAATCTTCATCTGAAAAGAACGTTCCAACCCTTTTGTTCTGATCGCTTTTTGCAGGCATTCCTCAGAAAAACATAAATAGGCTCCTCTTCCGTTTTTCCTGCCGGTAGTATCCGGCACCATATCGCCCTCCGCTGTCTTTACAATACGCAGCAGTTCTTTTTTGCTTTTCATCTGCCCGCAGCCGATGCACTGCCTCATGGGAATTTTCTTTGTCATCTCAAGCCCTTCTTTATTATAGTTCCTGCTTATTCCACATAAGCTTCTTCGGGGGAATCTTCCACCGGCGTTTCTTCAAAATTCTCTTCTGTTACTTCTTCCTCCGCAGGCATCTCATACTCTTCACCGTACTCATCGGTCTCATATTCCTCGCCCGCGTATTCTTCACTCTCATAATCGTCCTCGTAATCCTCATCGTACTCGCCGTCATCATACTCATCATCCAGATAGTCCTCATAACGGAAGCCCGGCGCATCCTTCGCCTGCGTCTCGGATTTGATATCGATCTTATACCCGGTCAGTTTTGCCGCCAGCCTCGCGTTCTGTCCCGCCTTACCGATGGCAAGGGATAACTGATAATCGGGAACAACGACTTTCGCCGTCTTTTCCTCCGGATCGGCAAAAACCGCCACGATCTTTGCAGGGGATAAAGCGTTCTGAATAAAGTTACCCGGATTTTCATCCCATTCTACGATATCAATTTTCTCGTTTCTAAGTTCCGCCACCACGGCATCCACCCGGGCGCCGCCCTGGCCTACGCAGGCGCCTACCGGATCTACATCAGGCTCATTGGAGCGGACCGCCATTTTCGTTCTGCTGCCCGGCTCTCTGGCTATGCTGACGATCTCCACCGTGCCGTCTCTGATCTCCGTCACTTCCTCCTCAAAGAGCCTTTTGACCAGATTGGCATGGGTTCTGCTGACCAGAATCTTAAAGCCTTTCTTTGTCTCCGGAACTCCCAGGATATATACCTTAACACGCTCTGTCAGGCGCAGGTTCTCCTCCGGCACAATCTCCTTCTCCGCAAGCTGCGCATCCGCCTTGCCCAGGTTGATGCTGATGATATTGCCCACCTGGCGCTGTACGATCCCCGTCACAACCTGCCCTACTTTGTCTCTGTATAAATTATAAATGGAGCTCTTCTCTTCTTCCCTGATCTTCTGTAAAATAACATTCTTTGCCTTACCGGCAGCAATCCGCCCAAACTCCGCAGAATCCACTTCCAGCCTGATCGTATCACCGGCCACCACGCCGGCAGCAATCTTGCGCGCTTCCTCCTCGGCAATCTGCAGACTGTCATCCTCCACGTCATCCTCGGTCTCCACCACTTCTTTTTCATAATAGCAATGGAAATCTCCGGTTTCTCTGTCCACTTCCGCAACCACATTCTCATTCCTGCCAAGATGTTCTCTGCACGCCGCTTTCAAAGAATCCTCTATCGCCGCAAACAGTATATCCTTGCTGATCTCCTTCTCCTTCTCCAGCATATCAAGTGCCTGTAATAATTCGCTGTTCATTGATCTTTCCTCCTATATTAAGTTCCGCAGAATCCTCTTCTGCGCATCTTTCAACAACTCAATCCGCAGCTGACATGCATCTGCATATTGAGTTATGCGCCTGCGATGATTCTGCTGATTTAAGTTCCGCAGAATCCTCTTCTGCATACCCTGCTGATTTAAGTTCCGCAATTTAAAAGTCTAACGCCAGTCTGATAAGCGCCACATCGCTTCTGGCAAATTTCATGCTCGTTCCTTCTTCCGGCTCTATCGTAATACTCTCCTCATCAAAAGCTTTCAGAATGCCGGAAAACTCCTTCTGTTTTTCGATCGCCTTATAGGTCTTTACCTCTACCTCTTCTCCGATGCTGCGCGCAAGGTGCTTATCCTTTTTCAGCGCCCGCCCGAGCCCCGGCGAACTGACTTCCAGAATATAGGCATCCGGAATAAAGTCCTCTTTATCCATCACTCCGGAAACCGCCCGGCTTACCTTCTCACAGTCCTCTATCGTAACGCCGCCCTCCTTATCAATATAGGCGCGCAAATACCAGTCGCTCCCTTCCTTCACATACTCCACATCATAGATCTCCACCCCGGCTTCCTCCGTGATAGGGCGCAGTATCTTTTCAAATCTTGCTTCATAATCTTCCCTTCTTGACATAACCTCTCCCTGACTTTACCTCCTGTACACTCCGGCGATATGCCACTTTGCCCCGCCGGCGCGCTCTCATACATTCACACTTTCTTAAACAGAATGAAAAAAGTGGACTTGCAAGCCCACTCTTCATGCTGTAATCATTATTTATCATAATCAGTATAACACTTTTTTTCATAAATGCAAGTGTTTTCGGGGATTTTTCTGCCGTCCGCCCTCCAAAATCACCTATAAATTACATGATTCTTCCAGACGCTCGACATACATTTCCCACTCATCCTTCGGAATCTTCAACGCCGCCATCGCCTCCTCGACAGTCAGTTTTAATGTATCCATTATATTTTCTATATTACGCAGTGTTGTTGCTTCCCGTTCGTCCTCTTTCAGCGCCTCATTGTAAAGTTTCTGATCGAATTCAAAAATTTCCATTTCCACGATCTCCTCTCTGTGCTCCTTGAAAAATAATGATGCTACTTCGTAAGCCTCTCCCAGGCATCCGCCCCCTTCACCATACTCACCCGGAACCGATATTTTGTCTCTTCTCCCGGCGAAAGGATTTTCAGCGTTCCGTCTTCCCGCATCTTCCTTCTGCCGTCGGGATGGCAGTTGCCGGGCTCCAAACCAAGCACATAGTCCCTGACGCCCATCATCTTCCACTCGGTAAAATAATTCAGATTCTCACTGTCAAAGGAAATCAGCAGTCCAAGCCCCTCCTCCGGCTGGAAAACGCCCGCTTTTCCTTCCCCGCTGAACCTGTGGTAATAACACTGCTCCTCAAAGCCGGCTTCCGGCTCTCTCATCCGGTTCCACTCGCCGATGCCTTCCCGGGCCCGTCCATCTCTCGCCTCCACGCTGTCGGAACCGATATAAACAAGAGATTTCTCCGACAAAAGCGGATAGCCCATGTTCATATGATAGAGCACCTCCACGGGATAAGCGGCGTCGCCCTCGTTTCTGATTCCGTCCTCTATGGAGAACACATTCTCTTCCAGGGAACACCGGATCGTCCGATTCAGCACAAGCTTGTGAGAAAACAGCCTCGCATCGACAACCTTTGCATGAATGCGTATTTCCTTCTCATCGCTCTCCCAGTAAATATGTTCCGCCGGCGTATTGCCGATGGTTCCGTGGAGCGGCAATGTCTCCCCCTCATCCTCACAGGGACTTCCCGCGTTGGTCAGCCCGCAGGTAGCCAGAAATCCCGCCGTAAAGGACTTCAAAAACCCATCTTCCCTGTCATCGTAATAGGCAGGCGCCACATACCCGCAGAGAGCAAAATACCCCATATTCATCCCGCAGAAAGAAAGCCGCGAAATATCCGCCGCCCGGTCCGCGGAAACCGTAAATTCCAGCCCCTTTCCGTTTCTCACCTGCAACAGGCGCATCCCGTCTCCTTTTCCTCCCACCAGCCGATGCTCCTCCACACCGAAATACTGGCTTTCATGTCCGATATACTGTCTCATTCTCAAATCCCTCCTTCTCCGACATCATTATGGTTCTCTCCTTTTTGAGAACCATCCTGGTTTCTCTTCATAAACAGATACGAATTTTTATGCTCCTCCAATTCTCCTGCCTCCTCCACGATTCCCTCTCCGCTCAGCTTCAGTGTCCTCTGCGCCACCAGCCAGGTATCCAGAGGATTGACCGACAGCAGTACCAGGGCGATCCCCTTGTCCAAAAGCATCTCCAGCATCTCCCAGATAAATCGTCGGTGAGGCATATCAGCTCCCATAAAGGGCTGGATCAAAAACGCCACCCTCGGCTTTTGCAGTATGATCCTTGTATAGACAAGCTGATACTTCTGCCGCTCCGAAAGCGCCTCCACAGGGCTCTCAAAAACCTCTTCCCCCAATATGGGCGCATATTCCCGCCGAATGCTGGCTTTGATCTTTCTGCCGCCAAATACATCCGGCATCCGCCTTGCCAGTCCCATGCACAGATTGTCCATATAGCTCATTTCCGGAAAGATCATGGTAAAGGTGGGCTGCTGGGAGACCACCGCGATCTCCTTATCCGTGGAAATCTTTCTCTTTCTGCAGTCCATCATAATCCGGCTCTCTTCCCCTGTCAGAAACCGGACGCAGGCCTGCAGGATCTGATCGTCCTGCGCCTGAATCGTCAGGCATTCTCCCTCTCTGACAAAAAAAGAGTATTTCTTTTGTTTCTTTCCGTCGGACAATGCCGCCTTCAGAAAAATCTTTTCTCCCGCAGGACGTATGTGGCCGTTCTCCGGATACCCCCAGACGTTTCTGTCATATCCCTGCAGGCACTCCTCAAGATATTTCCGGTTCATATCCGTCTCCTGCACAACCTTCTGCAGCCGCCCGTTGCACAGAAAACCGGTGCGGTCGCAAAGCGGCAGTATCTCCTCAAAATGGGAACTGATATAGAGAAACGAAAACCCCTGCCCCGTATAACGGCGCATAATGGCAAACAGCTTCTGCATCTCCTTTTCGCTGACAACAATGCTGATCTCATCCAGCACGATCAGCCGATATCCCATCACCACCGCCTTTAACAGTTCCACCACCACCCGTTCAAAGGAAGAGAGATTCTCCACCCTTGCCTCCGCCGAAATATCCATGCCGACATCCTGCATAAAGGGCAGAAGCTGCTTTTTCAGCACCGACATCTGCAGTACATGCTGCCTGAACCCCTGCCGCAGCACAAAAATATTGTCTGCCACCGTCATACCGTTGACCAGTCGGTTCTGCGCCTGAATAATGCTTACCCGGTTGCTTTTTCTGGACGAATCCCGCCAGGAGTTGACGAGTTCTCCGCTATAATAAATATACCCGTCATAGAGCGGCAGATTATTCTGCAAAAGTTCCAGAAGGGCATTTTTTCCATGGGCATTGACCGGGATCAGCCCCATGATCTCCCCCGCATAGATCTGCATATTGAAATGTTCCAGCTTTTTTACGCCCCGCTCCACATAGCTAACACGCTCCATGCGGAATATCTCCTGCCTCATAATCCCCCTGTCTCCACACCAACGCCTATTTGCCCGCAAAGCGGGTACTTCTCTCAGAATATCTCTCAACCCTCTACGTCGTCACAATCGGAAGCGTCACCTCCACATCCGTTCCCTTCCCCTGAATGGAGTAGACATGCATACCGTACTGCTCCCCGAACAGCAGATGGATTCTGTTATTGACATTGACAAGAGCGATCCCGCCCTTTTTCTCCTTATTGTCGGCAAGCGCCTTTCCGCCTCTGCCGAGCTGCCTGTTCAGCTTTGCCAGCGTCTGTTCGTCCATCCCCACACCGTCGTCGAAGATGCGGATGATCAGCCGTCTGTCCGTCTGCTCAAACCGGATCGTCAGATTTCCCGTGCCGATCTTTAACTCCGTGCCGTGGATAATACTGTTTTCCAGAATCGGCTGCAAAGTCAGTTTGGGAATGCGGCAGTTCATAATGCTCTCCCTGTTCTCTTCCTCATATAAAATATGAAGCTGCAGCCGGCTGCCGAACCGATATTTCTGGATCAGAAAATAAGTCTCGCAGTTGTCCAGTTCCTCCTCCACCGACACCAGATTTTCCACCTTTGTGATCGTATAGCGGAAAAACTTTGCCAGCGCCTCGGTCATATCCGCGATATTGTCCATCCCGGCGATCAGCGCCTCTCCCCGGATGCTCTCCAACGTATTATACAGAAAATGGGGATTGATCTGATTCTGCAGCGCCAGATACTGCGCCTGTCTTTTGTTCAAATCCATCATCTCCGGAGATTTCAATACCCGCACCATTCTCTCGATCTCCATTTCCATCGTAGGCGTCAGCAGCACCCCGTCGAAAAGATCCTTATCCGGCAGTATATACCCCTCCAGAATCCGGCGCATCATCATCTGTGTGCGCTGATAAGGGCGTACCACAAAGAACCAGAACAGAGCTGCAAATCCCACCGTAAATACAAAGACAAGCGCCGCCTGCCAAAAGGGCGCCTCCCCCCGGAAAAACAAAATACACTGAACCAGCACCTGCAGCGCCAGAAAACCGATCATGGAACAGATCAGAAAACATGTCCTGTTTGCAATATATTTCCGGATATTATTTCTTTTCATCTTCTCTCCCTGTCATCTGCCGGAACGCCCTGCCCTCTATCCATACAGCTTCCGGTACGCCGACGGTTTTAATCCCGTAGCCTTCTCAAAATTGTGGGTAAAATGCTTCAGGTCATTATACCCGACTCTGCGGCAGATTTCCGACACCGAAGCATTGCTCTCCCGCAGCAGTATCTTCGCCTTTTCCATCCGCACGGCGGTCAGATACCTGGCAAATCCCTCCCCCTCTTCCTTTTTGAATAGGGCGCTGAAATAGGTGCTGGAAAGCCCCACTGCGCTGCTGACCTCCTCCTGGGTGATGGGTTCGCTGAAATGGTTCTGGATATACAGTTTTGCCTGTCGGATGGGGCGCACCATCTCCCCTTCTCGCTGCTGCACCAGTTCCCGGATATAGGTTTTCTGCAGACCGTCCAGCACCTTAAACAGCGCCTCCTGGGAACCGCACTGTCTGCACCTTTCCGTAAAATGCCGCAGCTTCTCCCTTCTGTCTCTGGATTCCACCTGGCTCAAAAACAGAGCGCCGCAGGAATTAACCAGTTCCAGCAGTTCGTACCCCCGCACATCCCTCACGCCGGATACTTCCGCCCTGATCTCATCCAGCGCTCTCAGCGCCTCTTCCTCGCTCATGATTTCAATGGCATGGGTGATGGTCCGCAGATATTTTTCCAGCAGGCTCTTTTCATGGAGAGAAGAATGCCCCTCCGGCATATAATCCAGCAGCCTCCCCGTCCCTTTCACAAGACGCTCCTCTATCATCACGGAAGCCTCCCGCAGCGACTTCCCGATCTCGGAAGGCTCCGTCACAACGCCGCCCACCGCCATGGAAAAAAAGAGATCGCCATACAGGTTTTTCCCGCTCTCGAGCTGGTTCAGGCAGTCCTTCAAAATACGCCGGATCTCCTCCTGTCTCTCCTTCGCGTAATTTATGATGCCGATATAGCCTCCCCAGTCCTGTTCCTTGCAGAGCATATCAAAACACTTACCGCTCAGACTGCTCAGCAGAAGCCTTCCGGAGCGTTCTATGACAATGCGCTTCCCCTCTTCACCCAGTTCCCCCTCCGGGCTGTCTATTTTCAGCCAGACCGCCTGAAAACAGCCGGGCGCCATGTCCAGATAATACTCCTCTTTCAGGCGCTCGAAGGTGAGGGGTTCCTCCTTCTGTTCCAGCAGCCTCTCCAGCAGAAGTTCCCGGAGCCTCTGCACATCATGCCTGCTCTTTCTCTCAAGCTGCTGCTTGTCCTCCTGCTCCCTGATACGCCCTTCGATCTTTGTGCGCAGCCGCTCCAGCGTCATGGTCAGTTCCGCCTTATTGATCGGCTTTAAGAGATACTCTCCCACGCCGAATTTGATGGCGCTCTTGGCATAATCAAAATGGGCGTAGCCGCTGATAATGATAATTTCCAGCTCCGGCCGCTCCTTCTTGACCTTCTCGATCAGCTCAAGGCCGCTGCACCCCGGCATCCTGATATCCGTGATCAGAATATCAGGCTCTGTCTGCTTTACCAGTTCCGCGGCTTCCAGCCCGTTATGCGCCACCGCCGCCACTTCCATATGAAGGCTCTTCCAGTCGATCAGCGCCTCGATCAACCGACAGATCCTCTCCTCATCATCCGCGATAATTACCTTCTGCATCAATCTCACCCTCATCCCATCCGGCCATACATCGCCCGGCTCACCGCTTTTACATCAGCGGCAAAACATATCTGAAACACCTTCCGCCATATAATGAGGAAATAGCCGCACGCTCTATCCGCCTGCGGCTACTTCACATTATATCACAAACTCGCAACCCCGCGCTATCGCGGCGCCGTGTCTGTTTTAATCTCTTATTACTTTGTCAGTACGGAAACGCCCGTATCTGTTACTGCGCCGCCAAGGGATTCCCCTTCAAGCGCCTTTACGCAGGCTTCCACGCCCATGGAACCCATTACATCGGGGTTCTGTGCCATGGTGCACAGGAGATGTCCGTCACCGATCAGGTTCATGATCGCATCGGATTTATCAAAGCCCACACCCACGATACCGGAATTGCCGGATGCCTTGATGGCATTACCTGTTCCTGTTGTGCTTCCTTCGTTACAGCCGAAGATACCTACCACGTTCTGTGCAAGCACCGTCACTTCGTCGCAGTCGGGAAAATCCACCAGCAGCGATGCCGAAC
>JAAWOG010000049.1 GCA_022799355.1 Lachnospiraceae bacterium | reverse complement strand
TAACGTGGCATATCTGCGTCCTCCAATACCGTTTTTAATGAAGTATAGCAAATTTTTTCAGCCCAGTAAAGTATTGTTACTAACCGGATGGAGTACTACGCGCAAAATAACGGTTACGACAGCCAGCAGTATAACGGCTACACTCAAAATAACGGCTACGATAGCCAGCAGTATAACGGCTACACTCAAAATAACGGCTACGACAGCCAGCAGTACGGCGGTTACGCTCAAAACAGCGGTTACGACAGCCAGCAGTACGGCGGTTACGCTCAAAACAGCGGTTACGACAGCCAGCAGTACAATAACTACGGACAGGGCAATGGCTACCATAATCAGCCCTACAACAACTATGGTCCCACCGGCGGATACAACAACTACGGACAGGGCGGCGGATACAATAACCAACCCTACCATAATTATGGTCCCGGCTACAATAACTCCTATGGCTACAATAACCAGCCCTACGCAAACCCGCAGGGGGCATATAACCGTTCGATGCCGGCACCTGAGCCGGTAACAAACATTTTTTATTATATTTTAATGGCTCTCACGGCCGCGGCCACGATCATTAACATCTTCGCTGCCAAAGGCCTTATCACCAATATGTTTTCCGCCATTGACCTCGAAACCGCGGCAGGAACGGATTTTGCCACCATGTATTCGTCCATGCTGTATTCCTTTACCAATGCGCCCGGCTATTCGGCTTATGCCGCGCTGAACTCACTTTTCAGCTTCGCGATCCTCGCCGTATCCATCATTGATATTGTGCAGGTTCACAAAAAAGGCTATCCGATTCTTGGGCTGATACTTTTTACAATCTTCTGCAAGCCGGGCTACTTTATCTGGCGCGCCTATGTATTAAAACAGAAGAAAACCGTTCCAGTACTCTTCACGGTATCCTACGTGCTGCTCTATATCATATACTTCCTCTGGTCCTTCTTCTATATGATAAGCCTGATGCCTTAAGACCGGATGAAAAAAGGGGGTTCTTCCCCCTTTAGTTAAACTTAAAGAATCTTCTGCAAAGCTTATATCCGTCTACGGATATTCTCCGTCCTCCCCGTCCCGGCAGATTGGTATAGCCGCACATCAGCCCGTAACGGAGCCTGTGGAACAGCCTGCGGTTCTGCTCTTTAAAGTAAAACCAGAGTTCTTTTCTCTTTTCCAGATTTTCCGGCGTGCCGGAGATGGCCATCATGATCGTAGAGACCACCGTGATAATTTCCAGATAATTATACATATACTGGCGTCTGTGCTTTTCCGCCTGAATCTCCGCAAGATGGTCATTGTAGTAATCAAACATCATCTTATTCACTCTGATCTGCTGATCAATCCGGGAGATCATAACGGACTCGTTAACTGACTGATCCTCCCGCCCTATATAATAGCGATAAAAATTCACATCCAGATAATACATATTCTCCACTTTAAGGAGCGGCTCAAACACATAGATATTGTCCACATAAAAAGTCTTCTCCGGCAGTATCAGCCCGCATTCCCGAAGAAGCTTTGTCCTGAAAATAACCGAATGCATCAGAATATACTGCCCCTTCATAAAGTGTCGCACATCCTTCCAGGTAAACAATTCATTTTTTGGCAACGCATGCCGGTAGCGCATCACTTTATTGCGCTTCTCCCCCTCTTTCTCATAGACAAAATTGCTGATCAGCATATCAAGCCCCTCCCGGGAACCGGCAAAATGCCGCAGTGTCTTCAATATTTCCTGATAAGCCTCCTCCTTCACCCAGTCGTCGCTGTCCACCACCTTAAAGTAAAGCCCCTTCGCTTCTCTGATACCCGTGTTGACCGCCGCGCCGTGTCCGCCGTTCTCCTGGTCGATCACCCTCACTATGCCCGGATACTTTTCCGCGTATTCCCGGGCAATCGCAGACGTCTCATCCACGGAACCATCGTTGACCACCAGGATCTCCACATCCTCTCCTCCCGGCAGAAGGGACTCGATACATTTTCTCATATATGCCGCCGAATTGTAGCAGGGTATTGCTGCTGATAATAGTTTCATGATCTGTTCTTTATCCTTTCTTCCAATTGTCTGAACACATCCGCCCCCTGTGTGATATCCAGATACTTCGCATAAGCCGCGTAGGCGGAAGGCAGAGGATAGCGCTTCTCGATCTCCTCTTTTTCCACAAAGATAAACCCCGCCTTTTTTGCCGCTTCCTGCTGGCTTATAAGCTCATCCGTCCTGATACGATAGCCCGTCATATACCATTCCTTATGTGTAAAAACATGCTTTGCCTCCTCGATCTTCCTTATATGTAAAGATACAAATCCAAGTTCCTTTAAATAGGCAAGCACCTCTTTTTCCGTCCTTTTTCCGCTCATACAGGGAAACTCATAAAATCCTGCAAGGAGCCCCTTATCCTCCCGCTTTGTCAGCGCCGTCCTTGTATGGTCCTGCAGGATCAGCACTGTCTTTTCCTCCCTCTTTCTTGCTTTTTTCGGCGCTTTTTTCGGAAATTCCATCATTCGGCCAAGACCGTATGCCCGGCAGAACCCCTTAAGCGGACACTCTCCGCATTTCGGCATTCCGTTCGGCAGACAGACCATCGCCCCCAGCTCCATCATCGCCTGGTTAAAATCCCCTGGGCGTTCATCCGGTATCACAAAGAGCAGTTCCCGTTCCACGGACTTTTTCACTTTCGCATCGAGAATATTTCTTTCATCCAGCATCACCCTTGAGAGCACGCGCAGTACATTTCCGTCCACCGCCGGCGCCTTTTTCCCATAAGCGATCGAAGAGACCGCCCCTGCGGTATAACTGCCGATCCCGGGCAGCTTACAAAGCTCTTCCCACTGCGCCGGCATTTCCCCACCGTACTCTTCCATAATCTGTTTTGCCGCCTTTTGCAGATTCCTTACCCGGTTATAATACCCAAGCCCCTCCCAGAGTTTTAACAGCTTTTCCTCTTCCGCCTCCGACAATGCCCTGATATCCGGCAGTTCCTTTAAAAATCTGTCATAATAGGGTTTCACCGCCTCCACTCTTGTCTGCTGCAGCATAATCTCGGAAAGCCATACATGATATGGCGTCGGACTCTCCCGCCAGGGCAGAATCCGCCTGCCCTTATCATACCACGCCAGAAGGGGCGCCGGAATCCGATCCATCTCGGAGAGGTACACCGGGAGTACATCTTTGATTTCCATGGAATCTTCCCTGACAAGACAGTCCCTGGCGATAATCCGCACTCCTGCTCTTCTCGCCTCCAGCAAAACCTCCGCAAATTCCGGCTGCGTCCTTCTGTTGGGTACCACGTAATCTACCCGGTCCATCTGAACCACAAAAAGAAGGTAAGCCTCATAGCCTGCCTCCCTCGCCCGGATCAGTTCCCTCACATGCTTCACGGCTCTCTCAGAAGGGGCATCCGGAAAACTTCCCACTCCCTCTTCCTCCAGCGTACATCCTTTTACTTCCATGAAGATCTTTCTGATATCGCCGCCTTCTCCCTGAGCTTCCAGATAAAAATCAAAGCGGGAATCCCCGTACGTCATCTCCGGCCTGATCAGCGTTACCCCCTGAAAAAGCCCTCCCGATGAAAGCCATTCCCCCACCGCCTTATTGGGCGCCTGGGAATCCATATTGACGATCCTCCCGTCCTTTTCCACCGCCACCAGATCCCAGGCGGTGGAGCGGTCCATATTTTCCGTCCCTTCCAGATAGACGGCGGCTCCCTCCCTCAAAAGTTCCCTGCATCTGCCGGTATTTTTCACATGTACTTTTTCCTCCCGCCCATCTACCTTTACATAAGCGATAAATCTGTTGGGACGTGAGAGAAAGATGCCGCGTTTGATATGCTGATACTTCATTTATACCGATACCTTTTTCTTCTTCATATATGTTTTATGTTGTATCCCTATATTTCATGACGCACCGGCACCCTTGCCGCCGGAACAACTTCCGATGCCGGTCCCGTATGCACCGCCTGATCGTCAAAGAAAATATGTGCCCCGAACGCTTTCAGGATATCTTTTTTCTGGATACCACCCAAAAAAAAAGCTTCGTCGATCCTGACGCCCCAAGCGCGCAGCGTGCGGATCACACGTTCGTGAGCCGGTGCGCTTCTCGCGGTCACAAGAGCAGTCCTGATGGGCGCCTGCTCCTGCGGAAAATCTTTCTGAAGCTCCGAGAGCGTCTTTAAAAATTTTGCAAAAGGACCTGCCTTCAGCGGATTCTCCGCATTCTCCCGCTCGTTTTTCTCAAATGCCTCGAGCCCTTTTTCCTGATAAATCCTCTCCGATTCATCGGAAAACAGCACCGCGTCTCCGTCAAAGGCAATGCGGATCTGGCTGATATCTCCGTCACAGTTATAAGTATGTATTCCTTCGCCGCAGATAATGCCCGCCGCAATGCCGCAGTCTATGGCTCCCTGCACATCCTCCTCATAAGCCGATAAAAACAGATCCGTCCGAAATGCCGTCAGATATGGTGCAAGGGAGACGCCGCTGACCAGCGCCGCCCTTGTAATATCCAGCCCGTATTCCCGGATCGCATGAAATACCCTGAGAGATGTATCCGGGCTGTTGCGGGACATAACAATAACCTCCACCCGCCCTTCCTGGCCGGGAATTTTATTGATATTCAGCAGCGCCCTGATCAGCGCAAACCCCGGTCCCGGCTTTAACAGTTCCTGTTCATGCTCCACCTGATAGCTGCAGTACGCCTCCACACCTTCCCGCTCAAAAATCTCGTTTTCTTTCGACAGATCGAATAGCGCCCTTGAAGAAACTCCGATTACCAGCCTGTTATCCAGATCAAATGCCATACCTGCTCCTTTCTGCCGGTTATCCCGGCATCAGCGGAGCCTCCTGCATTCAAATCTTTCCCTCATGGCAAGACAGTATTTCAATTCCTCGTACCGTTCCGTGATATCTCCGTCCTTTATTTCCACATCAATGGCAATCGCCATTGTATTGATCATCTCGTCGGTCAGTCTGTCTTTCATGCGTGTCAGGATCTGCAGTCTTTCCTTACTGGTATCAGCATCCAGATATTCCAGTACCATAGGATCTATTCCCGGCTCCGTCTCTTTTGCAGGGGACTGCTCTTTACCTGCACCGCCCTCTTTTCCGGCGCCCCCGGCACTTGCACCGGGCTCGGAATCCACAGGATCTATCGCCCCGCTCTCCACCAGTTCAAACCGCTTTTTCTGCGTTACATAAGGATATTTATCCCGGTCCACGGGACTCATAAACATGGATAATTCCCTTGCATATACCCCGTAATCCCCGTAAAGCGCCTGATAGATGACCAGTTTTTCACCTGTTTCCGAATGCTCTGCAACCGTTATAATACGATAGCAGTTCCCCTTAAAATGTTTGTAAATCTCACCTGGTTTTGGAAGCTGTCTCATTAAAATAACCAACCCTTTCTATTTCTGCCCACCCTTTGTTTTTCATTGGACATTAATAGTATACCCCCAAAAGCCAGTTTTGTCATGTGGTTTGTAATGGCAGTTTAGCAGAAGATGTGTCCTATAATCGGGACTTTATTGGATTTTTATCTTTCTTTTTTGCCTGTAATCCCTATTCTCTGATCAGTTCAAACGTCCCGTATACCTCCTTCGTTTCGGCATTATAAGCTTCCAGTGTGATGCTCTCGCCAAGTTCCATTTTCTCAAGTGCCAGCTTCCAGAAATACTCTCCCTCCGCCAGCCTTTCCGTGCCGGACGCCATCCTGATCCTGTGTTCTTCTCCTTCGTTTTCCATAAGGCGGAAACAGGGCATCAAAGACATATCCTGACTCTCATCTCTGTATAAAATTTCCACATAAGTCCCGAGTTCTGTCTGAATTACTTCCGCTTTCTCAATCACGGCACCGGTACCCGGAACATCCGCCGCCCCGGAGGGAACATACGCCGTTGCCACGGTCTCACTGATATCCGTCAGCGTAAACCGGATCTCCGTCCGCATAATCTCTTCCATATCCACCATACTTTCATCCCATAGTATCCCCGTACATACCACATCCAGCGTTTTCTCCTTCTTCGTCTTTCCGCATTCGATCATAATATCCATCACATCATCGCTGACCGCCTGAAAATAGATGGCGGAAGCACCTATGCCAAGCTCGTCGGTATTCTGAATGCCTGCGTTTACATGTTTTATCTCCAGATTTTTGGATGCGGCGTACTCCTCAACGCTCATATCGCTTTCGACGCCCCAGTCTAATACGGGATCTTCCGCTATGGCATCCTCCGGAACAAAGAAATAACGTCCCGCCTCTTTCGCCTTTGCCTCCAGTACGACATAGATGCTGTCGCTGTCACACATCGCCTCTTTTATGGTATATTCCACCGGAATCCCTTCCATATTTACCGTCTTTTCCTGTTCCTGCTCCGTGATCGGTACGATCAGGTCCTCCGCCTCCACCGGCAGAGGCGTTTCAATATTCTCTTTTCCTCCTAAGAAATCCAGTATGCCGAAGTATTTTTCCGCCGCGTATACGCCGCTTCCGATCACAGTGACCGATATCAGCACAAGTGCCGCCGCTTTCAGCAAAGACATACCGCTGCCGGCCTCTCTTCTCCTTCTGCTTCTATTTCCGTATTCCGTTTTTTTGCCGCCGCTGAAATTTCTTTTGCCGTTTTTCTCCGGCAGCTCCGAAAGTGTCCGTACATATCCTCTCCAGACAGTTTCCGGTATATCCATCTCATCTCTTAACCCGTTTATCATATCATCAAATCTGCTCATAGATAGCCTCCTGATTTTTCCGCGCTTTTATGTTCTGTTGCCTGCTGCTTATTTTGTACCCTCTACGCCCTTTTTGTGAATCTCCTGCTGCCCGTCACATTGCTTCTCTCATATAACTGCTCCATCTTATCCCTCGCGGCAGCAAGGCGGCTGCGTACCGTGCTCTCATTTACTTTGAGCATCTCCGCCACTTCCCGCGTCTTAAATCCCTGCACATAGTATAAAATAACTACCGTGCGGTGTTTTCTGTCCAGGCCGTTCAGAAAATCTTCCCATTCCATATTGATAAAGCCGTCCTCCTGCGCACCCTGTTCAAGTAATGTTTCGTCAGACACCGTATACTTTCTCTGCCTGCATATCTCATTGCAGTGGTTGATCAGGATTCTTGTCATCCATGTCTTAAAGAAGCGTTCCTGTTTCAGCGATCCGATCTTTTCCCAGCATGTCAGCGCCGTCTCCTGCATCGCGTCCAGCACATCCTCATCGTTTCTCAGGATCGCCTTCGCTATCTTGTACATATTCTGTGCCTGCCCCTGCATCAGATCCTCAAATGCCTCTTTATCATGCCCTTTTGCCTTTTTCACCAACTGTTCCATCCGTATTTTTTCTCCCTTCCCGCCATACCGTCAAAATGACGCGATTTTCATTCACTTTTTAATCCCGGGAATTTTATGATCTGCAGATCATCTCAGCAGGGCTTTATACCTCTTAATTTTATCAGGTTTTCCTGCTTTATATCTATTAGATGGGAAATTACTTCTTTTTGTCCAAAAAAATCATAAAAAAAGCAGAACGTTTTAAACCTGTTCCGCTTTTGTCATTTCCGTTTTATTTACTTCTCTCAAAAGCCCATAAAGCCCGTTATAAATCTCCTGTTTCCTTTTATAAGCCTCATGCCGCTTCTTATCCGGGTAATACCGTCTCTTCTCCCTCACCATATGGTCTGCCGCCTCCACCGGGTTCCGATAGACGCCGCATGCCGCCGCCCCCAGTATTGCCCCTCCCGCGGCGCCGGTCTCTCTGCAGTCCGGCGTATAGATCTCACAGCCCAGTATATCAGCCTTCATCTGTAAAATCTCCTCCGAAGCCATGCCTCCTGTGGCCGCTATCCTGCAAATCGGCACTTTCGCCTCCCTCAGGCATTTATATATCAGTCCCAGTTCCATCTGCGTCCCCTCCACAAGCGCCTGATAGATCTCTTCCCTGCCCGCCTCCAACGTAAGCCCCAAAAGGGCTCCTCTCGAATGTTCATCCATACAGGGCGTAGCCGCCCCCGCAAAGTGCGGCAGTGTCAGAACAGGAGAGGGTTCCCGTCTTATACTGCGCCCTAATATCTCATACATATCATCCCCGGCTTTTAAAATGTCTTTCACAAACCACTTAAGTACGGAGCCCGAAGCATTACTGAAAGCCACCGTATTATACAGTCCCGGTATCGCGAAAGGTTCACAGGCAACCTGATATTTCTCCACGGCGGCGGCGCCCAGCACCCCCTTCTCCATCACTGCCGTAAGTCCTTCCGTCGTCCCAGCCGCATTCACACACTCTCCCGCCCTGCACACACCGGCTCCGAGGGCATTGGCAATATGATCATGACATCCCGCCGTGATCCGCACCTTTCCTTTTATGGAAAGCTCTCTGCGCAGCCCTTCCCCCATAACGCCGACCACGGTACCGGAATCCACCACTTCCGACATAAGCGTCACCGGCAGACCTGCCTGTTCAAACAGCCACGGAGACCAGCGCCTTATCCGATGGTCAAGGAGCATGCTCCGGGAAGCCATGGACGCGTCCACCGCCGCAAAACCGCAAAGCCTGTAAATCACAAAATCCTGAAAGGTAAAAACCTTATGAATCCGTTCAAACACTTCCGGCTCAGATTCCTTCATCCACAGTATTTTTCCGATAGAATATAAGGGGGATGGGGGGAGCCCCGTGATCTCAGCCACTTTCCTGCTGCCCGCCTTTTCCATAAACGCTTTATACTGTTCCCTTCCCCGCTCATCGGTCCCGGTGATTCCGGTACTCAGGCATCTCCCGAAAGCATCCACGGCTATGACCGCTTCTCCCAGCGCGGAAACCGTCACGGTTTCTATCTCTCTTCCGCCTCCGGTTTCCCCAAGACATCTAAGGACGGCGCGCCATACGCTCTCCGGATCAAGTTCCCTTCTGCCCCTGCCGGAAGACAGAAATCCATACCCTGCCCTGCATCCTTTTTCCACCCTTCCATTCTCATCCATGCAGAGGGCTTTCACCCCCGATGTTCCGATATCCAGTCCGATAAAATTCATTTCCGTACCGCCTCTTCCACGCAAACATCTCCTGAAACATACCGTAAGTTTCCGTATAATATCCGCCGTATCTTCCGTTCGGCACATAGGTTTTGCCCGGACGGATCAGTTTTTCGGCTCCTTCTTCCAGCGAGCCAAAAACCCCCGCCTCCTTTCCTGCCAGCATGGCAAGCCCTGTCACGCCGCCTTCTCCTCCCTCCACGGTCGTAACCTCCCGCCCCCATATATCCGCCTTGATCTGCATCCAGAGCGGGGAAAAGGCGGCGCCTCCCACCGTCCGCACAGCCGGAATTTCAATGCCGTTTTTCTCCATAATTTCCATATTCATCCTGATATGAAAGGCTGTCCCCTCCATCAGAGCCCGAAAGATATCGGACGCCGAAGTATCCAGCGTCAGCCCATACAAAAGCCCCTTCGCATCCAGGGAAAAGCAGGGTGTCCCGGACACCGAAAAATCCGGTATAACTATGATCCCCGAAGGCTTATCGGATACGCTCTCATCCAGTTCCCTGTAGGAGCGCCCGCCTCCCAGCCGATCCCTGAACCACTTGATCAGCGATCCGCTTGTCAGGCACAGGCCGTATGTCGCATAGGTATTTTCCATAATATAGGGGATACAGCTATATCCTGATTCCATCATAAAACCATCTCTGCGGGGACCATCCAAAAGCACACTGATCGTCTCACAGCTTCCCGAAACATTGATCGCCGCCCGGTTATCCGTCATGCCGCCACCCAGCGCGCAGCACCATCCGTCGTGTCCTCCTGTCAGGATCTTTGTCTGTTTGCAAAGCCCCAACTCTCCCGCCAGCTTCGGACGCAGAGTTCCTATCACCGTACCTGAGGGAAACGTACCGGACATCAGGCTGCTCTCCACTTCTGCCGCCTCAAAGACAGCTTCATCCCAGCTTTTCTCCATAATATCAAAGGCCATTGTCCTCGCCGCCAGAGAATAGCTGATTCCCCGCTCCCCGGTCAGCATAAAGATGATAAAATCCTCAAACAGAAAAAACTTTTCTATTTCCTTATAGTAAGCTTCATGCTCCCTGATCCACATCAGCTTCTCAATCGTATACGTTCCGTTCGGCACATTCCCGGTTTTTTCATAGATCCGGCGTTTTCCAAGTTTTTCACAAAGCAGGCGGCTCTCCTCCATCCCTCGCACATCATGAAACATCAAAGAGGGCGCAAGGACTCTGTCCCTCTTATCCAGCCCAACACCGGCTTCCCCTATGGCTGACACCGCTATCGCTTCCACCGGCTCCTTACTCTGCGCCGCCGCTTCCCGCAGTACCTCTTTTGCCTTCTCCCACACCAGACTTCCATCCAGTTCATAATGCCCGCCGCCCGCCATGCAGTCATACTCTCTTCTGGCAAGGGCGATCCGGCTGCCCTTATCATTGTACAGTGCACATTTTACACCGCTTGAACCAATATCCAAGCCTCCGAACGCCATAATCACACCTCTCCCGTAACCCTTTTCCTTTTATCCAAACGTATGCCCATTGCTCAAAAGCCGTATCGTCTCCTTCGCCGCTTCTTTCATCGCACTCTTGGCAACCGCCTCTATCTCATGATAATAAAGAGGCTTTTCGGGACATACGGCATCCTGGATCGCCTTCTGAGCGCTGGTCGAAACTTTTGTATAGACATTTATTTTGCTCAGGCCGTATGTAATCGCTTTTTTGAGCTGCTCCGTTTCCACGCCCGAAGATCCATGCATTACCAGCGCGCAGTCCGAAGCTTTCCGAAGCCGCACAAGATGCTCTAAATCAAGCACCGGCTTTGCCACGGTCATCCCGTGTATCGTACCGAACGATACGGTCAGGGCATCCGCTCCGGTGATCTCAATAAAACGTCCGACTTCATCCGGATCCGTAAAAAATTCTCTCAGGTTCAGGTTCCCCGCCGCCTCTTCCACCATGCCCACATTCGGCATCCTGCCAACGAGTCCCTCCACCGATACGCCTATACTGTGGCAGAAAGTTACGCACATTTTCACAATTTCCGCGTTTTCCTCAAAACTCCGGTCAGAAAAATCCGCCATAACGGAAGTATAGCCCGCCTTCACTGCCTTCATAATATAATCAATACTGGTTCCATGGTCCAGATGAAGGCATACGGGCACCTTCGCCTCCCTTGCCATCTGTGCCATCACAGGCCCTAAGCGTTCAATAGGTCCAAAATTTTCATACAGCTGAGCCTGCCCGATGATAACCGGCGCATTCAGTTCCTGTGCCGCCTGCAATACCGCTTCGCACGTATCCAGTGTGGGGGTTGTAAAACCCGCCACCGCATAGTGGTTTTTTTTCGCTTCATCCAATAATGTACTTAAATTTACCAACATAGTCTTTTCGTTTTTCCTTTCATATTTTCAGAGTTCGTTTTTTGCGCATTACATCTATGATCACCGAGATTGCCACGACCAGCCCCTTCACGATCAGCTGATAAAAAGAGTTCAGGTTGATCAGGTTCAGCCCGTTATTGATAACTCCTATCATCAAAACGCCTATCATGGTACCCCCGATCCTTCCGATCCCGCCGGACATGCTGGCGCCTCCCAATGCTGTCGCCGCTATCGCATCGAGCTCGAAGTTCTGCCCCAGAGTAGGGGAACCCGAACCCAGCCTTGCCGTCCAGATAACCCCGCAAAATGCCGCGAAAAATCCGCCGATCAGATAGGGTATCATCGTGATCACCTTTACATTGATACCGGAATATTCCGCCGCCAGCTCGTTTCCGCCGATCGCGTACAGATATGTCCCGACTTTTGTCCTGTACATTAAAATACAGATCAGTATCACGAAAAATACCGAGTAGACAATCGTGATGGAGACGCCGCCGAATATCGTTGTCGTTCCCAGCTTTGTAAAAGACTCCTCGGAACATCTCACCGGCGCGCCGTCGCATATCACCTGACAGAGTCCCCTGCCGATGTTCTGGGTGGCAAGCGTTGCAATAAACGCCGGGATTTTGATATAGGCGATCAGAATGCCGTTTACCAGCCCCATACACAGTCCGATGACAAGGCACAACATAATGACCTCCCACACCGGATACTTCCCGCTTCCGATAAGCGTCGCACATACGATGCCGGAAAGCCCGACGGTAGAACCCACCGATATATCGATAAGTCCCAGTATGATGACCATTGTCAGCGCGCATGCCAGCATCATGTTGGTCGATACGGACTTTAATATATTGAGGAAATTATCCTTTGAAATAAATTTATCTGACATCAGTGTCACCACCACGCACAGTGCCAAAAGCCCCAAAAGCGGTCCCAGATTCGTATGAATCCACCCGATGACAGGATTTCCTTTTCTATTTTTCAGCATCATCCGTTTCCCTCCCTGCTGCATAATCCATAATCCTTTCCTGACTGAATTCCGCCTGCCCGATCTCCCCCTTTATGCGCCCTTCCCCCATAACATAGATCCGGTCACACATATTGATCACCTCCGGAAGTTCCGAGGAGACAAGGATGATGGAGACGCCCTCTCCCGCCAGTTCATTTATAATCCTGTAAATCTCTGATTTGGAGCCTACGTCAATCCCCCTTGTGGGCTCATCCAGTATGATCACCCTCGGTTTGCGCGCCAGCCATTTTCCAAGCACCACTTTCTGCTGATTGCCTCCGCTTAAGTTACCCACAAGCTGTTCTCCCGATGTCACCTTAATGGAAAAGGCATCCACATAATGTCTGACGATATCCATCCTTCTGTTTTTGTCCACCCGAACGCCCCTTATAATCTCATGCAGTGCTGCCAGCGTCATATTAAACGCCACGGAATTGATCAGTATGAGCCCCTCGTTTTTCCGGTCTTCCGGAATATAGGCAATCCCTGCTTTTATCGCATCCTTCGGTTTTCTGATGTCTGTCTCTTCTCCGTCCAGATAGATACTGCCGCCGCTTTTTTTCAGTATGCCGAAGATCGTCTTCATCACTTCGCTCCTGCCGGCTCCTATCAGGCCTGAAAACCCTATAATCTCTCCGTATCTTGCGTAAAAATTCACATCTTTGAACAGCTTTCCACAGGAGAGCCCTCTCACTTCCAGGGAAATATCCCCTATCGGATTTTCCGTTTTGATATAATATTTTGTCAGTTCCCTGCCTACCATCATATTGATCAGCTCTTCCGAGGTAACTTCCGGAATCGCGCATGTCTTAATTGTATGACCGTCCCGCAGCACCGTAACCCGGTCCGCAATCTCATACAGTTCCGGTAACTTATGGGAAATATAGATGATCCCCACCTTCTTTTCCTTCAACTGCCGTATGGTCCGAAACAAAAACTCCACTTCATGTTCGGACAAAGAAGAGGTAGGCTCGTCCATAACAATGATTCTGGCGTCCGTAGATACCGCTTTCATGATCTCTACCAGCTGCTGCATTCCGATTGACAATTCTGAGATCAGCATGTCCGGCGAAAGATCCAGCCCAAATTCTCGTATAATTTCTCCGGTCTGTTCATGCATCTGCTTTTTATCCAGAAATCCGGCTTTATTTTTAAGTTCCCTTCCAAGAAATATATTTTCCGCAACGGAGCGGTACGGCACCAGGACGATCTCCTGGTGTATGATACGGATGCCTCTCATCTGCGCCTCCTGCACGGAAGCCATTTTTACCTCCTCTCCGCCGAGATAAATCTTTCCGTTATCCGCGCTGTAAATACCCCCAAGGATCTTGATCAGCGTTGACTTCCCGGCGCCGTTCTCGCCTAAAAGAGCATGTACTTCCCCTTCTTTCAGATCAAGATTCACCTGATCGAGTACTTTGACGCCCGGAAATGACTTGCAGATATTCTGCATATTTAAAATCACTGCGCCGCTCATATCTTCACCTCCTTCCCGCCGGGGACAAAGAAGCCGCACTCAGGCAGCTTCTGCCCCAATCTACTCTTTATCTCATCCGGAATCGGCGTTCAGAAACAGCTCCATTGCTTCTCTCACCTTTTCTTCCATTACCTCCATCGCAAGCTTTGCAAGCCTTCCGTAATGGACCGGTTCGCCCTCTGCCCTTTTGATTGTCTCATATATAACAGGCGCCGGCGCAGTGTCCATAGCCGTAAAATAATTGATCTTGCGTATACCCGCTTTTATCGCCGCTTTCGTCTGCTCTCTGCCGGTTCCCGAACCTCCGTGCATCACAAGATGCGTCCCTTTTGGCATCATGCCCTTTATTTTCTTTACACGCTCCACATCCAGCCTGGGCTCTTTCTCATACCTTCCGTGTACCGTCCCGAAAGATATCGCCAGCGCATCCACTCCGGTTACTCCGGCAAAAGCGGCAGCTTCCGAAGGAGCCGTAAAATACTGTTCCAGGTTGTCAAGATCGCTCTTTTCCTGTCCGTTCACGCAGCCTGCCATATTGTTCGGCATCGCTCCGAGTTCCGCTTCCACTGAAATTCCCAGAGGATGTACTAGTTCTACAAAGCGCTTCACTCTTTCCGCATTTTCTTTATAAGAAAGGCCGGAACAATCATACATAATGGATGTAAAACCAAGATGGATAGCCTTCATCAAATAGGGAAACGTTTCTCCGTGGTCGATATGGACGGCCACCGGCACTTTCGCATTTTTTGCATACTCTGTCATCAGCGGTGCAATAACCTCTATGGGTACCACCGCCTCCTCATTTTCCGCATGGTTCAACACCACAGGCACCCGAAAGGACTCGGCAGCGTGTATCACTGCCCGAAGGGTTTCCAGCGTGGGCGTATTAAAGGAGCCGACAGCATATCCGTGAAGTTCACAGTCGTTTAAAATCTCTTTTAATGAGGTCAGCATATAGTATCTCCTTTACTGCCACTCATCTATTCCGTATTCTTCCACATTTTCCGCCGTGATGCTGAACGCTTCAATAGAAGTATTAAATTCCACTTCCTCGCCCCTGATCAGCTTAAAGCAGTTTTCCGCACCGATCCTGCCTATGCTCAAAGGAGACTGGCCTGAACTCTGCACAAAACCGTCCTGTCCCAATACCGCCTTTGCATCCGGAGAACCATCCTTGCCGTAAACCGAGACTTCCCCCGCTCTGCCCGCTTCCCTGATCGCCTGGATCACGCCGAACGCCGACTGGTCATTGACGCAGTAGAACAGATCGATATCATCATGTGCCTGCAGCATATCCGTTGCCTGTGTAAAAGACTGCTCCATATTTCCCTTTCCGTCCGCTTCCGCCACATTCACATAGGCATCCGGATCAGCGGCATGTTCTTTGATAGCATCCCAGAACGCATTCACCGTCACAATACACGATTCGGAAGTAGGAGAATGCATAATGCCGATATTGGCACCGTCAGGGAAACGTTCCACCACATCTTCTCCGGAGACATATCCCAGCCCGTAGTTATCGGAAGCCACGATGGCATCCACCACATCGTAATCGTCTTCATTCACCACATTGTCGATATTTACCACATATACCCCGGCATCTTTGCATGCCTGCATGATATTGCGGCTTCCCGCGGAGTCAACAGGTATAAACAGAATAGCCTTCACACCCATACTTATCATATCGTCGATCTGCGCCGCCTGCACGGAAGCATCCATCTGCGGATCAAACTTCACAAGTTCCGCCCCTTCCGCCTCCACTACCTCTTCGATCGCGCTGCCAACCGCCGCAAAGTAGGGATTTACCATGGTCATCGGAGAATATCCGATCATAATCTTACCGCCGTCCTCAGCCTCTTCGGCCGGCTCTTTTGCACTCTCCGCTTCCGGCTCCGTCTCCTGTTGTGCCGCAGCCTGCGTATCCTCCGCCGCCGGCTCCGGTGTGCTCTCCTTCTGTCCGCAGGCCGTAAGTGAGAACACGAGCAATGTTCCGATTGCTAAAATCTTCAAGCTTTTGAATTTCATTTCTTAACCTCCCGTTTCTTTATTTTTCTTCGGTACCGCTTGTTACGATTACAGAATATCATTAAAATATCATAATTTCAATATATGAATCACATTATCATATCATATTTCTCTTATTTTAGTCATTTTATGATATTTTACGATATTATATTAGTATAAGAATGAAAAACACGGTTTCAGGAATTTAATACCATCTCCTGTTTTAAAATAAAACCCGCATTTTACGTTGCATTTATGATATTTTTATAGTAATTTTATTATAGGACTTTAAAAGGGGGTATATACATGCGTTCATCCAATGAAATGGTTTCCAGCAGACGTGATAAAGTTTTAGACTATATTTCGACAACGGGAAGAACTACCACGGAACTTTTAGCAAAAGAATTCGGGGTTTCCGTTATGACAGCCAGACGTGACCTTTTATACTTAATGGAAAAGAAACTGATATGCAAATCTTCTTCGGGGCTGTTTATGGTAGACAATAATACGGTATTTATGAAAGATTTCAATTTCCGCCTCCAGCAGCACCTGCCGGAAAAACAGGCTATTGCAAGAGCCTGTCTGCAGTTTATCAAAGACGGCGACCTGATCGGCACCGATGCCAGCACCAGCGTCCTTGCCCTCTGCAAGATGATCCCCATGGAATATCATCTTACTTTGGTGACGCTCAGCCAGATGCTCCCCATGATCATGGAAGACCATCCCAATGTCACCGCAGTTTCCACCGGCGGGATCAGCCTCAAGGGACATGCCTCCTATGTGGGTTCCATTGCCATATCCACATTGTCCTCCTTTCATTTTGACAAGAGTTTTCTTTCCACCAGCGCCTTCGATCCGGCTCTCGGGCTGTGCGATTACTCGGAAGAGCTGAGCAACAAGTCCAAACTGATGGAACATTCCACGGAAACCTACCTGCTCTGCGACAGCTCAAAACTGGGGAAAAATTCTCTGCATTACCTTTTTATCCCCGCCGACATTACCGCTATCATCACGGACTGGAATATCACCCCCAGCCAGCTTGATAACCTGCACAAATATCATTATCATGTTATCGTTGCGCCGCCTGTTGCGGAGTAAGTTTTATAAACAAAAACCGCTTTACCTGCTGCCATATTTCACGATCAGCATTTCCACACTGAGCTGATCCCCCATCCTTCCGGATTTAAACGCGAACTCCGCTTCCGCGCAGTCCTTAAGCGCCTGCTTTAAAAACGCGGTCTTAAAACCGGCAGCCTGTTTCATGTACTTTCCGGCGATAAACCCGTGCAGCCCCACCTTTTCTCCGATCGAAGCCTGGGGATAGCCCTTTTTTGCCAGTTCCTTTACCTGCAGCAGAAGATTAAACTGTCGGGATATCAGAGATAAAATACGCATCGGCGGCTCCCTGAGAGCGAGAAGATCATAGTAAAGAGAGAGCGCCTTCTCCCCTCTTCCCTCCGCAATAGCAGTGATCATATCAAAAATATGGTTCTGTATCTGCGGCACGCAGATCTCCTTTACATCATCCGAAGTAATGACATCCCTGTCAAGTGTATAGCAGAGCAGCTTTTCCAGCTCTTTTCGGATATTTTCCATATCATCTCCGCATCCCTCCAGAAAAAGCTGCAGCGTCCCGGATGAAATCTGTTTTCCCTCTTTCTTCAGAATACCGCACACCCATTTCTGCAAAGTTTTCGCATCCTGTCTGCCAAACTCCGCCGCATATCCCAGTTTTTTTACCGTCTTATAAAGGCCGCTCCGCTTATCGACTTCCCGTTCCACAAAAATAAAACTACTGCTCTCCGCCGGCTCCTTCAGATACCCTGCCAGCTTTTCCCCGCCGGATTTAAACAGTTCCGTATTCTCCAACATTATGACACGTCTGTCGGAAAAGAATGGCAGCGTCTCCGCCATGTCGATGATCTCCGGCACCGACACGCCCTTCCCCTCAAAGCGGTTCACATTCATCTCATCCCCGCCGCCAAGCAAAGCGCCAAGCAGCCTGTCCCTGTACTGCCTGACCAGATACGCCTCCTCGCCGTAGAGCAGATAGATCTGCTTCAGTTGTCCCGTCTTTATATCTTCCGTAATTCTCTGCATGATAACATATCCTTTCCCGAACCTTAACGGTCCTTAACGCTCCTTAACGCTCTTTACCACGACCGTATGTGAGTTACATTTTATCTTCTTCCCGCTATTTGTCAAGTGATACCGGCTTCTTCTTTTTCAAATACGTAGCAGTTCAGCCTTTCGGCTGCACTGTTACTGAATCCGCCCTATTTTAAGTTCACCTACGGTGAAAGGGCTGATTCTATTTTCCCATCACACATTTTTACATGCTGAGCTGTTACTCAAATACTCCTTCACCCATATCCTCCCGCCTTTCACCTCCATCATAACGGCTCCCCCATCCGACGTCTGATAAATACGGCACCCCTGCTGCCGCAGCCTCTCCATCAGTTCTTCGTGAGGATGTCCATACCGGTTGTCTTTCCCGGCGGAGATCACCGCATATATCGGATCGGTCAACGCAAGCATATCCGCCGGAGTGGAATATTTTGAGCCGTGGTGCGCCACTTTGAGTACCGTCAGCCTCTCTCTCCCTTCCAGTTCCCCGAGCAGTTCCTTTTCCGGCTCCCCGGTCACATCTCCGGTCAGCAGCATACGAACCCCCTCATACTCCGCATAGAGCACCGTAGATATTTCATTGACTTCATCAGTCACTATCCCTTTTTCCGGTCCCAGGCAGGTAATTTTCAGTTTCTTATCCCGTATCACGTCTCCCCGCCCGATATAAAAGACCGAAATCCCCTGCCTTGCCGCCTCCTCTCTCAGTTCGGACAGCTTCTCTTCTTTTATCTCCTTTGAAGCATCCGGCAGAATCAGGCTCTTTATCCTGACGCCGTAAGCGGACTGTTCCATCAGTTCCATAATACCGGATATATGATCTTCATCAGGATGCGTTACAAACACTGCTTCCAGCACGCCGATCCCACTGCTCTCCAGAAAAGGCAGTATCTGATATTTCCCCACATCGGATTTGCTGGTGGAACCGCCGTCTACCATAAAACAATTGCCGTTTTCATTCCGCATCACAATACAATCGCCCTGTCCCACATCCAGAAAAGATACCGCAAATCCCGAAAACGGGCGCACAAGAAGAAGCCATAACATCCCGAGCGCCAGAAGCCACTGCGCGATTGCCGGTATCCCCGGCAGCTTATCTTTTTTTCCGCCCCTCCTCCGCTTTGCTTCGGCTTCTTTTCCCCTGCCCGATATTGCCATCCGGGGAATCACGCCTGCGCCGGTCCCGGTTTTCCACTTAACGCCTTCCTCCACCATGTTATCCCATAAAATAAGAAAGCATAAAACACCATAATACACAATAATCTGCCACAGCTTTGGCTTTTCTCCGATTCTGATCCCTCCCGGCAGCTTCAATGCTCCCCGGCAGGAGATCTCATAAAACCACAAAATAAACCGATCCGGCACACTCAGGAAAACCGCCGCCTCCGGCATCAGGAAACCGATGGCAAGAGAGACTATCCCAAAAGCCAGCACCAGCCCCATCAGCGGTATTACATACAGATTGAGAAACAGCGAATAAACAGGATATACATAGTAAAAACCAAGAAGGACCGGCAGGGTGGCAACGGTTATCGCCGTACTTAAGCAAAGTCCTTCGCCCATTGCCCGGCAAAGTCCTTCGATAACTGCTTTGCAGAATTTCTCCTTTTTCTCCTTTCTTTTCAGCCCTCTTCCCTCATCCTCCATCCCAAAACCGGTCAGTCTCCTCAGCATACCCTTCCACCAGGGCAGTACCACGCCGATTCCAACTACAGCCCCAAAGGAGAGCAGAAATCCGCTGTGCCTGACAAGAAGCGGCTGTTCTGCGAGCATCAACAGCGCCGCAAGCGAAAGGGCCGTCAGCATATCGTAGGTCCTTCCAAGCAGTTCCGCAAGAAGATGCAGGGCAAACATAAAGACCGCCCGCCAGGTAGATACCCCCATCCCGGTCATCATGCCATAGCACCACATAACGCCGATGGCAAAAGGTGCCCTCAGCCAGATGGGCGCACCGCACTTTTTCAAAAGCCCGGAGACCGCCATGCCCAGCAGTGACACATGAAGCCCCGAGATCGATAATATATGGATCAGCCCGTTTAACTGATACAGTTCTTTGATCTCCTCTTCCAGAGAACTCTTTTCTCCGAGAAGCATCGCTTTTAACACCGAAGCCTCCTTCGGCGGATATAATCTGTCCAGTATTTCCGAACAATGATTTTTTAATTGAAATAACTTTTCTCTCAATGGGAAGCAGGAACCTGAACGCTCCGAAATTTCTGCCTGATTCAATTTATAAGAAATGTTTAAGATCCGGTAATATTCACGGGAATCAAACTCTCCCGGATTACCAGCACGCCGGAAACAGGATACCTTTCCGGAAATTCTGACGGTTTCGCCCATATATGGAAGTCTGCCGCCTTTCTCTTTATCTGTCATATAACACATAACTTGCCTGTCATCTTTATCTTCCGTACTGCTGACATACAGGACAGGAACCTTTTCACCATACATGACACGGTATTCCTTGTTTTTGACTATCCCGGTCAGAGTAATTCTCTCCCCTTCTTCGGGAAAAATATCCTCCTTCTGCTCACCGCCGTATATACAGCACATCAACAGCAGTACAAAGATAAGAGACACTAGGCAAAGCGGTCTTCTTATCTGCATATTTATCCTCTCTTTTTGCACCGCAGGCGCCCAGGGCGCCTACGGCAAACTACCCCTTACTTCACAATATCCAGATTCCTTTCAAACACTGTCGTCAAACTGACGCTGTCCCTGAATGTGACATTCGTGTCACCATCAATGGATATCTGCACTTTATTAATACCCGGCAGCTCCACCAAGGAATTAACGATAGAATACAGCGCCGCCTGTGACGTTACATTATAGACCGGCGTAAGAAACTCCTCACTCAGATTAACATAGCATACTCTGTCCCTCGTTGTGACGCCAAGAATCGTTACCGCCGGGTTGACGGTCGGATAACCTGCCTCATCTTCCCCCTTGCCGTCCTTCTTCGGTCCTTTGATCAGTTCCTCCACCACCTGCTGTTCCATGGAGATATTGCTGTTGTAAATAACATTCCTGCTCACCTCCACCAGCGCATCTCCCTCCGCGTTCGCAAAATAAAGGCGAAGTTCCGCATCCACATAGGCATTGATTTCCGTCCCCGCATTGTCAATGAAAGAATCTGCCGTCATGGCTCCCACCGGCACACCGATAGCATCCGTCAGTGCCTCTCCCTGAACGGAAAAGGTGATCGTATCGATACCGTTTACCTGTGTCAGCGTCCGCACTACCGCCGCCCTGGTAAGCACCTCGACAATAGGTTCCTGTTTTACATAACTCTCCTGAAAGTCCAGATTCATCTGCCCCTCAATCAGCGTATATCCCTGGAAGGAATCCGAAAGGGGCGGAAGAAGTTCAGGCCTGTCTGACATATCTGTCATCTGCCCGATAAGTTCCTGCAGCAGCCCATCCTTATCCTCCGCCGACGTATTTGTCACATATTCCTCGCCAACCACCCGGGTTCCGTCTTTATTGACATAATAAATCTGATAACTGTAGCTCCCTTCTTCCTTCTCTCTGCCACAAGCTGACAGGCCTGTCACAAAAAGCAGTATCAGAAAGCATATCATGATTCTTTTTCTCATACCGATCCTCTGCTCTTTTAACCAACTGCCGCATATCCTCCCCGGCAAATACCTGCCCGAGCGGCGTCATTTATATTTTACCGTTTTCCCTCGCTTATCCTGCGGCATAGCGTCATTGTCCGAACTACGCCTTGTAGTTAAGCGGTATCTTTACCATAAAACTGGTCCCCTCGCCGGGACTGCTTTCCACCCGCACGGAACCCCTGTGCATCAGCACGGCGCTTCTTGTTATCGCAAGCCCGAGCCCGGTTCCGCCGATCTCCCGGGAATGAGATTTGTCCACCCTGTAGAACCTCTCATAAATATGGCTGATCTCCTCCGCCGGAATGCCAATGCCCGAATCGCTGATCGCCAGCGTAAAAAACTGATGGTCCGCATCCAGCACCACCTTTACCCAGCCGTTCTCCTTATTGTATTTCACGGCGTTTTCCACCAGATTGGAGATGACAAGGCTGATCTTTACCTCATCCACCGTCGCCTTCACCTGCCGGATACTCTCAAAAGTCACCTCAATATCCCGCTTTCTGGCAATGGGACGGAGCCGTTTCAATATTACTTCCGTGAGCTCATTCATATTCACTTCCGTAATATTCATATTCGTCACTTTTTTATCCATCTTCACAAGGGATAACAGATCGGTGATAATCTTATTCTCCCTGTCTATCTCTTTGGCGATATCCTCCATAAATTCCCGGTACAGTTCCACCGGTACATTTTCCTGCGAAAGCAGCGAATCCGCCAGTACTTTCATAGAGGTAATAGGCGTCTTTAACTCATGGGATACATTTGATACAAACTCCTGTCTTGTATCATCGATCACTTTCATCCTTCCAAGCAACTGGTTAAAGGCGTCTATGATATGTACCGTCTCCGCATAATCCGGCACATTAATCGCCTTATCTGAAAATCCCTCGGTCACTTCATTGATCGCCATCGTAACCCTGTTCAGCGGATTTACCATGAAATTTGATAACAGCAGTGCAAATCCCAGAATAATAATCATCATGATCAGCAGCAGGATATTCGCCTTATTGCTCAGAATATCCATGGTCTTATGGATCGTATCGCAGGAAATGCCGATCAGCATCACGCCTCTCACCACCTCCTTTACTTCCTCCGTCCCCCCGTCCTTCGCCGCGCTGCCTACCTTTTCGGAAATCGGTATTGTCATCTCAATATAGCCGAGGTCCGCGTCATAATTGGACATACTCTCACCCCGGAAACACTTCACCACTTCCTCTGAAATGATCGTTTTTCCCTCGCTGATGCCGTAGGTATCCTTTACCACTTTCAGATTTCCCGAAATAATCAGAACACGCCCGCCGTACAGATTGGAAAGCTGCTCTAACTCCGCATTGATAACCGGAGAAGAAGTATCCTGTAAATAATTGTAAGTAATCAGGTGATTTGCCAGAATTTTAAGCTGTGCCTGAACTTCCGAGCTCCGCACCGAGATGGCACGGATCTCATAGTTCTGCAAAATACCGTACTGCATACAGTAACCGGGAATGAGCCCCACCAGAAATATCAGTATAAAGATCCTGGTTTTCAGACTTCTTAAAGATTTGATCTTTGATTTGAGATCTTCCCAACGATAGAACATTTACTCACTCCCTGAAATAATACCCCACACCCCACTTGGTCTGCACAAACTTGGGTTCGCTGGGACTGTTTTCAATCTTTTCGCGCAGCCGCCTGACATGCACGTCCACAGTCCGCACATCCCCCGGATAGTCCACGCCCCAGACGCTCTTTAACAGATTCTCCCTGCTGTATACCTTGCCCGGATTGGACATCAGAAGTTCCAGTACCTCAAACTCTTTCGATGTCAGGTTGATCTCCTTATCGGAGATATATACCCGCCGGTCCTCCCTGTTGACGCGCATATCACCGCTTTCCAGCACCGTATTTTTATCTTTCTTCTCATCCTTCGGTGCCGTCCGGCGCATAATGGCCTTGAGCCTTGCCTTCACTTCCAGAATATTAAATGGCTTCGTGATATAATCATCCGCGCCGTAGTCAAGTCCCAGTATCTTATCCATATCATCGCCCTTTGCCGTGAGCATCACAACCGGCACGCCGGAAAACTCACGGATCTGCTGACAGACTTCAAATCCCGTCAGCTTCGGCAGCATCACATCCAGCAAAACAATATCATATGTACCATTTTTTACTTTCTCCAGCGCTTCCTCACCGTCATAGGCACAGTCCACTTCCATTCCGTCCTGCTCTAAGCTGAACCGGATGCCCTTCACGATCAGTTTCTCATCATCTACCACTAAAACTCTTTTTGCCATGACTTACCTCGCAATTTCTGTCTGTTTTGATCCCCGCTGTTTTATGATATTCTCCCTTTATGCCTGACCGGAGGTTTCTACTCAACCGTCAGATACTCTTCCATCCTTGCGTACATCTTCTCACCGATGCCCGACACCTGCATGATGTCTTCCTTTTTTTGAAAGCCTCCCTGCTTCTCCCTGTATTCCACGATCGCCTTCGCGCGTCCCTCACCGATTCCCGGCAGGCTGCAGAGCCCCGGGATATCCGCCGTATTGATATTTACAAGTCCGCCCGATGAACCGCCGCTTTCCGCCTGCGGCGCAGACGCCTCCGGCGCGGTATAGTAATTATACTCTTTATCAGTGTCCGTTATCGCTCCGGGCGCTGCGCTTTGCACCTTTTCCATCTCCTGAATATCCTGCAATGCCGGAATTTCCAGCCTGCTCCCATCCGCAAGAGGCGCCGCCATATTCAGATAATCCCGGCAGGCATCCTCCGCAAAGCCGCCCGCCTTCTCCACTGCCTCGTAAAAACGGCTTTCCGCAGGCAGTTCATAGACGCCGGGACTTACCACTGCGCCGCAGACATGCACCAGAATATTTCCGGCTGCCTCAGTATTTCCGTTACGCTCCCCATCGGCCTCTGTCCCGGCTGTCTCCTGCTTTGGTCCCTCTTGCGTATCGCCGTCTTCTCCTTCGGCAAAACTCTCCTCCGACACCTCTTCCAAATCCGGAATTTCGCACTCCGACACCTCTTCCTGTCCGAGTTCCGAAAGAAGGCTGTCCTGTTTTCCGCAGCCTGTCAGCATGCACAGCACGGATACCGCCATAAAAAAGTACACCCCTAAAAAGCCTCTGCGCAGGCTTTGTCCGGGTATCGATTTTCTTTGATATAATTTCATTCTTTTTCCTTTCCGCATCGCGAAAAAGAAGCCCCTCGCCGCTTTTATTCACGGCATAAATTTATTATATGGCAATGCCCGCCATTTTACAAGCACTTTATTCCCATTTAAAAATAATAATGCCCACGATTGCCAGTGCCATTCCTATCAGTTTTTTCATCTCAAACTGCTGTTTTTCCGCACCGAAGATGCCGAACAGTTCTATCAGATACGCCACCAGGATCTGCGCCACCACGATAAAAAGCACCGCTTTGGCTGGGCCAAGGCTCTTCATGCTCTGAATGACGGTCCAGGTAATCGCCGCCCCCATCACGCCTCCGAGCAGCATATACTTCGGCTCCACCTTCATAATTCCCATAAAGGAATTTCTCTCTACCGCCGCCCATGCCCCAAGGCAGACAAGAAGTGCCGTAAACTGCACAAAAGCATTTGCCGTCCACACCCCTGTCTGGTCCGTCACCTTCGTATTAAAAACGCCCTGAATACTCATCAGGGCGCCGGAAACGATCGCAATAATCATGCCCATACTGAAAATCCTCCCTTCGCTTCTATCGCTGTCATCATGCGGTTATTTTCAGTATGGGCATTTTTTATCATTCTATACTTTACCGCCATTATTTGTGCATCATATAAATCATATACGACTCACACTGTTTTTTCATTCACAGCACACTTCCCGCTTCTAACCTGCATACACATCTTTCAGGGTGATCAGGATCAGATACTCTTCCTCCTTTGCCGTAAAACCGGACATACTGAAAAAACCATATTTATAACAACACAGTCCTGTATTTTCCACCTGTCCGATCTCTTCACGGATCATCTCTTCCGAAACTGGCTCTCTCCGAAATTTCGCCTCATAGAAAATATACCCTTTGGAATCCTTTGTCACAATATCAAATTCGCCGTTTCTCTTCCCAACCGGATCGTCATAATAATATTTCCCAATTTTTTCAAAGGGTTCTTCCAGCAGACCGCGCCTGTTTAAACGGACCAGATACTGCTTACAGATCGTTTCAAACGCATGCGGCACATACTTTGTCTCAAAATCCTCTCTGATATATCTGTCATAAAAAACTTCCGTCTCCATAACATTCATCTGGGATAAATAACGGAAAACGTATCGATAGTAAAACAGTGACAGATTATCAAGAATATAATAACCTACTTTTTTCCTGTTATTTTCATCGTTGATCGGCGCCTGCTTTTCTACCATCTCCATACGAATCAGCTTATCCAGAACGTCCACCATAGCCGGTCCGCTTGACACATGAGACTGCGAAAGAATATCGCTGTATTTCGAGAATCCGCGCGAAAGTGCGTCAAATACTTCATTTGCATTAATAATCCTGGATATCTCTGATTTCAGATACATGGATACTTCATTTTCCAGTCTTGCTCCCGGAGAGGCAATCAGTTCAATCATATTTTCCCTTACCGTAAGCGTTGGATCTATCAGCCTGTTATAATAGGGAATCCCCCCAAACACACTGTATAACCTGACTTTATCATCATCCGAAAATTCCGGATAAAACAATGCCGATTCAAAATAATCCATGGGCTTCAAATGGATGGTTACATCCACCCGTCCATACAGTGGGTTTTCGTTATAGAGCAGCGATTTCATAATGTCTACATAGGAGCCGCACAAAATTAACTTTATAAAAGATATATCACCATATTTATCGATCAACGACTGCAGAATGCTGTCTATTCCTTTTATGCAATCCCGAAGATAAGAATACTCATCCAGGACAATAATCAGCTTTTCCTGACAGGATCTCTGAAACAGGAACTCAAGCACCTCTTCCATATTTTCAAAAGCAGGTTTAGGCAGGTTAAACTGTCCTGCGATCAAAACTGCCAAACTGTCCACATTATGCAATTCCGTTGTCTGTTTGCACTCATAATAAATTCCCGGAATATCCGATTCCCGGAGTATCTGCTTAATCAGCTCACTCTTACCGACTCTCCTGCGTCCATAAATCAAAGACACCGTCTGGCAGTTTTTTCCCAATACCCGATGCAGTTTTTCTCTCTCCTGTTCTCTGCCCAAAAATTTCATTTTCCCACCCACTTTCCAAAATCGTTTTTGCTGTTACAAATAATATAGCAAAACAAAAAATCAATGTCAATTTTTACTCGGTGATATCCGAGTCGGTGTCATCCGAGCAACTCAGACGCCTGCAATATGATATTTTTCACTCCAAAAGTCCATATTCCCCCCTTTTGCATAAAAAGAGCCGGGAACGTACAACAATCATTTTATACGGTTTCCCGGCGTTTTTCTGCTATTCTGTTATCCCTGAGGCTCTTCTATATATTCTTCTTCCGGCACTTCCTCTACCGGCAGTTCAATATACTCCTCCGTATATTCTTCTCCCGTCACCTGGCTCATTACCTGCTCCGACAGACTTTTCAACAGGGCATTTACGTCGCCGCCCTCCCAGATATTCGTAAAGGCAATCTCCATCTGTACCCAGAAATTCCCGGTGGTCATCATCTTCGGAATCGGCATGGATTCATTGTAGGCGCCGGCAAACGTATACAGTTCATCGTAAAGCGGGTAACCGTATACGGGCATCTTTCCGGTGCTCTCCTGCAGATTCAGTCCGCTTGTCCAGTCCTGCATCATAAACCGTGCAAAATCATTCGCCTCTTCCTCAAATTCCGTATAACCGTTTATGGCAATACAGGTTGTAATCGATAAAGAACGGCTCTTTAGCTCCTCCGTCAGATCCGGCATATTGTAATAGCCATATTCATAAGCAAAACTTCCGTCCGCCTGTGCCTGCGCCATACGATTTACAGCCTCCGTACCCGCCACGGTAAACACAATTTTCCCATCCAGAAAATCCTGCATCACCGATTCATAACTGACGCCTCTTGTCTCAATGGAAAAGAACTGATTCAGATTCTGAAAAGTTGTCAGACACTGCAGCGTCTCCAGATTATAAATATCGATCCTCTCCGGATCGTCTCCGTTTTCACCGCCCACAATCAGATGATCCCCGGCAAAACTGTAATTATACAAAATATCGGACACGTCCCACTTAAAGACAGCCTCCACCTGCTCCGGCGCATTGTAATTATCCGCAAAATCTTCCAGTTCCGCTATCGTATCGGGCAGACACTCCTGTGCTTTCCTGGCAATTTCCTCCTCCGAGAACTCATGTCCGCTTTCCTCTCCGGCCGCCTCTTCTTCCACATTACCGGCATCCGCCTCCGCCTGAGCCGCCTCTCCTGCCGCTAAGTCCGCCTCCGCCTCAAGCTGCAGCCTCGCATAATCTTTCAGATATGTTTTATTATAGAGCAGCGCACACGCCTCGTAATAAAACGGATATGCCACGACCTTCCCGTCATACGTTACCGCCGCCTCCGCTCCACCGTTTTCAAAATCTATCACCCGAAACATGTCCTGATCGGCTATCTCTTTTGCCAGCCCTGCCAGATGCGCTTTTTCCAGACAGTCATTCGTAATCAGGTACAGATCCGGTTTTTCCTTTTCACTGCGTCCAAGGGAAGCCTCATTGATCTCCTCCACATACTCGCTGTCGCTGATCAGCACAGCCTCCACCCTGACATCGCTCCGCTCGCCGTAGGCTACCGCCGCGGCGTTTAAATAATCCGTCAGGCTCTCATCCGTATACCACAGCCTGAGCGTATCCTTTCTCCTGTTCAAAAAGCTTTCCTGCTGCGCCTGCTCCTGCTCCGCCTTCATCTGTATTCCGCTTTTTCCCACAGCAAATACCCCCGCCGCAAGAACGACTGTTAAAAGCGCCGCATAAAATCTTTTCTTATAATTCATGAAGGTTCCTTTCTTATTCCAGTTCCGCAGATGCCCCTACAGTACACCTTTCACGAAGACGATTTCCAGCCTCTTTGCGTCTGTAAATCGTCTT